>JBMFNL010000027.1:0-40510 GCA_049970175.1 Chloroflexia bacterium
GGTCGCACTGGACCGGAGGGGTTACGGTGAGGAAGACGGCGGTGAAGGGGCCCCAGTCGTTGTTGGCATCCTTGCCCCGCAGGGCGATGATATAGTCGCCCGGGGTCAGTCCCGAGGTATTCACCGTGGCCACGACGTTCTCGACGGTCGAGTTCCAGGAGCCGTCGGCCGGCTGCATGGGCGTGCCGGTGCCCGGATCGCCCGGCGGGGTGCTGCCGTGCAGCGGCAGGACAAAGTACTCGGCGGCGGCGATGTTTTGGGCCGGGTCGGTTCTCCGGCGGGTGTCGTTCATCGTCGCCGTCAGTTGCACCGGCTGGCCCTGGGGGACGGAGGGCGGGTTCGTGGCCGCGTTCAGGGCATCGGGGCCGTAGGCGGTCATGTAGGGCGTTTTGGCCACGGTCAGGGCGTAGAGGAGGGCCGGCCGGTTGTTGGGCCAGATGGTGTTCTCAAAGGTGGAGCAGGCCTGGAAAAAGGCCGTGCCCATTTCGAAGGTGAAGGAGGCGATGCCCAGTTCGCCGTAGGACCAGTCATCGGTGGTGCCGTCGGTGATGTAGAGGTCGCTCGATTGCTCGGGCGTGTAGTTGTTGTACCAGGCCAGTTTCCGCCCGACGGTCTGCAACTGGGTCTCGTTGGGGGCGCCCCCGTACGTCCAGCCCCAGGGCCAGAGCACGAGTTCGCTGTAGGAGTGGAGGGTGATCAGGATGCCGGTGGCGTCGGCCGGAGCGGGGTCGTTATCCCCCGGGCCGCGCTGGTCGGGGAAGAGGCCGAGCACGGTGCTCTGGACGGCCTGGGTCTCCGGCTCGGAGGCGGCGGAAGGCCCGCGGTAGGTTTCCGCACAGGGGTTGCCGCTGGAGCCGCCGCAGCAGCCCCATTTGAAGGAGTGGTTGCGGTTCAGATCGGTGCCGTAAGTCGTATTGCAACCGTCATCGTTATCGGTATTTTTGCGCCACAGTTGTCCCCCCTCGGCGAACTTGCGCCCGTCAGGGTTGGTCATGGGCACGACGTAGAGCCGGTAGTAATCCACGAAGAAGGTGATCTCGGGGTTCGTGCCATAGTTCTGCAGGATGTACTCGGCGAAGCGGGTGGCCGTCTCGGCGGTGGTGTACTCGCGGGCGTGGATCTCGGCCATGAGGAAGAAGGTCGGCTTGGTCCCCAGAGGGGTGATGTTTTCGTTGGTGATGCGCAGGGCGTAGATGTCGTAGCCGGCCGGCCCGCCAGGCATCACCTTATCCCAGGAATCGCCGATGTCGTAGAGTTCGGCCAGGGTGGGGTAATTCGCGGCCAGGTTCTGGAGGGTCTGGTAGGTTTCCTCCACCGTGCGGTAACAGGGGTAGCCGGGGATGCTTTCGGGCCCCTGGCCGGGGAGGGGTTCGTTCCGGCGTCCCAGGAGGGCGGTGCGTTCCGGGTCCACCTCCGGGCGGTAGCCCAGGGACTGGAGCCACCGGAACTGTTCCGGGGAGACGGCGGCGACGGCATAGCCCTGGTCGTGGTGGACCTCCCAGATGTCCAGTTCGCCGGATACGGCGTTCAGGGCCTCGGGGCTTTCATAGTACAGGCGCACCACGACCGGGCCGGCCGGGACCTCCTGCCCGGTCCCCACCTCCGGCGCGCCCAGGGCCCCGGGGATGAGGCCCAGGAGCAGGCCGGCCAGGGCAAGAAGGGAAAGGAGCAGACGAAGACGGTTCATGAGCCCACCTCACGTTCAGCAATAGGCACTTCCAAGATCGGGGCCAAGGTGCATATCCACATACCTCCTGTGCGTCCTTCCTGGAGGTGCAGCGGCCCGGTTCCGGCCCTGCACGGCGTTCCGACCTCCTTGTCCGTCCTTCGGGACGCCCCCGGCGCCGGGGGCGCCCCAGCGCTTCCGGTGCAATCTCCCGGAAGCCTCTACCGGCGGGGGCCGACGCGGCCGGGGATGAGGCCGGCCGGGGACGGCTCCGACAAGCCGCATCATCGGTGGCAGGGATATTATACGTCGGACGGGTGGAAATGGCAAATCGGTTTGCGCCCCGTCTACCCCTGTGGTAAAATGAAAAGGCAGGAGGAACGGCCTTGAAACCGGTCATCGTCGGCGTGGCCGGGGGAACCGGCTCGGGGAAAACGACCGTCTCCCACGCCATCCTGGAGCGCGTGGGACGCGACCGCATCGCCTACATCCAGCACGACTCCTACTACCGCGACCTTTCGCACCTGCCGCTGGAGGAGCGGGCGCGGGTCAACTTTGACCATCCCGATGCCCTGGAGAACGAACTTTTGATCCAGCACCTGCGACAACTGATCGCCGGCCGGCCGGCCGAGATCCCCATCTACGACTTTACCACCCACACCCGCCGGAAGGAAACCCGCACCGTCCTCCCTCACCGTGTCATCCTGCTCGAGGGCATCCTGATCTTTGCCGACAAGACGCTGCGGGAGATGATGGATGTCAAGATCTATGTGGACACCGATGCCGACCTCCGTTTCATCCGCCGTCTGGAGCGGGATATTGCCGAACGCGGCCGGACGATGGAATCGGTGATTCGCCAATATCTGGAGACCGTCCGCCCGATGCACCTGGAGTTTGTCGAACCGAGCAAGCGCTATGCCGATATTATCATCCCCGAGGGCGGCTTCAACACCATCGCCATCGACATGGTGGTGGCCCGCATCGAGGCCCTGCTCCAGGAATCGGGCCTGGATGTCCTGCGCAACCTTTGAGGCAGGGATGAGCGAAACGAGCGAACTTCTGGAAGGTCTGCGGAAGCGTCTGGAGACGCTGGGGAGGCATCTTTGACCTGCCGGCCCGGGAGGAGGAGATCCGCCGGCTGGAGGCGCGCACCCTGGAGCCCGGCTTCTGGGACGACCCCCGCCAGGCCCAGGAGGTGATGCGCCGGCTGACCCGCCTGCGCGAAGAGGTCGAGGGCTGGCAGCGCCTTGCCCATCAGTGCGAGGAACTCCAGGCCCTCCTGGAACTGGCCCACTCCGAAGGCGACGGGGCAATGCTTGCTGAGGTGGAGGCCGAGGCCGGCCGGTTGGCCGAGGAGGTCGGGCGCCGCGAACTGCGCCTCCTGCTCAGCGGGGAATATGACGAGGGCGATGCCCTGCTCTCCATCCATGCCGGGGCCGGGGGAACCGATGCCCAGGACTGGGCGGAGATGCTCCTGCGCATGTACCTGCGCTGGGCCGAGCGCCGGGGCTTTGCCACCGACATCCTGGAGATCGTCCCCGGGGAGGAGGCCGGCATCAAGACGGTGACGGTGGAGGTGCGCGGCCCCTATGCCTACGGCTACACCCGGCCCGAGGCCGGCGTGCACCGCCTGGTACGCCTCTCCCCCTTCGACGCCGCCCATCGCCGGCATACCTCCTTCGCCCTGGTGGAGGTCGTGCCGGCCCTGGACGACTCCATCGAGGTAAACATCAACCCGGAGGACCTGCGCATCGAGGTCTTTCGCTCGGCCGGCCACGGCGGCCAGAGCGTCAACACCACCGACAGCGCCGTGCGCATCACCCACCTGCCCACCGGCATCGTGGCCACCTGCCAGAACGAGCGCTCCCAACTCCGCAACAAGGAGATGGCCATGAAGGTGCTGCGCTCCCGCCTCTACGAACTGGAGAAGCGGAAGCAGGAGGAGGAGCGGGCCCGGCTGAAGGGGGAGCACGTCTCGGCCGAGTGGGGCAACCAGATCCGCTCCTACGTCCTCCACCCCTACAACCTGGTCAAGGACCTGCGCACCGGCTTTGAGACCAGCAACACCTCCGCCGTCCTCGATGGGGAGATCGACGGCTTCATCGACGCTTACCTGCGCTGGAAGGTGGAGCAGGGGTAAGGGCTCCGGGCTTTTCGCAGCAGACCGAATCAGGGGGCCCCGGCGGATTTGCCTCCACCGGGGCTCCCCCTATGGCGCATCCATTCAACCTGAAACTTGGTAACCTTCAACTGTACTCAGGCCGGATTTTCCCCACGCAGGTAGGCGACCATACGCGGCATGAAGTGGGGGATGACCAGCGGGAGCATCTTGGGCAGGAGGTTCTCCATCGCCATCGGCATGAGGTCGGGCATCTGCTCCTTCATATGCTGGGGCATGGGCACGCGCCTTTCCACCGCCGCCAGCATGGCCGGCATGACCTTGGGCATCATCCCCGGCATGAGGAGGGGGAAGAGCGGCGGCATGAGCGGCTTCATCAGAGCAATCATCGCCTCGCGAACGGGCCGGGGGGCCTTCCGCACCAGTTTCATCATGCCCCGGAACATCCCCGGCATGGCCTCGATCATCTGGGGGAGGAGTTCGGCCATCAGGCCGGCCATGGCCTCGGGCTTCAGAAGCCAGATCATGGCCTCGAAGGTCTTCCACTGCTCCAGGGCGTAGGCGGTGGGGTCGTAGGCCGGCAGCCCCAGTGCCTCCGAAGCGATGTGCCCCAGGTCAATGACCGGCAAGTCCCGCCCGGTCTTGTCGATAGTGACCCGGAATTGCACTTCGCAGCAGGGGCAGGAGGCGACGATGGCCTGGGCCCCGGTGGCCTCGGCCTCCCGGACGCGGACGTCGCCGATGACCTTGCCGGTGTCGGGGTTTTCCAGGAGGGTGAGCACGCCGCCGCAGCAGTGGGCGTGTTCGCGGTTGTGCTCCATCTCCACCAGTTCCAGCCCGGGGATGGCCTGGAGCACCTGGCGCGGCGGCTCGTAGATGCCGCCGGCCCGTCCCATGTGGCAGGAGTCGTGCCAGGTGACCCGCATGGGAATCTCCTGGGTAAAGCGCAGCGCGCCCTCCCGAATGCGCTCGGCCAGGATTTCGGAGTAGTGTCTGACCTCAAAGGGGAAGGAGATGCCCAGTTTTTTGGCCCATTCGGGATAGTAGACCTTCCAGGAGAGCCAGCAGGCCGGACAGGAGGTGACCACCGTCTTCACCCCCCGCTCCTTCATCCCGTTGACATTGTGGCGCAGGATGTCCTCGAAGGCGTCCCAGAGGCCGGCCACCAGCATCGGAAGGCCGCAGCAGGCCTCGCCGTCGCCCAGGTAGGTGAAGCGGACGCCGGCCGCGTCCAGGAGGCGCACCGTGCCCTGGGCCACGTCCTGCTCGACGAAGGAGGCGGTGCAGCCGGGGAAGTAGGCGACCTCGGCGCGGGGCAGGACCTTGGGGCGGATGTCCTCGGGCACCCAGTTGGCCCGGTCCCGGCTGTAGGAGGCCCAGATGTTGCGCTCCTTTTTCAGCGCAGCGCGCATGATCTCAACGGCCGGCAGGGTCAGTCTGCCCTGCTCGTGGATGAGGGTGCCGCGCATCTTCAGCCAGGAGGGCTCGATGGGCAGGTCCAGGGGGCACTCTATGTTGCAGACCTCGCAGGTGGTGCAGGCCAGAAAGCGGGTGACCCAGTCCGGGGTAAAGTCGGCCCGGCCGGCCATGTACTCGCGCAGAAAGTACCACTTGGCGCGGGGGGATTGCGATTCCCAGCCCCGGCCGTAGAACTGGTCGCACTCGCCCACGCAGTAGCCGCACTGGGCGCAGGTGTAGGCGTACCAGGCCACATCGTCGGGGATGCCGCGCCGGCCGGCCCCGGCGATCCGTTCCTCCCCCGTGGGCACCCGGGCCAGGTTGCCCACCCTCCGCACCAGCGGTTCGAACGCGCCGGCCGTGCGCATAAAGGCCCCCAGGAGGCCGTTGGAGAGCACCTTGCCCGGGTTCATCAGATTTCCGGGGTCCTTCTCCCGCTTGTAGGCCCGCAGGGCGGCCAGACGCTCGCGCCCCAGGATGTGTTCGGCCTCGTGGGCGAAGTAGAGGCCGCTGGAATAGGCCCGCCCGCCGTACTTCTTGGCCTGCACAATGGCCGACAGGGCCAGGCCGAAGGCAAAGTTAAAGGCCGGGGTGCGCTCGTCGTGCAGGATAAAGCCCAGGAGCGTGACCTGGGGCCTCTCCCCACCCGCGACCATGCCCTCGATGGCGATCGGCTGGCGGATGTTCCGGTCCCAGTCCTCCAGGAGGCGATCCAGGCCGTCCAGCGGGACGACCACTTCGGTGGGGATGAGGGAGGGGCCCAGGCGCTTGACCGCCATGATCCGGAAGCGGTTCTCCCACTCGTGCTCGGCCAGCCCCTCCATGCAGCGCTCGCCGCCGTTCCGGGCGATGATGCGCTCCAGGGCCGGGGTGACCTCGTCCGCCCGGGAGGCCGGATAGGCCAGAAGGGCACAATAGACCGCCGGCAGTTCGGGGCGCTCCTCCTCCACCGAATGGCCGTGCTCCAGTTTCGGCGGGCGCCGATTGCGCAGGCGGGCCATGGTCGGGTTGAAGAAGGAGGCCGACCAGACCGGCACCTTCTCCCGGACGATCTCGCGCAGGGCGGCGGCCAGCCAGCGGGCCTCACCAAAGCGGGCCCCCAAGACCACCGTCTCCTCCAGCGGGCGCACCCGCAAGGTGACCTGGGTGATGAGGCCGGTGATGCCCTCGGCGTCGGCCACCAGGTCCAGGTCCGGGCCGGCGAGTTCGCGCACCTCGCCGTCCGGCTGAACGATGCGGGCGGCGACGACGTTCTCCCGGAAGGCGCCGTACTCGAAGGAGCCGTAGCCAAAGCCCCCCTGAGCCAGCCACCCGCCCACGGTGGAGGAGGGCGCGCTGGAGGGGTAGAGGCACAGGTCCAGGCCCTGCTTATGGAGTTCCTTCTCCAGGTCTTCCCAGACGATGCCGGGCTGCACGGTGACCGTCCGGGAAGCGGCGTCTACGGCAAGGATTCCCCGCATCCGCCAGAAATCCACGATGATGCCGCCCCGCACCGGCAGGACCCCGCCGTAGCCCGAGGTGGCCTTGCCCCGGGGGATGAGGGGGATACCCTCCTTTCGGGCCCAGCGCACCAGACGGACGATCTCCTCCTCGTCCTTCGGCTGGACGACGGCGGCGGCCTGGGCCCGGCCGATGAGCGGCCGGACGAGCGGCGGCATGGTGCCGACGTCATGGCCGTAGATGCGGCATTCCAGGGGATCGGTGGTCACGCGGTTGTGGAAGATGGTGCGGAGCATCTCCTGCTGGGCAGCGCTCAACTTGGGCATCGTTTTCCTCCTGCTGGGGTTTTCACGGAGAACGGACGACCAGACGGGCTCGCCGGGTGAGGATATCGGCCAGCATCTCGCGCATAAGGTCGAGGGCCTGGATGATGCGGCGGTCGGCCAGGGAGTAGTAGACGGCCGTCCCCTCCTTGCGGGCCAGGATGAGTCCCCGGTCGCGGAGCACCTTGAGGTGGTGGGAGACGGTGGGCTGGGGGATGCCCAGGGCCTCGGCCAGTTCGCCCACGTTGCGGGGACGGGCATCCAGGAGGTAGAGGATGAGCACCCGCTTGGGGTCGCCCAGCCCCTCGCAGATGTGGCCGTGGAGGAGGGCGATCTCCTGTTCCAGTCGTTCGTCCGGCACTTCCATTTTCAATCCTTTCGAATATTTGAATAGATTATACACCCAGGGGCCGGCCCTGTCAAGTGGGGCCCAAGGCAAAAAGGACATTTGACAAAACCGCACTTCTGGGGTACAATTTTTACCGCTGGCTGCTCACGGTGTTGATTCAAGCCGTCCTGGGCTTGGAAAACGTGCTCCGGTGGACCTTCTCCCCCCCGGCCGTTTCTAGAAAGGAGGTGACGCGGGAACCTTCCGGCCGTCCGCCGGCCTCCGCCGGGCGGTCGTCCGATCGTCCCGGCTCCGGGGGCCTGTTTTTTCCACAAGGAGAAATGGCATGAACTGGAAAAGAATGGTTTCCCTTCTGGGAACGCTCATCCTGCTCCTGACGCTGCTGCCCCTTTCCGCCCTGGCGCGGCCGGCGGAGCAGGACTTTCTGAGCAAGGTCGAGCCCCTGGTCCTCCAGGAACTCGAGGCCCAAGGGCGGACCGACTTTTTCCTCTGGCTGACGGAACAGGCCGATGTGAGCGCCGCTTCCCGCATCCCCGACCGGCTGGCCCGCCGGACCTACGTCTACAACACGCTCCGGGCCACCGCCGAACGCACCCAGGCCTCGCTGCGGCGCTTTCTTGACCTCCAGGGAGTGGCCTACCAACCCTACTACATCGTGAACGCCATCCTGGTCAAGGGTGGGGACGCCAACCTCCTTTCGAGCCTGGCCCGCCGGCCGGAAGTGGAGAGCATCACCGCCGACCACCGCTTCCTGGCCGTGGACCCCAACGAGGCCCGGAACGCGGTGGATGCACCGCAGCCCAACGCTGTGGAGCCGAATATCTCCTTCGTCAAGGCCGATCAGGTCTGGGCCATGGGCTATACCGGTCAGGGTATGGTGCTGGCCGGCAACGACACCGGCCTGGACGAAGACCATCCGGCCATCGCCCGCCACTATCGCGGCTGCCTGAACCCGCCCACCTGCTCCTTGGAAAACCATAACTACAACTGGTGGGATGCCACCGGCCTCTACCCGAACGATCCCTGGGACGGCCACGGCCACGGCACCCACACCACCGGCACTATGGTCGGCGACGACGGCGGCACGAACCAGATCGGCATGGCCCCCGGTGCCCAGACCATCCACTGCAAGAACATGGACGATGGCGGCTACGGCCAGGACTCCTGGTTCCTGACCTGCTTCCAGTGGGACCTGACCCCGTGGGACCTTACCGGGGCTAACCCCAACCCGGCCCTGGCCCCCGACGCCGTCAACAACTCCTGGGGCTACTGGGGCGGCGGCTATAACGCCTTCCGCACGGCCATCAACAACCTCCAGGCCGCCGGCACGGCCGTCGAGGTCTCGGCCGGCAACGAAGGTCCGGGCTGCCAGACCTTGCGCTCCCCGGGCGACTACCACGAGGTCCTGACCACCGGATCGGTCAACCACGCCTACGCCTTCCCCGGCCTCCTCACCGGCTTCTCCAGCCGCGGCCCCTCTTCTCTGGACCCGGGCTACTACTTCCCCGACATCATGGCCCCCGGCGAGAACATCCGCTCCTCGGTGCCCGGCGGCGGCTACCAGGGCGGCTGGAGCGGCACCTCCATGGCCGGCCCTCACGCTACGGCCCTCATCGGCCTGATGTGGTCGGCCTGCCCGGCCTTCCAGGGCATGGTCGAGCAAACCTATGACATCATCAAGGCCACGGCCGCGCCGCTCACCGGCCAGGGCGGCTCCAACTGCGGCGGCGATTACACCACCGGCCCCAACAACGACTGGGGCTACGGCACCATCGACGCCGTCGCCGCGGTCAACGGGATCCTGGCCCTCTGCACCGGCCAGGGCTACCTGGACGGCCACGTCACCGATGCCCTCACCAGCCAGCCCATCCAGAACGCCACCATCACCGCCGTCCGTACCCAGGGCGGCGTCTGGGTCCGCCAGACCGACGCCACCGGCTACTACACCATGACCGTCCCCCAGGGCGACTTTACCGTCACGGCGACGCACCCGCACTACACGACGGCCTCGCAGAGCGCGGTCGTCATCACCGACACCGTGACCACGGTGGACTTTGCCCTGACCCCCCGCGGCCGGCTCTTCGGTTACGTGACCGACTATGACAACGGCTTCCCGCTGGAAGGGGCCACCGTCACCGCCGATGACGGCACCTCCGACGACACCGACGCCACCGGCTACTACGAGATGTATCTGGATGCCGGCACCCATGTGGTCACGGCCACGATGCAGAACTATGCTCCGGACACGGCCGGCGTGGTCATCGTCGCCGGCCAGGACACGCAGCAGGACTTTGCCCTGCAGGCGGCGGTCGCCTTCATCCCCAGCCCGGTGCACGTGACGCTGCCCTGGAACACCCTCTACAACACCGGCGTCACCCTGACCAACCGCCTGCCGTGGGACTATGACTTTGAGTTCGTCGAGCAACCGGCCGGCTTCATCCCCGCCCTGGCCGCCCGGTCCGCTCCGGCCGCTCCTCCGCCCGTTGCGGTCCCGAACGTGCCGGTCTTTACCGGCATCGCCCCGGAGGGCTATGTCCCCGAGCCGGCCCCGGCCCTGGCGGGCATCGAGGGCGTCTGGGAAGCCCGCGCCGCCACGCCCTTTGCCTCGATGGACAACGTCTTCATCGAGTACAACGGCATGGGCTATCTCATCGGCGGCTACGGCGCTTACGGGCAGGTGGGCATCTATGACCCGGTGAACAACTCCTGGACCACCGGCGCCACCGAGCCGGCCCCCCAGATCGCGTACACCGTGGACGGCTGCTTCGGGTTCAACGAGAACGGCGATCCGGTGATCGTGCTCTTCAACGACACGACAAGCGGAGTCACGACCCTGCATCGCTACAACATCGCCACCAACTCCTGGGATACCCCGCCCGTGCCGGTCGGCTTCCCCGCAAACGGCCTGTGGGCCGCCGACATGGAGTCGATCTGGCGCTGGACCGGCCAGAACGTCTGCTACATCTCCGGCGGGGCCACCGCCCCCGGCGGCGGCAACCAGAGCACCCTCTACGAGTACCACCCCGACACGAACACGGTGGTCAACCTGGGCAACTTTACGCTGCACCCGGCCGGCTTTGACTTCCACGCCTCCTGGTACGTGCCCTGGATCGGCAGCGCGGGCGCCATCTGCGTCGGCGGCGGGGTGGACTCGGGCAGTGTCGTCTTCCCCGACACCCAGTGCTACGACATCGAGGCCGGCGCCTTCAACGCCCCCAACGCCGACCTGGGCCCGATGCTCGAAGGCGTCTGGGGCACCGCCGACGGCGTGCTCTATGAGAACGGGGACTACCAGTTGTGGGTGGCCGACGGGGCCGACGCCTACTTCAGCCTCTGGCCGCGCTCGATGTACTACAGCCGCAACGACGGGCAGTGGCACTACGGCCCCAACCCGCTCTACAGCGTCTACCGCGTCGAGGGCGATAACGTGGGCGACGGCGCGGGCTGCGACTTTTACGTCGTGACCGGCTCGGCCGGCGGCTTCTCCCCCACCACCTACAACGAGCGCAACGTCTCCGCCTCCGACGAGTGCCCGCCGACGGCCGGGGCCGATTGCACCTGGCTGGCCGAAGTGCCCATCTCCGGGACGGTCCCGGCGCAGAGTTCCATCTACCCCACCCTGTACTTTAGCGCCACGCCCGACGTGGGGGTGGACCAGCCGGGCGACTATATCTGCAAACTGAAGGTACAGGGCAACCCGGCGGTGACCGTGCGGGTGACCATGACCGTGCTCCCCGCCGCGACCTGGGGCAAACTCGAGGGCACCGTCACCGGCCTGGGCTACTGCGACGCGAACCCCGCCCCGCTGGAGAAAGCTACCGTCCTCATCACCACCACCTCCGGCATGACTTGGTCGCTCAAGACCGACGAGTTCGGCCACTACCAGCGCTGGATCGACCAGAGCGAAAGCCCCGTCTCCGTCTATGTCTCCTACCCCGGGCATGAGGATGCCCTGGCGACCGGCGTGGTCATCGTCGGCGGCATGACCACCACGGTGGATTTCGACCTGCGCTGGCTGCAGCCGTGCGTGGGCGTGGAGCCGGACGCCATCGACGTCACCCTGGACTGGGGCGACAGTGCCACCGTTCCCATGACGGTGACCAACGCCGGCCCGGTCTCCCTGGACTTTGTCCTGGGCGAGGAGGACCGCGGCTGGGAGCCGTTCCTCCTGGGCGCCCCGGTTGAGGTCACCATCCCGGCCGGCCCGGCCACCGCGCCTGCCGGGACCGCCGTGGCCGCCGGGCCGTATGCGGCGGCGCCGGAGCGCACCTATACCGTCCTTCCGCGCCTTGCGCCCACGGCCGCACCCAACGTCCTCCTCCTGCACGCCGACGACGGCAACGGCGAGCCGATTCGCAGCCAACTCCTGGCCTTTGGCGACATCGCCACCGTGGACGTCTACGATGCCCGCAGCGGCACGCCGGACCTCTCCTACCTCCAGAACTATGATGTCGTCCTGACCTGGTCCAACTACGTCTACGCCGACCCGAACGGCATCGGCAACGTCCTGGCCGACTATGTGGACGCCGGCGGCAAGGTCATCAACCTGATGTTCTCGATGGGCACCCACGGCTGGCAGATGGGCGGCCGTTTCATGAGCGAGGGCTACACCGCCATGAACGGCACCGGCATCCTCTACAGCACCTCCTGCCTGGGCACCTACGATCCCTCCCACCCGATCATGCAGGGCGTCACCAACGTCTGCGACCTCTATCGGCTGGACGGCACCTACCTGACCCCCGACTCCACGGCCGTGGCCTACTGGCAGGACGGGCGGCTCTTTGTCGCCGCCAAGGATAACCGCACCGTGGTCTCCATCGCCGGCTACGTGGGTGTCTATCGCCAGTGGACCGGCCAGATGGACCTCCTGGTGCACAACGCCATCTTCTGGCTCCTGGTCTCGCCGGATGTGCCCTGGCTCTTTGAGGCCCCCATTTCCGGCACGGTGGCACCCGACGGCGGCACCTTCCCGGTGGACGTGACGGTGGATTCGGCTTACGTCAACCAACCCGGCCGCTACTGGGCCACCCTGCATGTGGAGAGCAACGACCCGGTGGTGGATGATTACCCCGTCCTCGTCACCATGACCGTGCGGCCGGCCGCCAACATGGGCAAGGTGATGGGCACCATCCTGGATAACTGCACCGGCGAGCCGGTGGAGGCCACCGTCACCTTCCAGGGCGGCATTCCCATCACCCAGACGACGAGCGACCCGGATACCGGACGGTATGCCGCCTGGCTGGTCGCGGGCACCTACCCGGTGGCCTTTTCCGCCGACGGCTACCTGGATTACAACACCTCGGTGCAGATCGTCGCCGGGATGACCGCCACGCTGGACGTGATGCTCGTTCCCGACCGGGCCTGCATCGCCGTCGAGCCCGACCGCTTCGAGGTCTGGCTGCTCGAAGGCACCGCCGTCTACACCCACGTACCCGGCCTGGACATCTACAACGGCGGCGGCCAGGACCTGGAGTTCCAGTTCTTCGAGATCAGCGGCTCGGTGCTCCTGGGGAACAAGGTCGCCCCGGCCGGCGCGAGCAGTGCCGTCGCCCCGGCCGGCTACACCCCCACCCCGGTGCGCTCCACGCCCTCCGGCGGGTGGCCGCTCGGCGGCACCGTCTGCATCTTCAAGGACGCCAACCCGTGGGGCAGCACCGCTACCGAGAATATCCTCTCGGCCAACGGCATCCCCTACGAGGTGCACACCTCCGCCGAGTTCGGCAGCCTGGACTTTAGCCAGTACGGCATGATCGTCTTCTCCGGCGACCAGCCGCAGTCGTTCTATGACAACTATGCCGCCTACGTCGGGAAGTTCGAGGACTATGTCAATGCCGGCGGCTTCCTCAACTTCTTCTCCTGCGACTCCGGCTGGAACGGCGGCTCTCTCACCGCCCCGCTCCCCGGCGGGATGCAGTGGACCGGGTGGATCTATGAGAACTATAACGTTATCGACGACCCGACCCACCCGGTAGTCCAGGGCGTGCCCAGCCCGTTCTACGGCAACTATGCCAGCCACGGCCACTTCTCCAACCTGCCGGCCGACGCCCACATCATCGCCCACGAGCAGATAGGCGGCCAGCCGACCATCGTCGAGTACGGCCTGGGGGCCGGCTGGTTCATCGCCTTCGGCCAGCCGTTGGAGATTTCCTACGACTGGGGCTGGGACGCCGGGACCATCCTGTGGAACACCCTCCTGTGGGGCTACGCCTACATCCCGGCCGGCGACGTCTGGTGGGTCTGGGAGGAACCGATCTCCGGCACCGTGCCCTCCTTGAGCGGCGGGGATGTGGACATCGCCTTCACCGCCCTCTACACCGACACCACCCCGATGCCGCCGGGCACCTACACCGCCACCCTCCTCCTGGTCAACAACGCCGCCGAGGGCACCCAGAAACTCCCGGCGATCATGCACATCGTCAGCGAGTTCATCCCGCCCACCGCCTCCTTTGAGTCGAACTCGCCGGTCTGCCTGGGCGAGACCATGGTCTTTACCGACACGAGCGATCCGGGCGTGCCGGATCAGATCATCGCCTGGGCCTGGGACTTGGGCGACGGCGGCACCTCCACCGAGACGAACCCCACCCACCTCTACGCCGCGCCCGGCACCTACACCGTCACTCTGACGGTGACCCAGGCGCAAACCTACCTGACCGACACCTACAGCGCCGTCGTCGAGGTCCTGCCGCTCCCGGAGGCTTCCTTCACCTACGCCGTGGACGAACTCACCGTTACCTTCACCAACACCTCCGCCAACGCCACCTCCTACCTCTGGGACTTTGGGGACGGCATCACCTCGACGCTTTCGAACCCCGTCCACACCTACGCATCCGAAGGTCCCTACACGGTGACGCTCTGGGCCACCGGCGACTGCGGCACGGACGACTTTAGCGCCCAGGTCGTGGTCGGCAATGCCCCGGTGGCCGGGTTCGAGAGCAACTCCCCGGTCTGCCTGGATGCACCGATGGTCTTTACCAACACCACCACCGGAACGCCGCCCATCTCCTACGAGTGGTCCTTCGGCGACGGCGGGACCTCCACCGAGACGAACCCCATCCACACCTACACCGCGGCGGCCACCTACACCGTCATCCTCACCGCTTCGAACGTCTTTGGCACCGACGCCTACTCCGCCGAAGTCGAGGTCCTTCCGCGTCCATCGGCGGCCTTCACCTACACCACGAGCGGCCTGGTGGTGACCTTTACCAATGCCTCGCAGAACGCCACCTCCTACCTGTGGGACTTTGGGGACGGCATCACCTCGACGCTTTCGAACCCCGTCCACACCTACGCATCCGGAGGCACCTACACCGTGACCTTGACGGCGACGGGCCCCTGCGGCCGGGATACCGCCGTCCAGGTCGTCCGGATTTCGCTTTGCGTGGAGCCCTCGGGGGCCGACTTCACCTTCGCCCCGCCCACGCCGTTGGTGGGTGAGGTGGTGACCTTTACCGGCACGGTGGTCACCGGCACCGAACCGCTCACCTGGGAGTGGGCCTTTGGCGATGGCGGGGTGGGCAGCGGCAACCCGGCCGCCCACACCTACACGGCACCCGGCGACTACACCGTGGTGATGACCGTGACCAACGAGTGCGGCCAGGATACCGCCACCTACGTCGTCCACGTGGCCGCCGCCTGCGAGCCGCCCTCCGGGGCCGACTTCACCTGGACGCCGATCACGCCGACCGTCGGCCAGAGCGTGACCTTTACCGGCACGGTGGCCTCCGGGACCGCGCCCTTTACCTACACCTGGGCCTTTGGCGACGGCGGGGTGGGAAGCGGCCCGGTGGTCAACCACACCTACGCGGCGACCGGGACCTACGATGTGCGCCTGACGGTGACGAACGCCTGCGGCACGGCCACGGCCATGCACACCGTTCGCATCCGTCCGTATACCATCTACCTGCCGCTGGTCTTCAAGGGCTTCGGTCCCTAGGCCGGCGGGCGTATCGGAAACGGTGGGGGCCGGCGGGTTATTCCGCCGGCCCCTTCTTTTCCGCCGAACGCCCGCTTTTCCGACGCCCCGCCTCAGAGCACCCCCACCCCGATCAGCACGCCCATCACGGCAAAGGCCAGGGCCGAAAGCCAGCGCAGGTAGCGCTCCGGAAGCAGCCGGACCAGTCCCTGCCCGCCGGCCACCCCCAGCGCCGTGAGCCCGACCATGGCCAGGACGGCCCCGCCGAAGACGGCCCAGGGCTTTTGCGTCTCTGAAGCCCGGACAAAGACCGCCAGTTGGGTCTTGTCGCCCATCTCGGCCAGGGCCAGCAGGATAAAGGTGCTGCCGAAAATCCGCCAGATGGGTGTGTCGGCCGGAGCGTCTCCGGCCGGGCAGGCCTCGTCCTCCGCCCTCCACCCGGCCCGCATTTCCCAGAGAAGGAATACCCCCATCGCCAGAAAGCCGCCGGCCGCCAGATATCGCACCCATTCGCCCGAAACGAGCCCGCCGACCAGTTGTCCGGCCACCGCCCCCAGGGCCGTCACCCCGGTGAGGGCCAGCGAGGCCCCCAGGAAAACGGCCCACGGCCGGCCGTAGCGACAGACCTGGGCGATGACGGCCAGTTGGGTCTTGTCCCCCAGTTCGGCCAGGAAAAGCAGCCCAAAGGTGCTCAGGAGCACGTCCCAGTCCATCTCAACCCCGCCGTCGCCTATTTCCCGAGGCCCACTTTCCTCCGCACCATCTCCTCCAGCACCCGCCCCACCCGCTCCAGGCTCTCCGGGGATACCTTGTCCGCCGTGTCGGCCACGGTATGCCAGTAGGGGTAATCAAAGTCAATGAGGTCCACCGCCGGGATGCCGCGCTGGAGGAAGGGGCGGTGGTCGTCGATGATGCTGTAGCGCACCGTCGGCGTAAAAAAGGCCCGGTAGCCCAGTTCCGCAGCCAGGGTCCAGATTTCCTGCCTCAGGGCCGGATCGGAGGCCGCCTCCCAGTAGAGTTGCTGGTCGGCGTCTCCCACCATATCCACAACGACGACATAGCGGGGAAACTCCTCCGGGGAAAGGTTCCGGGCCAGGTAGGCGGCCCCGACCGACCAGGGCCAGCCGGCGATCTCGCCCTGGTCCTCGGCGTCGAAAAAGACCAGGTGCACCTCCACTTCCAGGTCCTCCTTCCCCAGGACGCGGGCCAGTTCCAGGAGGACGGCCACGCCGCTGGCCCCGTCGTTGGCCCCGGGGACGGGGTCGTTCCGCCGGGCGGGGTCGGGATCGCGGTTGGCGTAGCGGCGGGTATCGTAGTGGGCCCCGAAGAAGACGGCCGGCCCCCGGCCGCGTATGCCCACGATATTGCGCACCGTCACCCCGGCGTAGGAAAAGCGCTGCTCCTGCACCTCCCACCCCTGCCGGCGCAATTCGGCGACGATATCATCCCCAACCTGCTGCCATCCCTCCGTTCCGGGGATGCGGGGTCCCCGTTCCATCTGCGCCTGGACGTGCCGATAGGCCAGTTCGCCCGAGAAGTGGGCCGGGCCGGCCGGCGCGCAACCCCACAGCGCCCCGGCCAGGAGGAGGCCCAGGAGCACCCCAGCCAGCGCACGGCCGCCCATCGGTTTTACTTCTGCCATGGTCTAGGCCCGGAACGCCGCCAGCCGGCGCACCGCCTCGTCCAACCGTTCGTCCGGGGCGGTCAACGAGAGGCGAAAGTACCCTTCGCCCTGCTCGCCAAAGCCGCTCCCCGGCGTCAGCCAGACGCCGGTCTCCTCCAGCAGGCGCAGGCAGAACTCCATCGAGGTGCAGCGGCCGGCCACGTTGCCCCAGATGTAGAGGCCGGCCTGGGGGACGGGAGCATGGATGCCCGCCGTTTGCAGCGCCTCCAGCACCCGGTCGCGCCGGCGCTGATAGATCCGGTTGCGCTCCTCCACCCACGCCGGATCGCTCTCCAGCGCGGCAACGGCGGCATACTGGATCGGGGTAAAGATGCCGCTGTCCACATTCGTCTTGACCCGGGACACCGCCTGGACCACCTCCGCGTTGCCCACCACCGCCCCGACGCGCCAACCGGCCATGTTGTAGGTCTTGGAGAGCGAATAAAACTCGACCCCGACCTCCTTGGCCCCCTCGACCTGGAGAAAACTGGGCGCCCGATAGCCGTCGAAGCAGACGTCGGCATAGGCGTTATCGCTGGCGACCACCAGGTTGTACTCCCGGGCAAAACTCACCACCCGCTCGTAGAACGAGAGGTTGGCGATGGCCGCCGTGGGGTTGTTGGGATAGTTCAGCCAGAGTAGCCGGGCCCGCTCGAGCACCCAAGGGGGGATGGCCTCCAGGTCCGGAAGGTAACTGTTTTCCTCCAGCAGGGGGACCGGATAGACATCGGCGCCGGCCAGGATGGCGGCGATGCGGTAAACCGGGTAGGCCGGATCCGGAACCAAGACGACGTCCCCGGGATCGCAGAGGACATTGGTCAGGTGCACCAGCCCCTCCTTGCTGCCGATCAGGGGGACGACCTCCGTCTCCGGATCCAGAGACACGCCAAAACGACGGGCATAATAATGGGCAAAGGCCTGGCGAAGTTCGGGGATGCCGTAGTAGTTGGGGTAGCCGTGGTTTCGTGGATCGCGGACGGCCTGGCAGAGCGCCTCGATGACAAAATCGGGGGTGGGCAGGTCGGGGTTACCGATGCCCAAATCGATGACATCCACTCCCCGGGCCCGCATCTCGGCGATGCGGCGTTTGGCCTCGGCCTGCAAATATACCGGCAGGCCGGCTACCTTCCGGGCTAATCGCATCTCCGTCCTCCTTGACGAACGATCTACGCCGACAGCAACCGCAGGCCATTATACTATGGCCGGCCGAAAGGCGCAAAACGCCACCCGCGCTCACCTGACTTTGCGGCCCGGGACACGAACCGGTCCGCCTCCGGAACCCCGGGATACTCACACCGGCGGCCCCGTCTCCGGGGTCTTCCCCACCCAGAGGCGGCAGTCCTGGAGGGAACGTTGGAGGGCGGCGCGGAGGGCCGGCCGGTTCCAGAAGCGCAGCGCCACCGGGCTCAGTTCCAGCGTGATCAGCCCGGTATAGCCGTCCTGCCCCATCTCCCGAAGGAGAGCCGGCAACGGGAGGCTCCCCGTGCCCGGCAGGGCATGCTGGCCGAAGATGGAGCGAGGGTAGGAGAAGCGTACCCACCAACCCCCTCCCCGGACGTCGCTCAGGTGGATGTTGAGCAGGAGAGGACGCACCTCCCGGTAAATCTCCAGCAGGGCAAAGGGCAGGGTGCTGGCATGGGACGTATCCAGGACCAGGCCGCAACCGAGGCGCCGGCCGGTTTCTATCCAGGCCGCCGGGCAGTCCAGCAGGCCCAGCGGCTCCCCCGGCCGGCGGTTGCGGTTCTCTAGCGCCACGGCGATGCCGCTTCCGGCCAGCCCCTCCTGAAGCACCTCCAGCCGGCGATAGAAGCGGGCCAGCCGGGGATCGGCCTCGCTACGGACGGCAGGAAAGTGCAGGACGACGATTCGGCATCCCGGCAGGCGGCGGGCCAGGCCGGCCAGCCGGCGCATAACGTTCCCGGGGCGCACCCAGCCGGGGAGGGGGACGGTCGGCGGATGGAGGCTGGCCACCGGGAAACCGGTTTCCCGGGCCAGGGCCTGGATGCGCTCCGGAGAGGTGGAACGGAGCGTCGGGGAGAGTTCCAGCCCGTCGAAGCCGGCCTGGCGAGCCAGACGAAACATCTGGGGCAGGGAAACGAAGTAGAGGGAGGCCGTGGAAAGCAGAATTTGGGGCACCATCGTTCACTCCGCAGACCTCGGGTTCCGGGCCCGGCCTACGGCCATCCCCAGAGCACCCGGCCCGTTCCCAAGTCCACCGCGTAGAGGTGCCCGGTGGATACCCAGGCCGCATCGCCGGCCCAGGCCACACCTTCCCAGAGGGCAAAATCTTCGCTCAGAACGTTCTTGACCCGGGCCGGGCTCTCTCCGCTCCGCAGGTCGAGGGTCTCCACGGCGATCCGTGCCGGCCTGGTCAGCAGATGCAAAACGACGACGCCCCGCGGGGCGAGTCGACCGGTAAAGGAATCCCCATGCCCGGCTCCCATCTCGTCCAGCCACCCCTCGCCTTGCAGGACCTGCCTCCATCGGAGTGCGCCGGTCCGGGCCTCCAGCCCCCAGAGTTCGTAGCATGACGAGCCGCTCTCCGCCACAGAATGGACAATGGACCTGGGGACCGGCCATCTCCTCACTCCTTCACCGGGGTATCCAGCGCGGGCCGCGGCGCATCGGAACTCCCAAACGGCAAGGTCCGGTGCAAGTCATATCCATCCATAGCCCCAGGGGGATTCGAACCCCCGATCTCAGCCTTGAGAGGGCTGCGTCCTGGGCCACTAGACGATGGGGCCGTATAGTTTTATTATACGGGCAATGCCTTCCTCTGTCAAATGCTCGCTGCCCTTGCCCCTCACCTCTCACCCCGGGCTAGGGGGAGTGGGGTGAGGGAAAAGGCCGCTTCCCGACAAACCTGGGACATACTCCCCGCCGCAAATTGCTTGCCAAAGACCGGATTCTGGGGTACAATAAAGCCGCTACGTACATCTTGAAGAAAGCGAGGCAACGATGGATGAACAGCCTGCCGGGGCGGTTTCTCCCCCCGAAACCCCCAAACGCGGTGAAGGGCGTCGCTCGCCGGGCATCACCGTTCCGGTGCTCCTGATCTTGGCCGGCCTCCTGCTCCTTCTGAACACCACACACCTCATCCAGGGCAACTGGGAGAGGCTGTGGATGCTCTGGCCGGCCCTCCTCATCCTCCTGGGCCTGGACCTCCTTCTGGGCCGGGTGCCGGCCGGAATCAAACTCCTGGCCGCGCTCCTGATGCTGGCCCTCCTCTGCGCGGCCGGCATCCTGCTGGTCACCACATCTCCGGCCGAATCGGCCCACGTGGTGCTGGGCCCCGAGAACTGCCCCCGCACCGGGGCCGCCCGGGGCGACATCCGCCTGGAGATGGGCATCGGGCAGATTCGCCTGAGCGAAGCCCGGGGGGATCGGCCTGCCCTGGCCGAAGGGGAGGTATGGGGAGGCCGGGCCGAAACCGGCCTGTGCCGGGTGGAAGGCGCTACCGCCTACCTGGAGGTCGCGCAGGGGGACTGGTTTGAGGCGACCTGGTCCGGGGAGTGGGGCGGCCGCTGGGAACTCGGTCTGGCCCGCAACCTGCCGCTCAGCCTGAGCCTCTCCATCGGGATCGGGGAGGGCGAAGCCGACCTGGGCCGGCTCCAGGTGGAACGGGCCAAGATGGATGTGGGGGTCGGCAGCCTCCGGGTCGTGCTTCCGGAAGAGAACCGCCCGGCCAGGGTGCAGATGCGCGCCGGAGTCGGCGCCGTTCACCTGACCGTCCCTGCCGCTCTGCCGGTCCGCATCCGGGCCCACGCCGGCCTGGGACGCGCCACGGTGGACGAAACCTTCCCCGAGGTGGACGGCGAATATCGCTCGTCATCCTGCACCGGGGAGACCCGATGTGTGGAAATTGACCTGAATGTGGGGCTGGGAGACATCACCGTCGTCGGGCGCTAGGGCGAACGTTCATCGTCCCGGTCAGCCGGGGCAGATCAACGGCCTGCCCCCACCTCTGCCCACGGGTAGGTCGGAGCCAGGTCCACCGGAACGTCGCGGACTCGCTCCAGCGCCTCCCCCAGTTCATACGGCACGCGGACGTAACGACGCACCAGGGCCTGGGCGCCCTCATAGTCGCCGTCTCCCTCCAGGCGGAGGAGGATGGCGGCCAGGTCGGCGATGGACCGGGCGATGCGGCGTGGCTCGGCGCGGAAATGTCCGCTATCGGGGTCCCGACGGACGGCCCCTTCATCCCGGAGGAAGTTGAAGGCGAGGAGGTTGGCGCGGGCGTGGGCGCTTCCGGTCCCGAAGCGAATCACCCGGAAGACGGCGGATAGAAAGGCGCCCGGCGCGCTCTCCCGCCACTCCCGGGGGAAAAAGCCCTCTTCGGCCAGGAAGAGGAGGTTGTGGAGCCCCAGGGCGTCGGCCTTGCACTCCTCGATGACCGAATAGAGTTCGCGCAGGGCCTGCTGGCGGGGGATGCGGCTGCCGTCCGGCCGGAGGACCTCCTGCGGGCCCAGGGCGTGGCTGACCTCATGCAGGAGGATATGGGAGAAGACGTTGTCGAAGAAGAGGGCCTCGGCCTGGGCCGGGTCGAGGAGGCGTTCGCCGACCGGACGGAGGAGGTGCTCGAATTTGGCCCGAGAGATGTTCTGGAGGATCACCTTCTTGCTGCCGACGGTTGTGCGCACACGGGGGTCGTTGGGCAGGACCAGGGCGGTGGCCAGGGCGACGGTGGCCATCTGGCCGGCGTTGAAGACGGCATCGGCGATGACGATGGGGGAGGCCAGGCCGGCCGCCTGTCCCCGGTATTCGGCCGGGACCGGGAGTTGCTCGGCCAGGAGCGGGAGTTGTTCGGCCAGGTCGCGGAAGCGTTCGCTTTCCTCCCGGTTGCGCCGGCCGAGCATGGCCTCATAGGCCGCCTTGTAGCCGAAGAGGCGGTCGTCGTAGACCTCGTAAGGTCCGATGAGGAACTCGAACGGCCCGTCCTGGAGGACCACCCAGGCGCAGTCGCTCTCGTAGTAATCGTCGTTCAGGAGGGCCTGGGCGCGCAGGGAGAGGTACTCGGCGAGCGGGGGATGGTCGCAGAGGCGGGCCGCCTCCAGGAGGCTTTCGGCGGCCGGCTCCAGAAACTCCCGGTAGGCGCGGTGGTACGGGACGGCCTCCAGTCCTCCCTCTCGGCGGCGAACCAGGGTAAAGAGGGCGGTCAAGGCCGGCCGCTCCTGGGGATGGTCGGCCAGGTAGGCTTCGAACTCTTCCCGGCCGAGGTCCTCGGGGTAAAAGCCTCCACCGGGCGGGCGCGGCTGCTCGCCGATGAAGGGGCGGTCCTCGTCCAGGCGATCCCAGGGGCCGGCCATCAGTTCAAAGAGGCGCAGGCGTTCCCGATCCTGGGGGTCGGTGGAGGCGGCCAAGCGAGCCCGCAGGTCGGGGTTGCCGGGCCAGACCTGACGGAGATAGATTTCGTGAATCTGCCGGCCGGCGGCGATGAGGTGGCGCACCAGGGCCTGCTGGCGCTCGTCCAGATCGCTGCGGTCGGCGGTCAACTCTACCGGGATGAAGCGGGCCAGACGCTCGGATACGTCCATCATTTCCTCCAGGCCAGTTCCTTTTTCAGCCGAATCATCTGCACCAGCAGGGCATGGGAATCTTTCCAGTATTCCAGCGTGAGCACCTGGGGGTTGGCGCGCTGCCGGAGCCAGTCCAGCAGGGCGAAATCCTCCTCCCGCAGGGCTTCATGGGCATCGATCCGGCGGCCGTTTTCCAGCCGGCCGGGGGCGCTCAGGTGAACCTCCATCGCCCGGTCGAGCGGCAGTCGCCTCAGATACTCCTCCGGGCTGAGTCCCCAATTGTCGGCGGCGGTCTGGGCGTAGGAAAGGTCCAGCAGGAGGGGGCAGCCGGTTGCTTCCAGCACGGCGGCGATGGTCTCGGGATCGCTCTCCGGATCGTGCTCGAAGCCGGGAAGCCCCGGGGCGTTTTCCAGGAGCAGTGTCACCCCCAGTTGTTCTCGCAGGGCGCGCACGCGGGAGAAGAAAGCCTCCAGGTGAGGGCCCAGGTCCAGGGCGGTGGGCCGCCGGCCGTGCAGCCGAGCCTCCTGGAGCACCTTCCAGGGCCAGAGCGAGATGTGGGCCGAAAGCCAGGGGCTGCCGGTCTCCTGGAGCAGGACGCCCAGTTCCCGAACCTGTACCTCCAGGAGGGGGGCGCCCAACAGGTTGCCGCCGTGGAGGAGGAGGGGCCGATCGGGCACCAGGGCACGGAATCGGCGCACCTCCTCCACCGGCATCCAGGTGGTCACCTCCAGGAGGTCCGGCCGGGCCGCCTCCTGGTCCCATACCTCCAGCAAGGCCGGCGAGGCCGTGACGGCCAGGCGGATGGAACTTGCTCCTTCAGGCTGGGCCATCCAGACCGCCAGGGAGGCCGATCCTCCCTACGCCGTCCGCAGGCCGGGGATGCGGGCCTGCAGTTCGGCCAGGATGCTCTCGGCCACCGTCTCGTTGCCCTGGATTTGGGGCCATCTCTGTAGGATGAAGGTGAGGTGGCGCCCGGAGTGGGTCCGTATCTCCAGATGGCGTCTCTTGATCAGAAGCCCGAGCAGGTATTGATCCAGGGGCAGGACAAAGGGCTTTTTCACCCGGACCTCGGCGATGTCGGCCAGGAGGACCTCCTCCAGGGCCTTGTCCTCGTCCTTGATCGTCCGCTCGTTCACCAGGAGACGGCGATCGGTCAGACCGAGGTAGCAGTTCTTGAGGCCCAGGGTGGCATAGCCCCAGACCAGGAGGTTTTCGCCCTCCTGGAGGTGCTTGGAGAGTTCACGCTGAATCTTTTCCCGGCTCAGTTTCTCGGCCATCGTCCACCTCTTCTTTCAAAGCGCCGGCCATGGCCTCGACGGCCTGCCGGAGGACGGCTTCACGGGCCACACGGATGGCGTTGCCGATCGCGCGGGGGCTGGAGCGGCCGTGGGCGGTGATGGCAATGCCCCGCAGGCCCAGGAGGAGGGCGCCGCCGTACTCGCTATAGTCCAGGCGGGCCCGCACCCGGCGGAAGGCCGAGCGCAGGAAGAGGGCCGGAAGGCGAGTGCGGAAGGAGCGGGTCAATTCCTCACGCAGCGTCCCCAGGAGCATCTCGGCCACGGCCTCGGCGCTCTTCATCACCAGGTTGCCGACAAAGCCGTCGGCCACCACCACGTCGGCGGCTCCGGCGAGCATATCCTTCGGCTCGACGTTGCCCAGGAAGTTGAGGTCGGAGGCGCGGCGGAGCAGGGCGTGGGCCTCGCGGACCAGGCGGTCCCCCTTGCTTTCCTCCTCCCCGTTGGAGAGGAGGGCCACGCGGGGGCGAGGGATGCCGTAGACGCGCTCGGCGTAGACGGCGCCCAGGCGGGCGAACTGGAGGAGGTATTCGGGACGGCAATCGGTGTTGGCCCCGGCGTCCAGGAAGATGAAAAAGCCCTTCCGGGATGGGAAGGGGGTGGCCAGGGCCGGCCGTTCCACGCCGGGCAGGCGGCCCAGGATGAGGGTGGCGGCGGCCATGATGGCCCCGCTATGGCCGGCCGAGACCAGGGCCTGGGCCTGGCCGTCCCGCACCAGCCGCATCCCGACCACGAGGGAGGATTGGCTCTTGCGCCGCACGGCCTGGACGGCGTGTTCCTCCATCCCGATGACTTCCGGGGCATGGACGACGGGGAGCGAGAGGCCGGCCGTATCGTGCCGGCCCAGTTCCTCCCGCACCACGTCCTCCGGACCGACCAGGAGAACCTCCAAACCGTAGCGACGGGCCGCCTCCACCGCTCCGGCCACCGGGGCCTGCGGAGCCAGGTCTCCGCCCATCGCGTCCAGGACGATACGCATCCGCATCCTCCGGGAAAGCGACCGGACCGCCGCGTCCTAGCGATAGCCGTAGGTCTGGGTACAGATGGCCCGAAAGGCCATCGGCCGAACGCTCTCGATGCGCAGTTCGTAGGGCTGTTCCCGCAATTCGGCCTCCAGGCTGGCGATGCCTTCCTCCGAGTCCCCCGAGGCCACCCGCTGTCCCCGGGCATCCAGCAGGATAACGGAGAAGGGTTGGGCGGTCTCCGCCCCCTGCACGACCAGGGAGTAGGCCCACTGCACCAGTCCGGCGGCCGGCGGACGGACCTCCCGGCGATAGGGCATCTGCCCCTCGAAGGTTTCCTGCGAGGAATCCAGATGAAAAGTGCCGCCGTCAACCACGGCCATCGCTTCCTCCTTGAGCGCGCTGGATTTGTATGGTAGTGTACCACGCTATTCCTTGAGCGTCAAGTGGGGGTGCGCGCCATTTTTGTAGGGGTCAGGCCGCCTTGGCATGATGTCTCCTCGGCGTGAATGCTCGTTGCCGCCAGAAATCGTCCCAGCGTTCATCCAGTAAGGCTGCTCGGATCGTTGCCACCGCCACCGCCTGCTCCTCTGACCAGATCATGCCCCCCTGTTTCAAGCGCTGCCCGATGACCCGGTTGCAGGCACTTTCCACCGTGCCGCTACCAATCTGGTAGCCGCAGGCGCGGTGCTCGTCGTAACGCATCCGGTGGCGTTGATTGGTGAAGTAGGTGATCTGCTCTTGTACGACTTGTCGGGCTTCCCCTTCCGCGGGGAGGGCTTCCTGGAGCGCCGCCAGGACCTTTTCCACCGCCGAAGAGTGCCTTGGCAGCGTCCCAGAGGTGTTCCGTCGCGTGCCACCAGTCGACCATGCAGACCGCTTCGGGATAGTTTCCGGGCCTGCCGCCAGATCCACTCCGCTCCATCCCCCAAGATGATCACCTCCCCGGCTTCTTCCAGCCCTCGGCGCGCCGCTTCCACGTAGATCATCCACGTCCCCGCGGAAGGGGAGGTAAGTCGGGCGAACGGTCCGCGGTACGATCGGGCCGTCCTTTTGACGCACCTCCTCGGTCTCGTAGATGGCGGCCAGCCGCATTTCCGACCAGCCTCGGGTCAAATGCACGCTGGTCCCATCCATAGAGATGTACAGCCGTAAGGGCGCTTCCGCACTCTCCATCGCCGGCGGTTCCGTCTTCTGCCAACTCTCCGCGACGGTGTGCTCCTGTTGGCGACGCAATTCCTGGCCGACCTCTAACGTCAGCCGTCGGGCGGTGCTCGCCGGAACCTCCGGGTAGTGGAGGGAGGCCAGAAACTGGATGGACTCTTCAAAAGACATCCGCCCCACCGTCCGACAGAAAGTTGCAGCCCGCCGCTGAGACCGATGTGATCCAAGCGCAGTGCATCGTCCAGCGGAGCCTGCCCGTGATGACAGGGGGCACAGGTGTAATAGGCCCGACGCACGCTCAGCGGCCCGAACAGGGTCAGCACACTCTTGGTCTGATAGCGCTCAAACTCCATCTCCGCACCACACTCGCACTGCGGGCCTTCGGCCTGATAGCCTGAGCCGATCAGGTTGACGGCTCCTTGAAGCAAATCCCGGCCGAGACGAAAGACCAGATCGCGGACCCGTTCCTCCATTTCCTCCAGGGGAGGAACCCCTTCCCGTTGGGCTATCCAATCCACGAACCGGGACACTTCTTGCCGGACGATGCCGGCAATTTCGTCCTGCAACTGCTGCCGTTCTTCTGTGGTACAATACATCTGGGCACCTCCTTTTGTTGTTGGTTACGCCCATTCTACCCTAGGCGGCGAACAAGGAGGTGCCCTCCTCTTGGCCCAAAGTCACCTACAAAAATGGCGCGCGCCCGTCAAGTGGATGGCGCTGGACAACTTCTCCCCCGGTGGTGTAAAATAGGGGCGAAATGCAGGAGGTGCTCCCGGTGCTTGCACCGATCGGCGACTATCGCCTGCGCCAGCGCGAATACCTGCTGCGTATCGCCCGGGCCATGACCTCGCGCCTGGACCTGGGCGAAGTCCTGCGCCTGGTCATCGAGGAATCGGTGGAGATGCTGGATGCCGAGGCCGGCCTGATCGCCCTGCGCGACGAGGGTCGCCCTGACCTCCGGGTGTACGCCCACTACGGCCTGGAAGAGGACCTCCTGGAACTCTTTGCTCCGCTCCTGGCCGGCGATTTCCTGGAGCGGCTGGTCGAGGAAGGCAGTTGGGTCAGCCCGGACCTGACCCTGGCCCTGCGGGTGGCCTCCTCGGTCCTGGGGGTACGCCTGCGGCAGGTGGTCGCCCTGCCCCTGATCGTCGGCGATGAACCGATGGGGGTCATCTACGTCTTCCGTTCCGGTTCCGGCCCCCCCTTCTCCTACAACGACCGGCAGGTGCTTTCGGCCTTTGCCGACCAGGCGGCCATTGCCGTGCACAACGCCCGCCTGTACCAGCGCCTGCTCGCCGAAAAGCACCACCTGGATGCGGTCATCGAGAACAGCGCCGACGGGGTGATGATTCTGGACGGCCGCTGGCGCATCGGGACGGCCAACCGCGCCCTGGAGCAGATACTTTCGCGGCCGCGCTCCGAAATCCTGGGGCGTACCTGTGCCGAAATCCTGCGCCTGACCACGCCCCAGGGGACGCCCCTCTGTGTGGGCTGCTGTCCTCTGGAACATCAACCGGATAACCTGCGCCCCTATGTCGAAGGGGTCTATCTGACCCCGGACGGCCGGCGCATCCACCTGGGCATTACCTACTCCATCCTGCGGGGAAAGGACGGCCGGCTGCTGGAAGCCATCGCCAACGTCCGCGACATCACCCGCCAGAAGGAGGCCGAAGAGGCCAAGTCCACCTTTATCTCCATCATCTCCCACGAACTCAAGACCCCGGTAGCCATCATCAAGGGCTATGCCGGCACGTTGCGCCGGGAGGATGCCCGCTGGGATGCACAGACGCTCTCGCAGGGGCTCCAGGTCATCGAGGAGGAGAGCGACCGCCTGGATCGCCTCATCAGCAACCTCCTGGAGGCCTCGCGCATCCAGGCCGGCGGGTTGCGCCTCAACCCGTCCCCGCTGGACATCGCCGCCCTGGCCCGTAAACTGGTGGACGAATTCCGCCCCCAGACGGACAAGCACACCTTCATCGTCGAGTTCCCGGAAAACTTCCCGCCGGTCTGGGCCGATTTTGAGCGCATCCGCATGGTGCTCTCCAACCTCCTTTCCAACGCCGTCAAGTATTCCCCCCGTGGGGGCACGATTCGGGTGGGCGGCTGGGCCGAGCACGAGCGGGCGGTCATCTATGTGGCCGACGAGGGCGTGGGCATTCCCGAAACGGAGCAGGAGCACATCTTCGAGCGTTTCTACCGGGTGGATAACCGCCTTTCGCGGACGACGACCGGGGCCGGCCTGGGGCTCTACCTTTGCAAGGCCATCGTCGAGGCCCACGGCGGGGAAATCTGGGTGCGCAGCCGTCCCGGCCAGGGGGCGACCTTCTTCTTCTCCCTGCCCTATCCCCGCGAAAGAGGTGGATAAATGGAAAAATTTTCCCCCAAGGACAAACTCATCCTGGTCGTAGACGATGAGCCGCGGATGGTCGAGTTCATCCGGATGAACCTGGAACTGGAGGGCTATCGGGTAGCCACGGCCGGGAACGGCCACGAGGCGCTGAAGCGGCTGCGGGAAGACCTGCCCGACCTGGTCCTCCTGGACGTAATGATGCCGGAGATGGACGGCTTCGAGACGCTGCGAGAGATCCGCCGGGTTTCGGCCGTGCCGGTCATCATGGTGACCGTGCGGGGGGATGAGCCGGACCTGATTCGCGGGCTGGAGTTGGGGGCGGACGATTACATCCCCAAGCCCTTTTCGCCGCGGGAACTGCTGGCCCGCATCAAGGCCGTGTTGCGGCGGGCGGAGATGCCGGTGCCGGCCGGCGGCAAACGCATCGTCGTGGACGAGAACCTGACGATCGACCTGGCCAAACGGGAAGTCATCGTCCGGGGCAAGGTCGTCAAACTGCGGCCGACCGAGTTCCGCCTGCTCTACCACCTGGTGCAGAACGCCGGCTGGGTGATGACCCATGAGATGCTCCTCTCCAAGGTGTGGGGACCGGAATACCGCGACGAGACTCAGTATGTGCGCCTCTATATCACCTACCTGCGGCAGAAGATCGAGGAAGACCCCTCCCATCCCCAGTATATCCTGACCGAGCGCGGGGTGGGGTATCGCTTCAAGGAATTTGCCCCGCAGGAAGAGAAGAGAGGGCCGGGCAGCGTCTAGCTGTTCTGAACCCATCCCTCGGGAGCCGAGGATGAAAGGTCGCCACAACGGCCTCCCTCGATGGAAACGGCCCGAAACGGGCGAAATCGCTGCGCTCCTCCAAACGGCACACCGCCTGGATTCCTGGCTTCGGGCGATCGGCGGCGAGCAACTCCAGCAGGCCCGTCCCCGCTTCATCATCACCTCTCCCAATCAGCCCTGGGTATCGGGCCTGGACACCACCCGGGAGTTCCCGGAACTGGAAGCCTTCATCGCCACCGGCTATTTCCGGGTGGCCGAAGGCAACGGGTAGGTGATCTATGAACGGAAGTAGGTTCCGGGCAATGGACCGGAAAGCCCGCGCTTTCCCCAAAACCTCAGGAGGCGGCAAATGGGTGGACTGGACATCCTGATCTGGCTGCGCCAGCATGCCATGCCCTGGCTGGACCTGGTGATGGGCGGCATCACGTACCTGGGTTCCAACTATTTTTACCTGGCCGCGCTCGCCTTGCTCTACTGGTGCGTGGACGTGGCCGGGACGATGCGCCTTTTCGTCCTGCTCCTCTCCTCGGTCTATCTGCACGAGGTGCTCAAGGAACTCACGGCCGTGGAGCGCCCGATCACCTTGCTTCGTTCCCTGCTCCCGTCCTCCCAGCAGCCGCGTTTCACCGAGACGGCCGGGGGCTTTTCCTTTCCCAGCGGGCACACCCAGGACGCCATCGTCTTCTGGGGTTATCTGGCGATCGCCCTCCGCAAACGCTGGCTGACCGTCGTCGTGCCCCTGATCGTGCTCCTGATGGCCTCTTCCCGCCTGTACCTGGGGTTGCACTGGCCGCTCGACATCCTGGGCGGGATGGCCCTGGGCCTGCTCATCCTGTGGTTCGGTTACATCATCCTGCGTCTGCTGGCCGGCCTGCCGGTACAGGCCCGTTTCCCGGCGACGCTCCTCTTCGGCCTCCTGCCGCCGGCCTTCTACCTGCTTTTTCCGACCCACTATGCCGCCGTCAGCATGGGAGCGCTCTGCGGGGCCGTCCTGGGCCACATCGTAGAGCGTCGCTCCATCCGTTTCCGCGTCCATCTGCCGTTCTGGCAGCAGGTCCTCAAAGTGGTGATCGGGCTGGCCGGGGCGCTCCTGCTCCTGGTGGGCGGTCGCCTGCTTCTACCCGCCGCGCCGCCGGCCGAAAGTTGGGTCCAGGGAGCCGTTCCCGAGGGCACGTCCGGCTTTGGAATTCTCCTGGCCGAACTGCCTACCTTCGGCCTCTATGCCCTGGTGGGGGTATGGTGCACCCTGCTGGCACCGGCCGTCTTCCGTTTCCTCTTCGGCCGGGAAGAGGAAGGCGATGCCGCTCTATGAGTACCCCGGCGCCTTCCATATCCACTCCGTCCACTCCGACGGCAGTGGGACCATCCCCGAAATCGCCGAGGCCGCCCGGCAGGCCGGGTTGCGGTGGGTGGTCATCTCGGACCACGACACCCTGGCCGGCCTGGAAGCGGGGGAAGCCGGCTGGTACGGCGATGTCCTCGTCGTCATCGGCTACGAGATCACCCCGGAACGCAACCATTACCTGGTGCTGGGGCTGGAGGAGGTCCTCCCGGCCGGCCTTTCCCCGGCCGAGTTCATCGCCGCCGTTCGCTCCCGGGGCGGCTGGGGCTTTGTCCTGCACCCCGACGAGCGCCTGGGGGCCTACTTCAAACCGGCCCTCCCCTGGGACAACTGGACCCTGCGCGGCTTTGACGGCCTCGAAATCTGGAACGTCATCTCCGAATGGACCGAGGGGCTGACCGAACGCAACCGTCTCCTGCGCTACGCCTTCCCGCTGCTCGCCGTCCGCGGCCCCACCTCCCGGACGCTGGCCTGGTGGGACGACCTGCTGGCCTCCGGGGAGCACGTTTCGGCCGTGGGCGGTCTGGACGTACATGCCACCCGCTATAGCCTCCTGGGGCGCTTTCTCCTAGAAATTTACCCCTACCGCCGGATGTTCGGCACCCTCACGAACTACCTGCTTCTGCGGGAAGCACTCTCTTCGGACGGGTGCAGGGCCGCCCGGCAGGTCGGGGAAGGGCTGGCCCGGGGCTTTTCCTTCCTGGCCTATCGGAGGCTGGGGGAGGCACGGGGTTTCCGTTTCCTGGCCGAAAAAGCGGGGCAGTTCTGGATTCCGGGCGAAACCGTACCCCCTGGTGGGGACATTCACCTTACGGTGCACTCCCCACGCCGGGGGCAGATTCGCCTTTTCCATAACGGCCGTCTGCTGGCCTGCCGCCGGGGAAAAGGGTTACATTGGCAGGCAGATCGCCCAGGGGCCTACCGGGTCGAAGTCCGACGGCTCGGCCGGCCCTGGCTGTACAGCAATCCGATCTGGGTGGAAGAACCGTAAGACGTCCGGCGCTTTCAAACGCCGGACCCACCCGGGCCTACTTTTTCTTCACGATCAGCCGGGTATAGATGAACCAGACGATCAGGCCGGCCACCAGGGCGATCGCGGCCGCAGCCAGGGCATACAGGATGGCCATCCCGATGCCCCACTTCCAGGTGAAGATCAGGGCGATGACGAAGACGACTGCGGCCAGAGTGACAAAGGTGTAGATGAGCAGCCGGCCCGGCACACGCTCTTTTCCGGAGGCGTACCATTCGAGTCGCTTCTTCTCCATCGTTTTCTCCTTTTGGGCTACTCCGACGTATCATTGAGCGTAGTATACCACATTTGGAGGCCAGGGTCAAATCGCGCTCGCGTTTGGGTGTGTCCCAAAGGTGTCGAATCGTAGGGGGGCGGTCCGGCTGACCCTCACCTCTCACCCCCTCTCCCCTCTCCCATTGGGAGAGGGGAGAGGGGGCCAGGGGGAGTGGGGTGAGGAAAAAGGCCGCTTCCCGACAAACTTGGGACACACCCTCGCGTTTCATACGCTTTCGGAAGGGGCACCCATGTTCATCGCCTATGGACCATACCCCCTGACGGGGACTCTATCACTAGGAAAGCCCTGGTGGGCGTTGGCTTATGCGCCCCCATCGGGAGTGGATAGCGCCCGCATCCAAATTTCGGCCAGGTCATAGACGGCCAGTTGTTCTTCCAACCCCCGCCCTTTGACGGCATCCTCCATCATACACAGACAGTACGGGCAGGCCACGCCGACCGCGCCGGCCCCCGTCGCCGCAATGTCCCGCAGCCTCACCTGGTTGACGCGCTTGCCCGGCTCTTCCTCCATCCACATCTTGCCTCCCCCACCGCCGCAGCAGAGGGTCTGCCGGCCGCGATGGGCCGGTTCGCGCAGGCGCAGGCCGGGGACGGCTTCCAGCACCCGCCGGGGTTCGGCAAGCACCCCGTTATAGCGGGCCAGGTAACAGGGGTCGTGATAGGTGACCGGCCCCTGCTCCCACCGGCGGGTCGGACGCAGCCGCCCGCTTTCCAGGAGATGGGCCAGGTAAACACTGTGATGGTAGACCGTAAAGTGCCCCCCAAACTGGGGGTACTCGTTCCGCAGGGTGTTGAAGCCGTGGGGGCAGGCCGTAACGATGGCCTGGAAACGGTACTGCCGCAGCGTCTCGATATTGGCCTGGGCCAGGGTCTGGAAGAGGTACTCCTCGCCGGCCCGCCGCACCCAGTCCCCGCAACACTGTTCCTCATCCCCCAATATGCCGAAGCGGACACCGGCCCTTTGCAGCAACGTGGCCAGGGCCCGCACCACCTTCTGGTTGCGGGGGTCATAGGTGCCGGCACAGCCGACCCACAGGAGGACCTCGGCTTCTTCGACCTCCGAGATGTGGGCCACCGCCAGCCCCTCCGCCCATTGCATCCGTCCACCCCGCTGCCCGTAGGGGTTACCGGCGCGCTGCACCTTGTCCAGCGTCCCGCGCAGCGAGCCCGGCATCTGGCCGGTGCAGAGGGAGAGGTAACGGCGCAGTTCGACGATGGTGTCGATGTGGTCAATGAGCACGGGGCAGCGCTCCATACAGGCCATGCAGGTCGTGCAGGACCAGAGGGCCTCCTCGGGGATGACCCCGCCCGGCAGTTCGCCGACTTCCCCGGGGAAGACCTTCCCCTGGGCGCCCACCAGGGGGACACGGCCCTGGAAGAGCATCCAGTCGTCCAGGTCCAAGATGACCTGGCGGGGCGAAAGCGGCTGGCCGGCCAGATACGCCGGACAGACATCCTGGCAGCGGCCGCAGCGGGTGCACGATTCATAGTCCAGCAGGCGTTTCTGCGGCAGGTGGGCCAGTTGGCCGGCCCCCAGGATCTCACAGGTCTCGATGTTCTCGATAGCCGGCAGCGCGGATGCCGTTTCCAGCGGGGCGAAGAAGGCGTTCAGGGGGTCGGTGACCAGGTGGAAGAGGCGGGTATAGGGAATCAGGGCCAGCGTGCCCTGAGCCAGGAGGGCGTGCACCCACCAATGGACCTGATAGGCCAGGAGGCCGGCCGGGCTATCGGCTCCCAGGGCGGTGAAAAGTCTGGCCAGGAGGAAACCTACGAAAGAGGCCGTTCCCCCCTCCGGCTTCTGGAGCGCCAGCCGCAGGCCTTCCTGGACAAAGCCGCTCAACCCGATAAGGAAGAGGAGGCCCAGGGTGATGGCATCGTCGGGCCGGCTCTGGAGGCGGGCCGGCCGGAGGATATAGCGGCGCACCAGCGCCAGGAGCAGGCCCAGGAGAAAGGCCAGGCCGAAGAGGTCCAGGACCGTCTCCATCCCCAGGTAAAACGTTCCCCGAATATAGTGCTGGCCGAAGATGGGGCCGATGACGTCATCGTTCAGGAAGATGAGCACCGTGCCCAGGAAGAGGACCAGGCAGCCGAAGAAGAGGCCCAGGTGCATCAGGCCGGGATAGGCCTCGTTCACCACTTTGGCCTGTCCCAAAGCGTAGACGACGACGTTCCACAGCCGCCGCCCCGGGCGGTCGAAACACAATTTCCCCTGTCCCTGTCGCCACAGCCGGACCCGGCGGTAGACGCCGTAGCCGAAGACGGCCAGCACCAGGGCAGTCACCAGATACAGGGCCACCTGCGTCCAGGGCTGGGGCATCTGCCAGAACGATACGCGTTCCATATTCGGCCTCCAGGCGACACGCAACACGCACCGTTTCCCCGAACTCCGGCCCGTATTGTACCGCATTGTGCTCCAGAGTGCAAACTTTTCCCCTTCCGCTTGCCGGGGTGGACCGGGGGTGTTCGACGAACCGGGCCCTCAGGAAGGAACGGCCTGGAAGCGGCCGGCCGGGCATACGGCCATGCAGAGGCCGCAGACCGGCTGTCCGAGGGAGCGGCGAAACGTCTCCAGCCGGGCCGCACAGCGGGCCACATCGAGGACCAGGCTGCGCTCGGGGCGGCCCTCGTAGGGGGACAGGTGGAGCGCGCCGACCGGGCAGGCCTCGATACAGGCCCGGCAGTCGCCGCAGTCGCCGGGGAGGGGACGGCCGGGGGGGAGGAGGGCATCGCAGAGGACGGTGCTCAGGCGCACCCGGGGGCCGGCCCCCGGGACGATGAGGAGGAGGTGCCGGCCGATCCAGCCCAGGCCGGCCTGATAGGCCACGGCTTTGTGGGAAAGCGCCCCGCTGTAGCCGAAGAGCGTCTCGCTGGCCGGGATCGGTTCGGCCCGCTGCCCCCGCCCCCGGAGGAAGCGGGCCACGGCCTGGGACATTTCGTCCAGACGGCGGTTGGCCTCGGCGTACAGGCGGGCATAGGCCGGCGTGGGTTCGCCGGGATGGGGATTGGAGGAAGCCAGCAGGCCGTCCACCACGGCGTCGTCCAGGCGCACGGCCAAGGAGATGCCCCGGCGATAGGGGACCAGGAGGTCGTCCGGCTGTGTGGGCAGGCCGGCCAGGGGGGAGAGATCGGCGATGCCGCAGCGAAAGGCTCCCAGGGAGGAGACCAGGGCGAGGAGATCGGCGTAGAGCAGGGCCGGGGCAACCATCGGATGTATCCTCCAGATGCGAACCCGTTCTGAAGACGGCCGGCAACCTCTACGGGGTATTATACCACGTCGAAATGAAGCCTCTGACGGCTGCCGGGCAAGAGGGAAAAAGAGGCAGAGTCGGCTTGACCCCGGGTGGCCAATTCGCCCCAGGAACGATGCAAGGTTAGAGGGCGGCTCCGATCGCTTGCGGCGCTACGGCCAGCCGGCCGCGGCCCGCGAGCGCCCCACATAAAAGCCCAGGGCCACGGCCAGGGCGGTGAAGAGCAGGCCCGCCGACACCGAGAGGGAAACGGCCCCCAGCACGCCCTGGTTTTCCAGGACCCACTGCTCCAGGCTCGCCAGCCAGTTCAGCACCAGGGTATCGAAGGAGCCGAACTGCGCCGGCCCATAGGCCAGGAGCAGGGACAGGTAGGCCCAGCAGACCCCAACCAGCAGGCTCAGGATGGGCACCCAGAGCGTCCAGGGCAGGAGTTCTTCTCGGGAGGATGGAACCGGAAGGCGCTCCAGGACGCCCTGGGCCACGCCGGCCGGGGCCCTCTCCAGCGGCAGTTGCCGCAGCGCCGTGTCCACCTCATCCAGGCGGCGGAGAAAGGCGCGGCAGGCCGGGCAGCCTTCCAGGTGGCGGGCCAGCCGGCCTTCATCCAGGACCGGTTTCCCCTCCAACGTTTCTTCCAGGATGATTCGCCGCACTTGTTCACAGCGCATCGTCGTCCCCCCGGGGCAGAGCCTCGGCCAGCGCCTGCCGGGCCCGGAAAAGGTGGGTCTTCACCGTGCCCACGGGCAGGCCCAGCACTTCGGCGATCTCTGCGCAGGAAAGTTCCTCCTGATAGAAGAGGTTCAACACCAGGCGATAGGGAAGTGGAAGCCGTTCCACCTGTTCCCAGATCCAGGCCCGCCGTTCCTCCTTCCAGGCCGACACGGCCAGGTCTTCTCCCGAGGTCAGTTGCTGGGGCCGGACCTCGTCCAGGCTCACCATCTTCTCCTCACGCCGCTTCTGGCGCAGGCGGTTCAGGCAGTGGTTGACCACGATGCGGTACAGCCAGGTGCGAAAACGCGCTTCACCGCGGAAGAGGGGCAGGCCTTGCCAGACGTGGAGAAAAACCTCCTGCGTCAGGTCGGCTGCCTCCTCCGGATCGCGCAGCACCCGCCGGGCCAGCGTATATACATAATCCTGTTGCTCGGCCATCAGTTGGGCAAAAGCCTCGCCGTCCCCCTGCCGGCAGCGTTCCAAAAGGGCGGCTTCGGGCTCCTTCATCGGTCGCCCCGTCCATCATCGATCCTGCTCCATAGCCATCTCTTCTGCCGGCGGGGACTTTTTCCGTCTGCCGCCGCCGAGGAAGTAGAGCAAAACCATCCCCAACCCGACGAACAGGGGAAGCAGCCCGCCCAGAAGCCAGGGGCCGGTGCCCAGGGTCGCCAGGCCCAGCAGGAGGGCCAGGCCGACCATCGCCGTGATCAGCCCGGCCCAGAGCACGCCCCGGGGCGTGCGATGCTCCAGCCGCTCCAGGAACGATTCTTCCGGCGGGGTCATGCCCAGTTGGGCCAGAAGGACACGTTCCCGGTAGGTGATGTAACGGATAAAGGCCAGGAAAGCCAGCAGGGCCGTCACCAGGAAGCAGGGGCTCAGGAGAACGACCGCACGCACCAGGTCCATCGGCTGACCTCCTTGTGGTGTAGGTCGGTTGGGCAAACCGACCCATTTTCCGAACGTAGGTCGGTTGGGCAAACCGACCTACATGTATTCTACCCGACCACGCCTCTCTGTCAAGGGAAAACCCGGCGGACCGGGCGCACCCCCCAGGCCCTCGCCAGCCTCTGCCAGAAGTTCGGCTCGGCCGCCGCGAGGAAGCCGGCCTCACGGAACCAACGTATCGTGTCGGCCACCGTCTCGCGGATGGGGCGAGGGGCATACCCCAGTTCTCGGCCGGCCTTCTCGTGGCTGATGCAGCAGTTGCTGGCCAGAATACTCACCGACTCCTCGGTAAAGGCCGGCCGGCTCCTGCTCAGCCGGGCGTAGAGGGCGGCCAGCCGGGCCACCTGCCGGGCCAAGCCTACCGGAAGCCCTAGGCGGGGCGCCCGTACCCCGCAGCACGCTTCCAGCCAGGCCATCAACTGGCGCACCGAGACCACCTCGCCGGAAAGGATATAACTTTCTCCCCGGCGGCCCCGGCCGGCGGCGGCGATCAGCCCTTGGGCCACATCGCGCACGTCCACAAAGTCATAGGCTCCGTGGACGTAAAGCGGCATCTTCCGCCGGGCTACCTGCAGGAAGAGCCGGCCGATCTCCGAGGGCTGAAAGTCATAGGGGCCGATGATGCCGGTGGGACAGACGATCACCGCGTCCAGCCCCCGCTCGACGCCGGCCAGCACCTCCAGCGCCGCCCGGGCCTTGGAGCGGCCGTACTCGGTCGGAATGCGCTCCGGATCAAAGGGCTGGCGTTCGTCGATCACCACCCCGTGGGGCGGCTCGACCAGGGCGTGGATGGAGGCCGTATACACCAGCCTCCGGACGCCGCAGCGCAGCGCCGCCTCCACCACGTGGCGCGTGCCCACCACATTGACCTGGTGGAGCAGCGCTTCCCGGCCGGGCGCAATCGTGATCAGGCCGGCCAGGTGGTAGACGGTATCCGCTCCCCGGAAGGCCCAGAGGAGGGCCCCCAGGTCCCGCACGTCGCCCAGGGCCACCTCGACCGGCAGGCCGGCGATGGGGCGGGTATCATCCCCGGGCAGGACCAACGCGCGGACGTGTTCTCCGCGGGCCAGCAGGGCCCGCACCAGGTTGTTTCCCAGATGTCCGGTCGCTCCAGTAACAACGGATACCATCGCTTCCTCACCTCCTTGTTCAACGTTCAACGCTCAACGGAATCGGCTGCACCGCCCCGGGGGCCGGCCGGCGTTCTCCGGCCGGAGAAGGCTGCGGCCGGTAGCGCAGGGCCTCCCGGCCCAGACGTCGGTAGACCAGATTGGTGGGGAAAAAGCCCCACACCCCGCGGCCCAGGTAAGAGCGGGCATGGAGCAGGCGTCGGACGATGGCCGGGTAACCGTACAGGCGACGCACCAGCCGGTTGTAGCCCTCCTGAAGTTCCTCCGGGCTCATCTGCGCCGGGTAAAAGGTCACCCGGGTGGCGTCGTAGTGGCTCCAGTCGAAATCCCAGATGCGGCCTTCCTCCAGCAGCCGCTCCCGCAGCGCCGTGCCGGGGAAGGGGGTGAGGATGGTGACCTGGGGAACGGCGATATGGGTTCGTTCGATGAACTCGGCCGTGCGGGCAAAAACCGAGGCGTCATCGTGGTCGAAGCCGACGACGAAGCAGCCGATGATGGCGATTCCCCGGCGATGGATGCGGGCGATGGCCTCTTCGTAGTCGAGAATCTGGTTGACCCGCTTGTTGGCCTCGGCCAGCCCCTCCGGAGAAAGCGATTCAAAGCCGATCAGGAGGGCCCGACAGCCGCTGCGCGCCGCCAGGTCCAGGAGTTCCTCGTCATAGGCGATGGTCAGCGAAGCCTGGCCGATCCAGGTGATGCGCTCGGGGATGAGGGCCTGGAAGAGTGCGCGGGCATAGTCGGGCCGGCCGACGATGTTGTTGTCGGTGATAAAGACGGCCGAGAAGCGCCGGTCCAGGGTGCGGATTTCGGCTACCACCTCCTCGACCGGCCGATAGCGCATCTGCCGGCCGAAGAAGGCGGTGGTCGAACAGAAGGTGCAGTTGAAGGGGCATCCCCGGGAGGCCTCCATCTTGGGCACGGGAAAGTAGCCGCGGTTGTCCAGAAGGTCCCAGCGGGGCATGGGCAGGCCGCGCAGGTCGGGCTTCTCCCCCCGGTAAAAGCGCTGCCAGGAACCCCGCTCCACGTCCCGCACCACCTGCGGCCAGACCCCCTCGGCTTCTCCCAGCACGACGATGTCGGCATGCTGGGCCGCCTCCTCGGGGACCAACGTGGGGTGGACCCCGCCCAGGACGACCGGGATGCCCCGCGCCCGGAAGGCATCGGCGATGGCATAGGCGCGGGGGGCGTTGGGCGTGAGGGCGGTGATGCCCACCAGATCGGCCGGCTGCTCCAGGTCCAGGGGAGCCACATTCTCGTCCAGGATAGCGACCTCCACATCCGGGGGAGTGAGCGCGGCCACGACCGGCAGGGTCAGGCTGCTCATATAGACCCGGCCGAAGAGGTGGACGTTGGAAGGATGAGCCGGTTGCACGAGTAAAACTTTCACCCCACACCTCCTACACATCACAACGGCTGCTCGATTTCATCCTATCGTTGCCTACTTGGACACCGGGAAAGGAGGGGCGGTTTCAAAATCCTAGGGGTGGCGTCGGAGATGGAACCTCGAGCGCGTCAGGGATAGAACCCCAATTTCGAGAAGAGAAAGCAAAGCCGGCAGGTCGGATTGACCATCCGACCTGCAAGAGAGCCCCAACGCTATACTTCCTGTTCGGGCAGGGGAAAGACGCGGCCGTAGACTTCTCGGAGGTGAGTCTGGGTAACGTGGGTGTAGCGCTGGGTGGTGGTCAGGCGGGCGTGGCCCAGGAGTTCCTGGACGATGCGCAGGTCGGCGCCGCCCTCCAGGAGGTGGGTGGCGAAGGTATGGCGGAGGGTGTGGGGGGTGACGTCCTCCAGGCCGACCTGGCGGGCGTACTCGGAGACGAGGGTGCGGACGCTCCGGTCGCTCAGGCGCCCGCCCCGGCGGTTGAGGAAGAGGGCCTCGGTGGGGCGCCGGCCGGCCAGGAGGGGCCGGCCCTGGCGGACGTAGGTCCGCAGGGCCCGGAGGGCCGGCCGGCCGATCAGGGCCAGCCGTTCGCGTCCGCCCTTGCTCCGGACGTGCACCTCCCGCCGGCCCCAATCCACATCGCCCAGGTTCAAGGCCACCAGTTCCCCCACCCGTAGGCCGCTGGAGTAGAGGAGTTCCAGGATGGCCCGGTCGCGCAGGCCCTGGGGGGTGCGCAGGTCCGGGGCCATCAGCAGGGCCACCGTCTCCTCCACGGTGAGGAAGCGGGGTAGGCGGTCCGGCACTTTGGGCGTGCCCAGGGCGCGCAGGGGATGGGCCGGAAGGACCTCCCGACGCACCAGGTAGCCGTAGAAGGAACGCAGGGCGGCGATCTTCCGGGCAATGGTGGCCGGGGACATGCCCCGCTCCTGGAGGCGGGCCAGGAAGCGGCGGGCCACCGCCCGGTCCACCTGAAGCCAGGGCCGGCCCTCTTCCTCCAGGAAGGCGGCGAATTGCTCCAGGTCCTGGCGGTAGGCGGCGATGGTGTGGGAGGAGTATCCCCGGCCCGCCTCCAGCGTCTGGAGGTACTCTCCCAGATAGCCTGCGAACGAGCCCTTTTCCGTCATCTGCGGTCGTCCCGATTCGGCCCGGCATTTGGACCCGAACTTTCCACCCGGCCCATATTACCCGAAGGGTGCGAGGGTGTCAATCGCGGGGTTGGACATCTGGCTTTCGCCTCAGGGCTTTTCTAACGAGAGGCCCAACCGCCGGTTGAGCGATGCCCTGAGCGGTGCATTGAGCCGCTGGGCGATGGGTTGAGCCTGTCGAAACCTTGAGTAGCGACTTGTCGAGTAGCGTATCGAGACCAGCGTATCGAAACCCTGTCGAAACGTAGCCCTGTAAGTGCTTGTAATTTCGTACCCCTTTCGGTCTTGTAATGCCGTACCTTAAC
>JBMFNL010000028.1:0-40367 GCA_049970175.1 Chloroflexia bacterium
GCCGATCCCGCAGGGCGAGCGGCCGGCGGCGTTGGGGACGATCTGGTATCCCTACTTCCCCTCGCCGGATGCCCGGCCGGTGCTCAAGGCCGTGCTGGTGGACGGGGAGGGGAGGCGGTGGGGAGAATTACAACAAGTCGTGGACCTGGGCTTGAGCACCCCGGGACATCCCGGTTCGATATCCGTGTATTCGTTGCATATCTCGCCCGATGGCTGCTCTTTCGTCGCCGATGTTGCTTATGGGGAGGAAAGCCGGTCATTTTGGATCAACCCGACCTCCGGTGAACTCAAACCGGTCTCAACTGACCCAGAACATGAAGATTTCCTGGCCTGGGGGCCTGATGGACAGGTCTTCGCAGGGAACCGCTTTGCGGAAGTATGGCTTGAGAACCTGGAAACTCGAGAACATCGTGTCTTCATCTTTCCCAGGACGGAATTTGGCTATCTCGCTGTTGATGCCTTGTCCGCGTCTCCCGATGGCATGCTGCTCGCTGATGCCTGCGTCTATCCTGCTACCGTGTCGCATCCAGAGTCCAACATCGAGATCGGCTTACAACCCCTCAAGGAAGAGGGGAAAAGAAGTATCATCGCTGCTTGGAATGCTCCCGGCTGGGTATCGATTGGTTGGCTTGCTTGGTCTCCTGATGGGAAAAATCTTGCCCTCCATGCGGCCACAGGAATGTACGGGTCCCCAGATATCGATTGGCAACTCTGGCTAATTCAAAAGGACGGTGGCCCTCCAACCCTTCTGACCCACGATATACACGGGCCGAGCAGTTGGTCTCCGGATGGACGTTTCATTGCCTTCGTCAGGCGAACGACTTACGAGCGGCCGGCTCCCGCCGACCTCTGGCTGTTCGATCTGGCCACATCTACAGAGATCCAACTCACCCGGTTCGACGACCGACGATACGTGACCTCCCTCGCATGGTCCCCCGACGGCCAAAGGCTGGCCTTCGCCGTGACCGTGGAAATTGGGGACTCGGTCGAAGGCTACGACAAAATCGGGGACTATGGGGAGATCTGGATGACCTCCCTGGACGGCAAGGAGCAGTATCCGGTGGCCGGGCCCACCGCCCCCGATGCTCCGGTGGCCTGGCTGCCGGCAGCGAAAGGAGGGCAAAAGTGATCCACCGGCATTCTCCATGGAATGTTCTCTGTATCTTGCTGCTCGCCGTAGTTTCTGTTGCCCTGCAGGCATCTCCTCAAGACTCCAATGCCCGTTCCGGCGGAGGGGGCGGTCTGTTTCTACCTTCCGGCCGAGGTGACGCAGGATGGGTTCTACTCCCTCCGGGCCACCCGGAGCAACGCCGCGCCCATCGCCGGCATCCACAACATTGCCCGGCTGAGCATTTCGGGCGGGGTCTGCGCCGGCGAGACGCCGGGCGACTATGGGGCCAGTTACAACCTGGTGCAGCGGTAGGGGGCGTAGGTCGGTTGGACAAACCGACCTACTCCATCATCCTGCGGACGCGCCCGTAGGAGCGACGTGTCGGGACGAGCCTCCGACTCGCCCCGACACGCTCTACTGCTTCTCATACGGCTGGCCGTCGGCGGCCGGCGGGATGGCCCGTCCGACGATGCCGGCCAGGACGATGATGGTGGCCAGGTAGGGAGCCATCAAGAGAAATTCGGAGGGGATGGGCACGCGCAGGATGCTCATCTTCATCTGCAGGGCGCTGGCAAAACCGAAGATGAGAGAGGAGCCAAAGGCCCCGCAGGGCGTCCAGCGGCCAAAGATCATCGCCGCCAGCCCGATAAAGCCCCGGCCGGCCGTCATCACCTCGTCGAAGCGGGCCACCGAGCCCAGGGTGAAGTAAACCCCGCCCAGCCCGGCAACAAGCCCGCCGATGATCACGTTGATGTACCGGGTGCGCAGCACGTTCACCCCCAGCGTGTCGGCGGCCAGTGGATGCTCCCCCACCGAACGGCTGCGCAGCCCCCAGCGCGTGGAGAAAAGGATAATGTGGGTGACGACCACCAGGATGAGCATCAGGTAGATGACCAGGTTATTGTTGAAAAAGACCGGCCCGACGACCGGAATGCGCGAGAGCACGGGCAAGGCGACTTTGGGGAACATCGGAGCCCGGTTGAGGGCCTGGTTCTCGGCCAGCACGCGGGCGGAGAGGAAACTCGTCGCCCCGGTGGCAAAGATGTTGATGGCCGTCCCGGCGATGATCTGGTTCACCTTGAAGCGGATGGCCAGGAGGGCCAGGAGCGCCCCCAGCAGGCCGCCGATCAGCATCCCGGCCAGCAATCCGACCAGGAGGCTGCCGCTGGCGCTGGCGGCCACCACGCCGGTGAAGGCGGCCGAGAGCATCATCCCCTCGATGCCGATGTTGATCACCGCCGAACGCTCGCACCAGACCCCGCTGAGCGCCCCCAAAGCGATGGGGGTGGCCGCCTCCAGCATGCCGGCCAGCATCCCGGTCAGGTTGAACGCCCGGCCGCTGCTGGCCCAGATGAGAAAGGCCAGGAGGAAGAGGAGAAGGATGGCGCCCAGAACGCCGTTCGTCTCGCGGGTGCGCAGGATCTGCCAGCCCGAAAGCCCCAGCGCCAGCGTCAGTACGACCAGCAGAAAGCCGCCCGTGCTCAGGCCGTAGTGGAGCGCGAGCACCAGGGTGAACAGGAGCCCGGCCGCCGCCAGCAATCCCCCCATGGCCAGGCGCAGGAGGCGAATTTCCCGCACCGTTTGCCAGGCTCCCAGGCCGGCCGCCAGCGTCACCAGGATAACGATCAACCCACCGCTGGGGAAGACGGCATCGCCGATCGGCCAGGTCTCCGTGCCCGGCAGGTTCAGGACGAAGGAAGAGATCAGCAGCCCTTCGCCCGGCACAAAGAGGAGCGCCATCAGCAACCCGAGGGCGATGAAAAACGCCCCCATCGCCTGGGCCCGTCGCTCCAGGAAAAGGGCGGCCATGAGCGCGAGCAGGGCGGCCTGGAGGAACCAGGAAAGGAGGAGCATTGTATGGCCCTGCAGCAAGGCCGCGGCGAGGCCGCAGAGGCCTCCCCCTTCCGTCAGACAGCCCGAGGGCGGCTGCAGGCCGGCCAGGAGCCCCAGAACCGCCGCCACCGCCCCCACGGCCAGAAATGCCCCCCCGGCCATCCCCCGGATGCGGGCCCGTCCCTCCCGCCAGGCGGCCTCCGCCTGGGCGACAAAGAGCAGGCCCAGGAGCGGGGGAAGCGTCCCCGCCAGGGCGAGCGCCAGGGGCGAGGTGGAAGCCTCCTCCACCAGAAAGAGGCCGTAGCGCAAGTTCAGCGCGGAGAGCGGGCCGGCCACGGCCCAGAGACCTCCCAGGATCAGCCAGCAGAGGGCGGCCGGCCGGCCTCTACCCCGCAGCCGCCCGGCCAGACGGTCCAGGAACGGAAGCCTCCAGGACACCGGCCAGGTGACATCGGCGCGCAGCCAGGTGCCGGCCAGGCGCAGAGCGGGAATCCCCAGGAGGATCGGCACGCCCAACCCCACCAGGACCAGGTAGAGCCGTGGAAGCAACCGGCCCAGAATCGGCGTCGCCAGGGCCACAGGAGCCCAGGGGAGGGAGAAGAACAGGGCCAGCAGGAAAAAGGCCGCCCGGCCGGGCACCTTCAGGAAGCCGGCCACCCCGGACCACAGACGCCCCAGGGGAGCCAGAAGCGGGCGAAGCCGGCCGGCAAGGGGCTGTAACCCGGCCCGTAGCCCCCGAGAAACGCCTCCCAGGACTCGTTCCGCGATCTTGTTCCATCGGCGTTTCTCCATCGCTTATCCTCCCCAGCCTCGGGTAAAGATCATCTCTTCCTCCACCTTCTCGGCGCGCAGGCGGTAGATCCAGCGCACCAGTTCCGGCGCGGCGACGAAGATGATGACCATCGCCTGGATGATCGAGATGATGTCAATGGGGATGCCCGGCCCCGATTCCATCCGCTTGGCCCCGGCCCGGAGCACGCCCCAGAGGAGCGAGGCCAGAACTACGCCCCGAGGGTGGCTTCGTCCCAGGAGGGCCAGGGCGATGCTATCGAAGCCGTAGCCGGAAGAAAAGGCCTGGCCGACGTAGTAGTTGACGCCGAGGACTTCGGTTCCCCCGGCCAGGCCGGCCAGGGCCCCGCTCAACCCCATGGCCAGGACAAAGTTGCGCGTGATGCTGATCCCGGCATAGCGGGCCGCATCCGGATTGGCCCCGACGGCGCGAATCTCAAAGCCCAGCGTCGTCTTCCAGAGAAACCACCAGACCAGCAGGGCCACCCCCAGGGCGATGAAGAAACCGTAATGGAAACGCAGCGTGATGACCCGCTCCGCTCCACCGATCACCATCTTGAAGGGCGAGAACAGCAGAGGGATTTTGGCCGTCTCCTCGACGCCCGGGCTGCGGGGGAACATCCCGGCCCCCCGCATCGGACCGTTCAGGAGGTAGTCGCTCAGGCGAAAGGCGATATAGTTCATCATGATGGTGGTGATGACCTCATGGGCGCCCCGCCAGGCCTTGAGCAGGCCCGAGGGAATGGCCCAGAGCGCCCCTCCCAGCGCCCCGGCCAGGAGGGCGAGCGGCATATGGATGTACCAGGGCAGCCCCTTGATGGAATAGCCGATATAGACCGAGGCCAGCGCGCCGATAAAGATCTGGCCCTCCGCCCCAATGTTGAAGAGCCCGCAGCGAAAACCCAGCGCCACGGCCAGTCCGGCGAAGATATAGGGCACCGAGGCCGTCAGGCTCTCGCTCAGGGCATAGAGCGAGTTCTTGAACGGGGCCGGGTCGCCGGTGGTGATCAGGGTGCGCAGGCCTTCGTAAATATGGACCGGATTGCCGAAACTGCCCTCCAGGAGGGCCCCGTAGGCGTTGACCACGCTCTCCCCAATGCTGAGCAAACCCCGGTCGAGGCCTTCGCCAAAGGCCCGGTGCACGGCCGGGTCGGAGCCGACGATGAAAAGGGCGCTCACCAGCCAGGCGGTCAGGATGGCCAGGAAGGGGACCAGGACCACCCGGCCCAACCGTTTCCAGAAAGAAGGGCGCACTTTTCTTTCCTCAGCGCGTTCCTGTCCCGTCATCCGACCCTCCCGGCAACGGTGACCGGCGCGGCCGCCGCCACCCCTTCTTCGGGATAGACGCCGGCCATCAGCAGCCCCAGCCGCTCCTTGGTGGCCTCAGCGGCCGGCAGGATGGCCATAAAGCGTCCCTTGTACATCACGGCGATGCGGTCGGCCAGGGAAAGGATCTCATCCAGTTCCGTGGAGACCAGGAAGACGGCGCAGCCCTCATCCCGCTTGCGCACCAGTTGCTGGTGGATGTACTCGATCGAGCCCACGTCCAACCCGCGGGTGGGTTGGGCGGCGATGAGCAGCCGGATGGGCCGGGAGAGTTCCCGGGCTACGATCACCTTCTGCTGGTTCCCGCCGGAGAGGTTGGAGGCCGGCACAAAGATGCTCGGCGTGCGCACATCGAACCGGGCCACCAGGTCGGCCGCTGCGCGGGAGATGCTGTCCTCTCGCAGGGTCAGCCAGCGGGCAAAGGGCGGACGGTAGTAGGTACAGAGGACCAGGTTATCCGCCACCGGAAAACTCAGGACCAGTCCATCGTGCTGGCGGTCCTCCGGGATGTGGGCCACGCCCAGTTCGATGATCTGGCGCGGCGTGGCATGGGTGGTCTCTTCTCCCAGGATGAAGACGTGGCCGGCCTCCACCGGCCGCAGCCCGGTCAGGGCCTCGACCAGTTCGGTCTGGCCGTTGCCCTGCACGCCGGCCACTCCCAGGATTTCCCCGGCATAGACCTCGCAGGAGACCCCGTTCACGGCCATGTTGCCCCGGTCGTCCAGGACGTGGAGGTCCTGAATTTTGAGCACCGGCTCGGTCGGCCGGGCCGGCCCCTTGGGCACGGTCAGAATGACCTCTCGCCCGACCATCATCGCCGCCAGGGAGGCCTCGGTCGCCCGATCCGGCCTGGTGGTGCCGACGACCCGGCCGGCCCGCAACACGGTGATGCGGTCGGCCACCGCCAGCACTTCCTTCAACTTGTGGGTGATAAAGATGATGGACTTGCCCTGCTCCACCAGGGAGCGCATGATGCGGAACAGTTCCTCCACCTCCTGGGGGGTGAGGACGGCCGTGGGCTCGTCCAGGATGAGGATGTCGGCATAGCGGTAGAGCACCTTGATGATCTCCACCCGCTGTTGTACGCCCACCGGCAGGTCTTTGACATAGGCCGTTGGGTCTACCTGGAGGTTGTATTGAGCAGAGATCTCCCGGATGCGGGTTTCCACCTGCCGGCGGTTGAGGAAGGAGGAGAGGGTGTCCACCAGGCCGTAACTCAGGGCGGCGCCGAAGAGGTGGATGAGGATGGCGGCCACGACATAGGTGGCGATGGGCGGGTTTTCCGACCCGAGGGTAGCCTGTCGGAAGGCGGGCCAGTTGGCCGTCGGGAGGGCCAGGAGAACGGTGCGGATGCCGATGTCGGCCAGGAAAAAGTATTTCAGGCCCTTTTTGCGCGTCCAGGTCAGGAAAAGCAGGAGGCCGTACAGGGCCGCAAGGAAGAGCAGGATCAGGAGCACGAGGGCTAAGGTCAGGAGGACCACCCCGAGGACGGGAGTGCCGTTCAGAGCCGACGCCAAGGCGGAGGAGAGGGACTCGGCGGCCGCCGGGCCGGCGAGGGCGGAAACGACCGCGCCCAGGAGGGAGCGGAGCAACCCACCGGCGGCCTCAGCGCTGCCGGCGAGCAGGAGGCTCAACACCAGGAGCAGGGAGAGCGCCCCCCCGGCCACGGCCAGGAAGCGGAAGAAACCCTTCCGCGTGTAGGGCCAGAGCAACGATTCCACCCCCAGCATCACGTTCTCCGCCACCGTCATTACCGGGACCAGCATAAAGTGCTGGTGCACCATGCCGATGCCGTGGGCGATGGCGTCGTTGGGGCTGTGGATGTGAACCTCCTGGCCGTTGATAAAGATGCGGCCTTCATCGGGGGTATACAGGCCGTAGAGGATATTCATCAGGGTGGTCTTGCCTGCGCCGTTCTCCCCCAGCAGGGCATGGATTTCGCCCTTTTCCAGGGTCAGGTCAATGTGGTCGTTGGCCAGGACGCCGGGGAAGGACTTGGTGATTCCCTTGAGTTCCAGGATGGGTGCCATGCCACCCCCTTTCTCGAAGGAGGGGGCGGCACAGGTGCAGCCTGCACCGCCCCCTCCGGTCCCGTCGTCGGGCCGGCCGTTTCCGACGGATCCGGGCTCGGATTCGCCCCTCCTGCGGCGGTCAAGCCGGACCGTTGGGCCGGACACGCACCGGCCGGCCTTTACTTGAAGCAGTCGGCCCAGCCGGTGTTGATCTTGCCGGCGATGATGTCGGCCTTGATCTGCTCGATCTCGGCCTTGAGGTCGGCCGGCACCTTGGCCTCAAAGTCGTGGAACGGGGCAATGCCCACGCCGTTGTTCTTCAGGGTGCCCACGTACTTGCCACCCTGGAACGTCCCGTCAAGCACCGCCTTGATGGCGTCGAAGACGGCCACGTCCATGTTCTTCAGGATGCTCGTCAGGTAGACTTCCTTATAGTCCGGGGCGGAGATGTACCAGTCGGTGTCCACCCCGATGAGCATCGTCCCCCGCTCCTTGCAGGCCGCCGCCGAGCCCAACCCCACCGGGCCGGCCACCGGCAGGATGATGTCGGCCCCTTCGTCCATCAGGTTGGTGGCGAAGCGCCGGCCGTCGTCGGTGCTCTCAAAGTTGCCGGTGAAAAGACCGTCCCCGCAACCCTCCATGCTCGGATCGGTCTTCCACCCCAGCACCTCGACATTCGTGCCGTGCTTCTGGTTGTAGTACTGGACGCCTTTCTCGAAGCCGACCATGAAGATGGTGACCGGAGGGATCTTGATCCCACCAAAGGTCCCCACCTTCCCCGTCTTGCTCATCCCGGCCGCCAGATATCCGGCCAGGAAGGCCGCCTCGTCCGTGGAGAAGGTCAGGCCCAGCACGTTGGGAAGTTCTTTATCCGAGCCGCAGTCCTTGCCCACCTCGGCCCCCGGCCAGCAGTCGGGGAAGGAATAGTCCACGATGGCAAACTTCTGGCTGGGGTTCTCCGCCGCCGCCTTGCCCGTGGCCGGGCCCAGCAGGAAGCCGACGGTGATGATCAGATCGTACTTCTGATCCAGGAACTCTTTGATGTTCCGCTCATAGTCGGTCTGCTGCTGCGACTCCAGGTACTTGCCCTCGATGCCCAGTTTGGCGATGGCGTCCTGCACGCCTTTCCAGGCCGTGGCGTTGAAGGAGCGGTCGTCGATGCCGCCCACGTCCGTCACCTGGCCCACCTTGATCTTGGCCGGCGGGGGAGCGGTGGGAGCGGCCGGCGTGGGACCGGCACAGGCCCCCAGGACCATGATCAACCCCAGAACGACGGTCAGCGCGGTTAGCATACCCTTGCGCATCTTGAACCTCCTTGGAACCTTGTTCTACCGAAATCGGGAAAAGCGGAGCGGAAACGCGGTTGGAACGAACCGATCACCTCCTTTCTGAGCGCCGGACCGACGCCGGGAGCACGCATCCGGCCTGCGGAACATACGCCTCGCCCAGGGCCGTCGGCCCGCGGTAGTGCGCTTTCGCTTCGAAGCCATCCTGCTACCACCCCATGTTTTGTCAGGGTGGATAACCCCTTGATGTGTATTATACCACAATCCGGCCGCTCTGCAAGCCTGACATCCACTCATCACTCGTTCTGGCACGAATGGCGGCCCGAAACGCTGTTAAGATGGCGGGGGACGGCCGTCGCGGAGGCGATTTTGGGCCCGTCGCGGCCGGTCGGGGGCCGCCGTAAGGGCCTAGGTGGGATTTATGAGCGGATGTCAGTTGCAAGCGCCTTGTCTCCCGGGGGGCGATATGGTATAATCAAGGACGAGCAGGCCGGGCGGCCGCGGGTGGCCGGGTCCACCCGAGGAAAGTCCGGGCTCCACAGGGCAGGACGCTGGGTAACGCCCAGGCGGGGTGACCCGCAGAAAGTGCCACAGAAACCACACCGCCGGCCCCGTGCCGGTAAGGGTGAAATGGTGGGGTAAGAGCCCACCAGAGGTCGGGCGACCGACCTGCTGGGTAAACCTCGTCCGGAGCAAGGCCAAGCCGGGGCATGGGTGGCCCGCCCGTTCGCCCCAGGTAGGCCGCTGGAGCCGGCGGGAAACCGTCGGCCTAGAGAGATGGCCGCCCCCGGCCGGTCGGCGCCGAGGCCGGCCGGGACAGAACCCGGCTTACAGGCCTGCTCGCCGCCCGGGGCATCTCCCCCGGGCGGCCGGCGCACCGGGCGCTTCGCCGGCGATGCCGGGGGACCCGCAAGATGGAGGCCGGTTATACCATCGCCATCCTGACCGTGAGCGACCGTTCCTCGCGGGGCGAACGGGAGGACCGCAGCGGGCCGGCCGTCCGCGAGGCCGTCTCCGCCCTTCCCCAGGCCCAGGTGGTGGCCGAAGAGGTCGTCCCCGATGAGGTGCCGGCCATCGAAGAGGCCCTGCGGCGCTGGGTGCGGCAGGGCGTGGACCTGGTGCTCACCACCGGCGGCACCGGCTTTTCCCCCCGCGACGTGACCCCGGAGGCCACCCGGCGGGTGATCGAACGGGAGGCCCCGGGGCTGGCCGAGGCCATGCGGGCGGCGAGTCTGTCCCGGACCCCCCATGCCATGCTCTCGCGGGCCGTCGCCGGCATTGCCGGCCGCACCCTCATCGTCAACCTCCCTGGGAGCCCCCGGGCGGCCCGGGAGAACCTGGAGGTCATCCTCCCGGCCCTGCCCCATGGGCTATCCAAACTGCGGGGCGACCCCGGCGAATGCGGAGGAGAGACGTGGAACACGGGCGCATCCGGCTCCTGATGCGCGAGGCCATCCAGGCGGCCCGGTCGGGCAATAAGAACTGGGCCCGCGAATGCCTGGGCCGCGTCCTCAAGGCCGACCCCCGCAACGAGGAGGCCTGGCTCTGGCTGAGCGCCGTGCTGGATACCGTGGCCGAGAAGCGCTACTGCCTGGAACGGGTGCTGGCCATCAACCCGAACAACGCCCAGGCCGCAGCGGGCCTGCGCTACCTGGAGGAACCATCCCCGACCCGGGCCGGCCCCGCCCAGGTCAAACGCACCATCTGCCCCCTGTGCGGCGAGCCGAACGACCCCAACGCCTTCCAGTGCGCCAATTGCGGTCAGGACCTCTTCGTCCTCTGCCCGGCCTGCGGCGAGCGGGTGGATATTGACCGCTCCTCCTGCGCCGCCTGCGGGCTGGAGATCGGCGATTCCTCGGACGGGGCGGCCTATTTCTTTCACCTGGGAGAACTGTACCTGAAGTATGGACAGCCGAAACGGGCGCTGGAGACGTGGGACAAGACCCTCCTCCTGAATCCGGATTATCCCCGGGTGGCCGAGGTGGCGGCGGAGGCCTTTATGGCCTCGGGCCAGCGGGACCTGGCCCTCCAGAGCCTGGAGCGGGCCATCGAAGAGGCCGAGGACGAGGAGCACCGGCGCACGCTGCGTCTGCGGATGGCCAACTACCAGCGCGACCTGGGGAATATGGAGGAGGCCGGCCGGCTCTACCAGGAACTCCTCCGCGAGGATCGGGCGCTGGGCGAGCGACGGGCCGACCTCTATATCGAACTGGGCCGCTTCCACGAGAAGCGCGGGGAGAGGGATAGCGCCCGGAATTTCTACGAGATGGCCCTGGCGTTGGACGAAAACCTCCACGAGATTCGCTACGCTCTGGCGGAGATTCTCCTGGCGCAGGGGTATGAGACGCGCGCCCTGAACGAGTTCCGCCATCTGGCGCGCATCGGCGGGGGACTGGCCGAACGGGCGGCCGCCCAGGTCCGGGCGCTCCGCCCTCCGGTGCCGGAGGCGTTTCGCCATCGCTGGCAGGAGACGGTGCGCGGAGCGGGGCGCTTTTTCCTGGCCGGCCTGCTCCTGCTCCTCCTCAACCGGGGACGGGAGTGGGCCGTCTCCTCGGCCTATTCTCCGGCCTATACCCTGAACCTCCTGGGCCTCCTGGCCTCCCTGGCCGGCGGCTACCTCCTCACCGCCGCAACGTCCGCGCCGCGCCACCTGCCCGGCTTCGCCCTCCTGACGGCCCGGCCCGAGGGGCGGCTGGCCGAGCGGCTGCAGGCCCGTCGGAAGCCTCGGGAGCGAAAGAGGCCGGCCTGGGTGATGCAGGTACAGGCTCGGCTGCGCCGTTCGGCCCGGGCCGCCGCCGACGGCCTGCGGGTGGCCCGTCTGCGCCTCGCCCGCCGCCTGGAGCGGACGGCCGCCGCCCTGTCCCGTACCTGGCAGCGCATCCAGGCCGGCCGGCCGGTCCAGGTCCTGCGTGCCCTGGGGGAGCGTCTGGCGCGCTTTCTGGGCCGGATGCGCCTCTTCCGCTCGGCGGCCTTTTTCTTCCGCCGGCTCTTTCCCCGGCGGGCCGGCCCCTCTTTCCTCGAATGGATGGCCCGATCGTGGGGGGAGCGCCGGCGGCTTTCCGGCCGGATGGAACTTTCGGAGGCCGAGATCTACCGCTGGGGGGCCGGGTTGATCGGGCTGCTTCTGGTCGTCCTGAGCGCCGTGATGGTGCTATCGTGAGGAGGCCAAGGCCGTGATTCCCCTGGGCGATGCCCGCAGGCGCTTCGGGTTTCCCTGGATGACCTGCCTTCTCCTGGCGGTCGGCCTGATCGTCTTCCTGTACGAACGCCGTCTCCCGCTGGACGGACTTTACGGCCTCCGGCCGGCCGAACTGGGGCAACGGTGGGGGGCCGTACAGCAGGCCGTGGGTTGCCTGCTGGTGCAGGGGCCCGGCTGGCTGGCCCCCCTGGTGAACCTGGTCTACCTCTGGGTCCTAGGGAACAAGGTCGAGGATGCCTGCGGTCCCTACGGCTTTTTCGCCCTCAGCCTGCTCTGCGGCATAGGCGGGGTGGTGGTGGCCGGTTTCCTGACCCCCTACCTTCCGGAGGAGGCCCGGCTCTACGGACTGGCCGGGGTGGTGGCCGGCCTGTTCGGAGCCTACCTGATGCTGTATCGGGGGGAAGGAATCCGCTCCCTGATTCCACCCCTCTTCCTGGTTCCGGTGCCGGCCTTCCTGCACCTCCTGTACTGGGCCGGCTGGGAGTTTGTCCACCTGGACCTGGCCGCCCTCCAGGCCGGGCAGATCGAGAAGTTGTTCTACCCCCACTGGCCCTTTGCCGGAGCCTTTTTCCTGGGCCTGCTGGCCGGCCCCCTCTTTGCCCGACCGGAATTCCTGTGGCTGCGCCTGAGAGGCCGGAGGGCCCCATAAGCGGCACGGTTCCGCCGAACCGCGCTGCCCGGCCCCGAGCCTGTAGGCAGCGGGAGTGATGGACCAGATGCGGGAGGAAACGCTGGAAGCACGTCTCGGCGCGTATTTGCGGCGGCGGGGATGGACGCTGGCCGTGGCCGAATCGTGCACCGGCGGGCTCCTGGCCCACCGGCTGACCAATGTGCCCGGCAGTTCGGACTATTTTCTGGGTGGGGTGGTGGCCTATTCCAATGCGGCCAAGCAGGCGCTTCTGGGCATAGGGGCCGCCCTGCTGGAACGCGAGGGGGCGGTGAGCGAGGCGGTGGCGCGGGAAATGGCCTCCAGCGTGCGCCAGCTGTTCGGCGCAGACATCGGAGTGGGCATCACCGGCATCGCCGGCCCCACCGGAGGCACGCCCGAGAAGCCGGTCGGCCTGGTCTATATCGCCCTGGCCGCCGGGGGACGGGTACGCTGCGAACGGCACATCTGGCCCTACGACCGCCTGGGCAACAAGGAGGCCTCGGCCCGGCGGGCCATGGAGATGGTCCTGGAGGATCTAAAAGGCTAGCCCCTCAAGGAGGTCCGTTTGTACATCCGTTCCGTCCTGCCCAACGGGTTGCGCATCCTGACCTGCCCGATGCCCCACGTGCGCTCGGCCACCCTCTGTTTCTACGTGGGGGCCGGCTCCCGGTATGAACCGGCAGAAACGGCCGGCCTCTCCCATTTCCTGGAGCACATGGTCTTCAAGGGCACCCCCTCCTTCCCCACCGCCCGCCACCTGTCCGAAGCCATCGAAGGGGTCGGAGGGGTCCTGGATGCCAACACCTCCACCGAGGTCACCACCTACTGGGCCAAGGTGGCCGCCCATCACTTTCCCCTGGCCCTGCAGGTCCTCACCGAGATGCTCTGCCGACCCCTCCTGGAGACGGGCGAGATCGAAAAGGAACGGCGCGTCATCATCGAGGAACTGCACATGATCGCCGATTCCCCGGCCGACTGGGTCCTGGAATTGATCGGCCGTCTCCTCTGGCCCGACCACCCGCTGGGGCGCGACATCGCCGGGACAGAGGAGGGGATACAGGCCATCCGGCGGGCCGATCTGGAGGAGTACCGGCAGCGATATTATAGCCCCACCCGCATCGTGGCCGTCGTGGCCGGGGCCCTGCCGGCCGCCGAGGTCGAAGCCGCCCTGGGCGCTTCCTGGGGCGACCTGCCCCCCCAGCCGACCGCCCCGGCGGAGCCGGCCCCGCCGATTCCTCCCGAGCCGGCCATCCTCCTGGAAGAGCGGGAGACGGAACAGGTCAACCTCTGCCTGGCCCTGCCCGGCCTGCCCTACAACCACCCGGAGCGCTATACCCTCCTCCTCCTGAACACCATCCTGGGGGCCGGCATGAGTTCGCGCCTGTTCCAGAGCATCCGGGAGGAACGGGCCCTGGCCTATAACATCTATTCCGCCCTGCGCCAGCACGCCGACGCCGGGGCCGTCCTCATCTACGCCGGCGTGGCCCCGGAACGCACGGCCGAGTGCCTGAACGCCGTCTGGGGCGAACTGGAACGGCTGGCCGGCGAGGAGGTGGCCGAGGCCGAACTGGAACGGGCCAAGGAGTACAACAAGGGCCGCATCCTCCTGCGGATGGAAGATTCCTACGGGGTGGCCTCCTGGTACGGAGGACAGGAACTGCTGCTGGAGCAGATCGAGGAGGTGGACCAGGTCGTGGCCCGCATCGAAGAGGTGCGGCCGGCCGACCTGCGTCGCCTGGCCGAAAGCCTCTTCCGGCGCGACTACCTCCGGCTGGCCCTGGTCGGGCCCGGCCAGGACGAAGCCCTCCTCCGCCGGGCCCTGGGGATTTAGCGGAGCATCGGGCATGCTTCCGGTCGAGCGGACCCGACCTTTTCGCCGGACCGGCCCCCCAAGCCCTGTCTCGGGTGCGGATTTTTGACTTCCTCTATCCCCATGGTATAATGCCTTTGGCTGCCGGGCATCTTCCGACCCTCGCCGCGCAACGGACCTGCCGGGAGAAGGGCAGCGGGGGAAAATGCTTTGGCCGGGGAAACGATCCTGATCATTGACGATAACGCCGACGTCCGCACCCTCCTGGGCGAACGGGTCCTGCCCGGCCACGGCTACCGCACCCTGACGGCGCCCGACGGGCAGGAAGGGCTCTGGCAGATTCGCGCCCATCGGCCGGACCTCATCATCCTGGACCTGCGCCTCCCCGATATGAACGGGATGGAACTCCTGCGCATCCTCTCCTCCGAAGGCTACGATATGCCGGTCATCCTGCTCACGGCCTACGGCTCGGAATGGATCGCCGCCCAGGCCCTGCGCCTGGGCGTCCTGGATTATATCATCAAACCGTTCACCCCGGATGAGGTCCTCTCCAGCATCGAGCGGGCCCTGACGAGCCGGCGCCTGCGGCGGGAGCGCAACGCGCTGAACGATCGTTTGCGATGCTGCCGGGAAACCCTCCGCTTCCTGGCCCGGCCGGGCGTCGAGGCGCAGCCGGAAGAGGAACTCTGCCGCTTCCTGGAAGGGACGGCCATCGCCCTCGGCGCACGGCTCGGCCGGCTCTGGATGTATGAGGAAACGGAGGAGGCGCTCTACCTGCGGGTCGTCTGGGAGGAAACCGGGCGAGAAGCGTACCTGCTTCATCGTCGAGAGGAGCATCCACCGGTCGAGCGGGCCCTGGCCCAGGGGATGATCCAGCGATGGGCCGAGGGCACAGGCGAGGTCGGCCTGGTCTGTCCCGTCCTCATAGCCGGCCGGCCGGCCGCCGTCCTGGAGGTCCTCCTCCCCGCCGGGGCGTTTTTCGAGGAGGCCGGCCTGGCCCTGCAGGCTCTGGCCGGACACCTGGGGTTGATTCTGGAGCGGGCCCGGCTGCGCCAGGAGGTCTCCACCCTGCGCCGGCGCTGGGAGGCCCTGGCCGCCTTCTCGCGGGATGCGCTCCTGGTGCTGGATGGGGATGGAGCCATCCTCGCCGCCAGCCCCTCCATCGAGGCGTTGACCGGGCAACCGCCCGAACAGGTGGTCGGCCGGGACTTTCGGGAGTGGGTTCAGGCCCTCGAATCGCCCCAGGGCGAGGTGCTGGAGTGGTATCTCCGGCGTTCGCTCCAGGAGGGGCTGGCCGAGCGTTACGCCCTCCTGTACCGGGACGCCCGGGGGGAAGTGCGTCAGGCCGAAGTGGAGGTGCTCCTGAACCAGAGGGAGGGTCGGGAGGAGCGGCACTACCTGCTTTTCCACGAGGTCACGGCCTACGGTCGGCTGGAGCAGGAGGTCCGGTCCCTCCGGAACCTCCTGGGCGAGTGGGTTCACGGCGTCCGGACGGGCCTGCTGCTGGCCGATCTCAGCGGCCAGGTCCTGGCCGTCAGTGCGGCGCTTTCCGAGGTGTTGCAGGTGCCCGGAGAGGCTTTGTTGGGCCGGCCGGTGTGGGAGGCCTTGGCCGAAGGCGAACATCTCCTGGCGGAAGCGTTCGCCCGCACCTGCCGCCGGGGAAGCGGCTATGTGGAACTGGACCGGGAGAAGGCCGGCCGGCTGGGGTTGACCCTGCTCCTCCTTTCCGGGGCCGGAGAACGGCCGCAGGCCGTCGCCGTCCTGGTCGGGCCGCTCCCGCCCGGATTCGCAGACGGCCGGCCGGGGAATTCCCGATGAAGGTCACCTTCTGGGGCGTCCGCGGGACCATCCCCACGCCGGGGCAGGCGACGGTACGCTTGGGGGGCAATACGCCCTGCGTCGAAGTCGCCACGCCCGACGGCGACCTCCTGATCCTCGATGCCGGAACCGGCATCCGTCCGCTGGGTCTATCCCTGCAGGACCGTTTCCCGGAGCGCCTGGTCGCCCACATCTTCCTCAGCCATACCCACTGGGATCACATCCAGGGCCTGCCCTTTTTCCTGCCGATGCGAAGACGGGGCAACCGGTTCACCATCCTGGGGGAAAAGCGGGTGGACGAGCGTCTGGAACACGTCCTGGCCGGCCAGTATCTGGATACCTACCTGCCCTTTTCCCTGGCCGAGATGGAAGCGGATATCCTGATCAAGGAAATTCGCGATGGGGAAACGGTGGTGGTGGGGGAGCATACCCTGGTGACCGCCTGCCGGCTCGACCATCCGGGCGGCGTCTTTGCCTACCGCATCTCCTGGGGAGGACGGACCCTGGTCTATGCCACCGACCTGCGGCATCCTCCGGAAGGCCTGGACGAACGGCTGATCGAACTGGCCCGGGGGGCCGACCTGCTCATCCACGATGCCCACTTCAGCCCCGAGGAGGCGCTCCGTTTCCCCCACTGGGGGCACAGCAGCTGGCTTCAGGCCGTGGAAGCGGCCCGGGCCGCCGAGGTGCGACGGCTGGCCCTCTTTCACTACAGCCCGGATGCCTCCGATGCCGATGTGGAGGCCGTCCTGGAACGGGCCCGGGCCCGGTTTCCGGAGACGTTCCTGAGCCGCGAACAGGAAAGCGTGGAACTGCTCTGAAGGGCGACCGCAGCGCCGCCCTAGCGAGGTTGGGTGAAGAGGAAGGTGCAGATGTCCCCGTCCTGCACGATATAATCCCGGCCCTCGGTGCGCAGGGTGCCGCGGCGGCGGGCCTCCGGGAGGCTGCCGGCCTCGCGCAGGGCCTCGAAATGGACCACCTCGGCGCGGATAAAGCCCCGGGCCATATCGGTATGCACCGTGCCGGCCGCCTCCACCGCCGTGCTGCCCCGGCGCAGCGGCCAGGCCCGCACCTCCTCGGAAACAAAGGTGAAAAAGGTGATCTGCCCCAGCAGGTCATAGGCCAGGCGGATGATGCGGGAGGCGGCCGGCTCGAAAAGCCCCAGGGCTTGGCGGAACTCGGCCGCTTCCTCGGGCGCCAGTTCCCCCAGTTCCATCTCCCACTCGGCACACATGGCCGCCACGGCGCAGCGCCGGTGTCGGTAGGCTGTGCCCAGGGATTGGGCCAGCGTTTCCCCCTCCCCGAGCCGTTCCTCGCCGATATTGAGCAAAATCAGGGCCGGCTTGAGGGTGAGGAAATTGAAGCCTCGGAGGATTTTTTCTTCTTCGGGCAAAATATCCAGGTCGCGCAGGGGCGTTTCCTCTTCCAGCGCGGCCTTTATCCGCTGGAGGAGGGCGTGTTCGTGCTGGCGAGCCTCCTTCTCGCTGCGGGGCAATTTGGGAATCTCCTGCTCCAGCCGCTCGAGCCGCCGTTCCACCACGGCCAGGTCGGCCAGGAGGAACTCGTCATCCAGGAGGGCCAGGTCCCGTTCCGGGTCTACGGAGCCGGCCGGGTGGGGTGCGCGGGGGTTTTCAAAGGCCCGCAACACGTGAATGAGGGCATCGGCTTCGCCGATGGCGGCCAGGAACGGGGCCGGCAGGCCCTGGCGGGCCGTCCCTTGAGGGATGCCGGCCAGGTCCACGAAACAGACCTCGGCCGGGGTGACCTTGCGGGGCCGGAAGAGGCCGGCCAGCCAATCCAGACGTGCGTCGGGCACCTTGACCATGGCCCGATGGGCCTCCATCCGGCCGGCCCCCGGCCCCACCACCTCCCGCTGCCCGGTCAGGGCGTTGAATACGGTGGTCTTGCCGCTCAAAGGCAGTCCGATCAGGGTGATGTGCATTCCGTTCTCCTGGGCCCTTGGCCGCAACTCAGAAAAGGGACGGCGAAAGGGGCCGGCCGGCCAGGCCCTCCAGCGACCGACGGGCCCCCGGATGGTCCGGAGCCACCGCCAAGGCCTGTTCCCAGGACCGGCGGGCCTCCTCCCAATATCCCCGCAGGCTCAGGAGTTCCCCCCGCCGGTAGTAGGCCTCGGCATAGTGCCGGTCCAAGCGCAGGGCCTTCTGAAAACAGGCCATCGCCTGCTCATAACGTTCCACGATCCAGGGCAGGTCATAAGGACACAATTCCAGGTAGGGCAGACGGCCGCGCACCTGCTCCAGGTAGCAGCGCCCCAGCCCGCAGTGCCAGCGGGCCTCCTTGGGATCCAAGCGCAGGGCCCGGCGAAACAGGCTGGCCGCCGCCGGGATGTTGCGCCCCTCCTCCAGAAGCCGGCCGGCCTGCTCGCCCAGCCGGGAAGCGAACTGTCGGGCCTCCTCGGCCCGCTCTTTACGCCGCAGGAAGTGCCTCAGACGGACCATCCACCCCGGCATCCTTACCCTCCACCGTCCCGGCCGGCGGCCGGCCCCGGCGCTCCAGCGCCCGTCGCAACGCCGCGCGCTCGATGGCATCGCCGGCCAGGGTGGCAATGGCCGTGAGCAGCCGCTGATCCCAGGGGGTAAAGGGCGTCCCGTCCGCCTTGTTGATCACCTCGATGACGCCCACCGTCCGCCCCTGGACCTGAATGGGCACACAGAGGACGGAACGCGTCTCAAAGCCGGTCAGCAGGTCGGCCTCGGCGTAGAAACGCGGTTCCTGCCGCACATCGGGCACCAGAAGGGGCTGCCCGGTCTGGGCCACCCAGCCGCAGATGCCCTGCCCCATCTTCAGCCGGAGCGGCCGCAGGGGGGCCACATACTCGCCCACCATCACCTCGAAGCGCAGTTCGTTCCTCTCCTCGTCCACCATGAGGAGCGAGCCGGCCTGGCTGCCGAAGATGTCCACCACCCGGAACATGGCCTGGGTCAGGGCCTGCGGCAGGTCCTCCGCCGCGCTCAGGCGGAGGCCCAGTTCCGTGAGCAGGGCCAGTTCTCGCGCCCGCTGGTCCATCCGCTCGACCAGGAGGCGGTTTTCCAGGCGCAGCCGGCGGCGCTCCAGGGCCTCGTGGAGCACCTGCAGGAGTTCCTCCCGTTCAAACGGGCGCAGGAGGTGGTAAGGGGTAGCCATCCACAGCCCGCGCCGGCTGCTACGGAAGAGGGGGTAATCCACCACGGCGATGGCGACCAGTTCCGGGTCCAGTTCTCGGGCCATCATGGGCAGCCGCAGCATCTCCGGCCCGGAGACCTCCAGGAGGAGCAGGGCAGGCCGGCGTTGCTGCAACTGCTGCAGCACGGCCTCGGCGGTGGATGCCTCCTCCACCGAGAAACCCTCATCTTCCAGGAGGCGGGCCAGATGGGAACGCTCCTCCCGGTCACGGAAAAAGAGCAAAAGGCGCTCCCGACCCGGCTCCGGGCGTGGCAAGGTCGGGCGGGGGCCTTCCAGCCGGGCCATCACCTCCTCGGCCATCCGCCGCTGTACCTCCAGGGCCTCGCTCAGCCCTTCCGGGCTGACGTACCCCAGGTCCAGCAGCACATCGCCCAGTTTTCGCCAGCCCCCCTCCCGCTTTTGGACCTGGAGGCCCAGGGCCAGTTGCTCCTCGGTGAGCAGGCCCCGGCTGATCAGGATGGCTCCCAGCAGATTGTCGCGCAGGATACGCTCCATGGCTTCTTCTCCCCGCAACCCCGGGGAACGAGCGGGCCTGGGCGCGCACCGTCATCCCGATTCGACGCTTCGGCCGGCCTCACGCCGTCCCTCGAAACCCAACGTGCGCATGGGCCGATGAAACTCACGGCCAACCTTTGGTCACCAGCGGCAGATGGATGGACAGCGTGCCCACGTGGACGGTGAGCCGCTGGAGGTTATCGAACTCGTTGTACTCACCCACATCATAGATCGGCGGCGGCATGGCCGGAGTATCGTTATAGTCCGCATAGGCCACCAGGTAATATACCCCCGGCTCCGTAAAGGTCCAGGGGACGGTAACCGTCTGAGGCGGGGTCCCCTCACCAAAGTACATCCCCTGCATCGGCACGATCAGCGGACAGGTCACCGTCGGGTAGTTTTCACACCCGATGGGCAGGGCCGGCGGATAGGGAGTATAATCGGGGGTCGTGGTGATAAAGAGCATGGCGTAAAAGTTATTGCCCCACCGCAGGCCGGAGCCCTCGTTCCGCACGGTGAAGACGATATCCACCGGTTCGTTGGGCGGGATCAGCGTCGGACAGGTATCGCAGCCGGTTACGGTGAGGTTTTTGACGGCCAGGTTCGGAGGAGCCAGGATGCCGATCCTCACGGCGTTCAGGAAGGGGGTCACGGTGTCGCTGAGGGTGGCCAGGTGGGCGCTGTACTGGAACCAGTCGCACGTGCCGGAGATGGGCAGGGTCGTGGTAACCCCGATGCCGGGTTGAGAGGGGAAGGGGCCGTACCAGGACGTCCACTGGCCGGCGTGATGGTAGCGGTAGCGCATCGTGATCGTCATCAGGGCCGGGTCGGTAATGGTGGTGTTCCAGGAGAGGCCGGTCAGGGTGGCTTCCTGCCCTTCGACGAGTTGCACCAGGATGACGCTGGAAGTATAGACCCCGGAGGGCGCGTAGATGGTGGGAGTGGTCTCCTGGGTCGGGTAGATGATGCCCCCGGCGGCCTGAAAGCCCCGGCCTTCGCCGTAGGGGGAGGCGATCCAGACCTCGTTCAGACGAGGAGCCCCGTGGGCACTGCCCGTCGCCCCACAGAGGGAGTAGAGCCAGCCAAAGTCGTCCTGGACGACGCCGTGCCAGAAGCGGGGGGTCAGGGCCAGGGTGGAGCCCCACTCCGAGGTCTGGCCCGTCTCGTGGTCGAGCAGCGCGGCCCGCACGTCGCCGGAGGGATCGATGGCATTGTTCCAGGCCCCGGCGACGGCCAGGAGCAGGCCGGATTCGTAGGCCGCCCCCTCACTGGCATAGCAGTTATAGGGCAAAGTCTCGTTGGCCATCGTCCAGCCGGAGATCGCGCCCGTGGCCGGGTCGGGGGTGGCGAAATGGACGTAAGGGGAATAGGTGGGGCTTACCGCGCCGTTGCTCCCCCCATAGACGTAGATGCGGCCGTGCTCCACGGCGGCGGAAAGTTCCACGTAACCGCCGGCCCCCAGAGCAGGGAGCAAGGCCGTCTGGTGCCACTCGGAAATCTGCCCGGTATCTGGGTCCGGCACGGCGTAATAGACCTCACGCCGGGACTGGCCGCTTTGGTCCGCTCCTCCCAGGATGTAGATGCGCCCGTTCAGGACCAGGCTTTCCATCCCGAAGAGGGGGGTAGGAAGCGGGGTGGTCTCCTGCCAGTCGCCCAGGGTACCGTCGGGATGGATCTCGGCATAGATCACCTTGTCATAGCAGGTGCTGCTGCCACCGGCATCCTCCTTGCCGCCGAAGACGTAGAGGTAGGTCTTATTGGTTTCGGTAAAGGTCCGGACGGCGGCCTCGTGGCGGTAGAGGCCCTCCGGGTACAGGCCGTTGGGAAGCGGAGTGGTCTCCTGCCAGTCGGCCAGTTCGTGGGTGAGGGTGCTGACAATCGTCGTGTAATAGACGTTATTATACGTTTCCCCGAACTTGATATCTCCCCCAATCACATAGATGTGCCGGTTCCAGTAGGCGACGGCCGGGGCGCCCCGGGGCGGGAGGCCGGTGTTGTTCCCCGGCACCCAGGGGTGCTCGAAGCCGACCGGGAGGAGTTGCACCTCCCCGTCGCCGCGCCACGAAAGGGCGGTATGGTAAAAGCGTCCCGCGTTGAAATCCACGATGGTCGTGTTCCAGTAGAAGAACTCCATCGCCTGGGCCGGGTGGTAGAGAAGGAAGAAAACGGCCAGACCGGAGACCACCAGGAGGAAAAGCACCGCCAGGAGAAGCCAAAGCCGTTTGCGCATCGGATACCTCCTGCTACCGGCCGAATCGAATCCCCTCGTTTCGGGTAGCACCCAGATTATAGCACACCCCCAGGGGGACGGCAATTTCCCCTTTTGCCACCTGGTGGAAAGACCACGGGAGGCGGCCGCCGGAGGCACAGGAACAGGCGGCCTGCTGGAACCGGAAGGTGTGGGTCGGTTTGACCAACCGACCTACACCTTAGAGGAAGGGGGAGACGCCGGCTGCCGAATGTGGGTTTTCGATTCCCCGAAGGTAGCCGAGCACCTGTTCCCGTATGGCATCGCGCACCTGGCGGAAGACGGCCAGTTGCTCCGTTTCGCTGCCGGATGCGGCTGCCGGATCGGGAAAGGCGATATGCACCTGCCGGCCGCCGCCCAGCCAGAGCGGACACTCCGCTGCGGCCTCATCGCACAGCGTCATCACCAGGTCGAAGGGCTGTCCCTGAAAGGTCGCCAGATGCTTGGGCCGCTGGGCGGAGATGTCTATCCCCAGTTCGGCCATGGCCTGCACGGCCAGGGGATGCACCCGCGGCGCCGGGTGGACGCCGGCCGAACGGGCTTCCCAGGTATCGCCCAGGAAATGGTTGACCATCCCCTCGGCCATCTGGCTGCGAGCCGAATTGCTCGTACAGAGAAAGAGGACCCGCTTCACCACGGTTCTGATCACCCCCCAACAGCCAGGCGCAGGATAAGGTACAGAACGATCAACGTTCAACGATCAACGGTTCTGATCACCACCCAAAAGCCAGGCGCAGGATGAGGTTGCCCGGCAGGCCGGCCTCCTCCATGCGCTGCTGGGTGACCTCCACCGGATAGGGCACCCGGCGAATCTCCAGCGTCATCGTCTCCGTATCGAGGATGAAGTAGGGAGCCGAGGGGTCGCCGTCGCGGGGCTGACCCAATCCACCGGGGTTGAGAATCCAGCGCCCTTCCGTCAGTTCCAGTTTCTCCAACCCACCTAGCCAGCGACGCTCACAGGTGGCGCAATTTCCCGGGGGCAGGTAAAAGGCCAGCGGCACATGGGTATGCCCGACCAGGCAGGAACGGGAATCGAAAAAGGCAAAATTGTCCTGGGCCGCCTCCGGCTGGGTGATATACTCCCAGATCGGCTCCCGGGGGCTGCCGTGCACCAGGGTGAAATCGCCGATGACCAGGGAGACGGGCAGGTGGTCCAGAAACTCCCGACTCTCCGGGGTCAGGTGCTCCATCGTCCAGCGGCAGGCCCGGCGGGCATCGGGGTTGAACTCCAGCAGGTCCACCTTCCCCAGGCATGCCCAGTCGTGGTTGCCGGCCACGCAGACCATATCCTCCCGGCGGACGCGCTCCACGCATTCGTTCGGGTCCGGGCCGTAGCCGACGACGTCGCCCAGGCACCAGATACGGTCCACCCGGTCCCCGATGTCCTCCAGAACCGCCTCCAGGGCGGCCAAATTGGCGTGGATGTCCGAGAGCACCGCATAACGCATCGGTTCCATCCTGCTCCAGGGTTTCCGGCGGCCTGGGGATAACACCTATCCGCTCCGACCGCCGCGCCCATTGTACTACACGACTTTCGAGTCCGCAAACCGGTTGCAGGGGGCAGACAGGTTTGACCGGCATGGACCGGGCACAGCAGAAAATCATCCGGTAAACCGTGCCGAGGAGAAGTGTAGGTCGGTTTGACCAACCGACCTACACTGCCTGCCGGCCGGGGGCGCAGGTCGGTTTGACCAACCGACCTACGCCTCGCCGCACAGGCGGAGCAGCCGCTCCCATTCCCGATCCACCCGCTCCTGCACCTCGGCGATCATGTGCTCAAAGGCCGGGGTGAAGAGGTGGCGGAAGCGTCCCTGCGCCCGGAACCATTCCTCCACCGGCTTCTTTTCCCGGGGCTTGTAGTTCAGTTTCCAGACCCCGTTCTCGACCTCGAAGAGCGGCCAGATGCAGGTTTCCGTAGCCAGGCGGGCGATCTCGATCGTCTCGGAGGGTTCGTGCCGCCAGCCGCGGGGACAGGGCGAGATGACGTTCAGGAAGGCCGGCCCGTCCGCGGCCACCGCCTTGCGCGCCTTCTCCATCAGGTCCTGCCAGCGCCAGGGGTTGGCCTGGGCGACGTAAGGGATGTGGTGGGCGGCCATGATCTCGGTGAGGGGCTTGGCCCACTGCACCTTGCCCGGGATGACGCTTCCGGCCGGCGAGGTGGTCGTGTGCGCCCCCATGGTGGTAGCGCTGGAGCGCTGGATGCCGGTGTTCATGTAGGCCTCGTTGTTGAGGCAGATATAGACCACCCGATGCCCGCGCTCAAAGGTGCCCGAGATCCACTGCAGCCCGATGTCGTAACTGGCTCCGTCCCCGCCGATGGCCAGGAACTTGATGTTGCGTTCGGGGATGCGCCCCTTGCGCACCAGGGCCTTGTACATGGCCTCGATGCCGGCGGCGGTGGTGGCAGCGTTCTCAAAGGCGCTGTGAATCCAGGGCACCCGCCAGGCCGTGGTCGGATACATCGAGGTGGCGATCTCCAGACAGCCGGTGGCCGTGGCGATGACCACCGGGTCGTCAATGGCATGCAGAATCTGGCGCACGACGATCGATTCGGCACAGCCGGCGCAGAGCCGATGTCCGGGCACCAGTTTTTCCGGCCGGCCGGCGATTTCCTTGAGTTTTATAGCCATGGTTTCCTCCTACCCTATTCCCGCAGCCCCAGGTAGCGCACCAGCGGGCCGCGCCGGCCCGTGCGGACGATCTCCTGGAGGTCGCGGATGACCTGCTCGATGTGCTCCGGCAGCGTGTCGCGCCCGCCCAGGCCGAAGATATAGTCCACCAGCGGGATGGAGCCGAGGCCGTGGACGGCGAAGGCGGCGGCCAGTTCCAGGAAGAGCGGGCCGGCCCCTTCCATCGCCCCGAAAGAGATCGAGCGGTCCATCACCGCCACCGCCCGGCAATTCCTCAGCGCCTCGGTCAGGTGCCGGTCGGGGAAGGGGCGGAAGACGCGCGGCTTGACCAACCCCACGCGCACCCCCTCGGCCCGGGCCCGCCGGATGACGCTGCGGGCCGTGCCGGCCGTCGAAGAAAGCACCACGACGGCCATCTCGGCATCTTCCATACCAAAGGTCTCCAGAATGCCGTAGGTCCGGCCGGTCAGTTCCCCGTATTCCCGGCCGACGGCCTCGATGATCGGCAGTGCCCGCGACAGGGCATCGGTCTGCTGCCGCTTGTGCTCAAAGTAGTAATCGTAGAAATCCCAGGAACCCATCGTCAGCGGGTGGTCCACATCCAGGATGGAATAGGTCGGCTGGAAGGGGCCGACGAAACGTTGGGCCTCCTCATCGGGCAGCACTTCCACCCGCTCCACCCCGTGCCCGGTGATGAAGCCGTCCTGCATGCTCATCACCGGCAGGCGCAACTCCATATGTTCGGCGATGCGCACCGCCTGCAGGGTGTTGTCGTAGGCCTCCTGGGGGTTTTCGGCAAAGAGGTGAATCCAGCCGGCATCGCGGGCCCCCATCGAGTCGGAGTGGTCGCAATGGATGTTCAGCGGGGCGGAGAGGGCCCGGTTGACCACCGTCATCACGATAGGCAGCCGGAGCGAGGCGGCGATATAGAGCATTTCCCACATCAGCGCCAGGCCGTTGGCCGCCGTGGCCGTCATGACCCGCCCGCCGGCCGCCGCCGCACCCACGCAGGCGCTCATCGCCGCATGCTCGCTCTCCACGGCGACGAACTCGGTGCCCACCAGCCCATCGGCAACGAAGGTGGAGAAGGTTTGCACCACCTCCGTCTGCGGCGTGATCGGGTAGGCGGCAACGACGTCAGGGTCGATCTGGCGCATGGCCTCGGCCACGGCCTTGGCCCCATCGAGTGCCTTGATCGGCGATCGTACCATGGTGGCCTCCTTCTGTGCCCCCGGCGCTCAGGCGTACTCGGGGACCATCTGCAGGACGCGGCCCATCTGACCGGTGACGGCGTGGGGCTTTTTGACGTTCACCGGACAAACCTGGGCACAGATGCCGCAGCCCTTGCAGTGATCGTAATCGATGCGCGCCCAGCGGCCCTCTTCGACGATGATGGCCGCGTCGGGGCAGTAAACCCAGCAGATCAAGCAGTGCGTGCACTGCTCCATATCATGCACCGGACGCAAAGAGCGCCAGGTGCCGGTGAGGTACTTGGCCGAACTGCCCGCTTCCGTAACGATTCCGGCGATGCGGGCTTCCTTCCAGGTCAGGAGTTTTTCGGTCATGGCTTTGCTCCTCGCGATTATCCTTCCACGGCCTCCTCATAGGCCCGCTGGAGGCCGGCCAGGTTGGCCTCAACCACGTGCGTCTGCAGTTTCTCGCCCAGTTTCTCCCGCACCAGTTCGATGAGGGTCTCCAGGCGCACGATCCCGGTGGCCCGCACCAGGGCCCCCAGCATGATGGTGCTGGGGATGTCCCGGCGGAGCGTCTCCATGCCGATGCGCGTGGCGTCGACCGTCCAGACCCGCACCGCCCGGCCGACCAGGCCCAGTTTCTCGCGGATCTCGGCCGGCGAAAGGGGCGTGTTGACGACCACCACGCCGCCATCGGCCAGCCCCTCGGTCAGGTTCACCACCCCGATCAGGTTGGGGTTGACCACCACGACCACCTCGGGCTGCTGAATCTGGCTGTGGACTTCGATGGGTCGGTCGCTGATGCGGGTATAGGATTTGACCGGGGCACCCATGCGCTCGGGGCCATAGTCGGGGAAAGCCTGAAAGTACTTGCCCTCGTGCATGGCCGCCTCGGCCAGGAGTTCCCCGGCCGTGACCACTCCCTGGCCGGCCCGGCCATGCCAGCGGATCTCCAGCGGTTTTTCCATCCTCTGCCTCCTGAATTCCGACACACAAATCCCCCTCCACCCCCTGTCCTCCGGGCCGACCCCAGAAGGAATCAGGGCGAGGGGGTGACGGTGGGCGCACGGGGGGCCGGGATGATCAGTTCTTGCCCCACGTGCAACTGGTCCGGATTCTCCAGATGGTTGGCCTCGATCAGTTCTTCCAGCGAAACGTGGAAGCGCAGGGCGATGGCGTAGAGGGTATCGCCCTCCTCGACGATGTAGAGCAGGGCCTCCGGCGTCGGCGTGCGGGTGGGAGCAGGAGAAGCCCCCGGCGTGGGCATCAGAAAACGCGCCCCCGGCGTGGGCGTGGGTTCAGGGGAAACGGTGAGGGTGCCCCCGCAGCCCACCAGCACCAAGAACACCCAGAGCCACAACCATCCGACGGCCCGATACGCCTTACCGGCCACCCCGTCCTCCTCGACGGCCCATGGGCCGGCGTTCCCAACGCTCACCGCAGAGTCCGTACCTGCGGCCTTTCGTGAATTTTGCCACGGCCCATTCTACCAGAAAGGGCCGGGGCTGTCAAAAAAGGAGGTCCGGAAGTTCCGCCAGCGTCTCGGCCACGGCCTGGAGGGAGGCCCGGTCATCCTCCTGGATGCCGATCTCGGACAGGGCCTGGGCGACGAGTTGCACCGGAAGGGAAACCGGTTCCTCCAGAGACGGCGCCGGCGGCTCCTCGGGCAGGGGGGCCGGCCGGCCGGTCTGGGGAAGGAAGAGCGGAGGACGCAACGGAATCGCCTCCCGGCCGCATAGCCGGCCCAGGAAACGGGCATACCCGGCGGCCGCCCCTTCCAAGGTGTGGTGGGTCGAGACGTACCGCCGGGCATTTTCCCCCAGAGCGCGGCGCAAGTCCGGATGGTCGGCCAGGTAGGCAAGGAAGGCCAGGATCTCCTCTTCCTCCTCTTCCCCGACATCCACCTGGACGGCCACCTCCAGCGGGAGTTCGGCAAAGGCTGCCGTCCGGGAGACCAGGGTGGGCAGGCCGGCCCCCAGGATGCGCAGGAGGCTGGCCGAAGTCTCTCCGGCGCTGGGGTAACGCAGGTTCAGGCAGATGTCGCTGGCCGAAAGATACCCCAGGAAAGCGCCCATCTCCACAAAGCCGGTGACACGCACGGCCTCGACCAGGTCCAGGCGGCGCAGGAGGCCGGCGATGTCGAGATGGGGGGAGAGGCTGCCGACCAGGAGGAAAAGGGCCTCGGGATGGGCCTGGCGCAGCCGGCGGTAGGCGCGCAGGGCCGGCTCCAGCCGCTTGTAAGGGTTCAGGTGGCCGAAGGAAGCCAGCACCAGGGCCTCCTCGGGAAGCCCCAGCCGCCGCCGGGCCTCCCCACGCTCCGGCAGGACCGGAAGCGGCACCCCCATCGGCACCACGGCCAGCGGGACCTCCGGGCGCAGTTCTCGCACCCGCTCGGCCACATAATGGCTGTGGACGATCACCGCCGTGGCCGCGGCCACAACCTCCTCGCACAGGGGATACTGGAAGGCCTCCTCGGCCAGTTGCCCGCGCATCATACGCCGGGCCAGCCGCCAGCCGGCCTCGCCGTAGCGCAGCATGGCATCGTGGTAGGCCCGGCCGTCGCCATGCCGAAAGGCGCGCCAGAGCATGAGATGGTGCAGGACGTAATCATGGAGGACCACCACACCGGGGTAGCGTTCCAGCATGGTCAGGATATAGTCGTGGGCCGGGCTGTTGCCGACGTGGTACAGGGTGATGTCGTATTTCCGGCGGCGCAGCAGGCGGGGGTAGCGGCCGTAGGGATAGATGGGAAAATGGGCGACGACGTCGGGATTGGCCGGCCGATAGCCCTCGTCAATGAAGAGGTCCACTTCGGCGTAGGAGGCCAGGTAGGGGAGGAGGTCCTCGCTGTAGTCGGAGATGCCCGAAGGGACGGGGTTCAGCGGGCTGAAATAGGCGATGCGCACGGCCTCCTCCCCTCAGGGCAGCGCCGCCGGCAGATCGGCCAGCGAATCCAGGATGACGTCGGGGTGGATGCCTCCTTCCAGGTCCTGGGGGCGAAAGTGGCCGGTACGCACGAGGATGGTGCGCAGGCCGGCCGCCTTTCCCCCGGCCACGTCCGATTCCACCCGGTCGCCCACGGCGGCCGTCTCCCCGGCCGGCAGGCCCAGTTCCGCCAGGGCCAGTTCATAGGCCAGGGGCGAGGGCTTGCCCACCAGGAGGGCCCGCCGGCCGCTGGCCCGCTCCAGCAGGGCCAGCCAGCCGCCCACGTTCACCGTAGGGCCGTGACGCCCCAGGTCGTAGGGGTCGGCCTGCATGGCAATGAAGCCGGCCCCGTTCCAGAGGAGGCGCAGGACCCGGTTGAGCAGGTCATAGGTAAAATGCTCGGCCATGTCGCCCAGGACGACGTACTCGGCCCCTTCCTCGGCCGGCTCGAGGTCGGCGAACTCGGCCCGGCCGTCGCCGTCCAGGAGAATCCAGCAGCGCGGCCGGCCCAGCCGTTTCAAATACAGGGCGGTCAGGTAGGAGGCGGTGAGGATTTCCTCCTTTTCCACGGCAAAGCCCATTTCCCGCAACTGGCGGGCCACCGTCTCCCGGGAGCGGCGGGTGATGTTGGTGAGGAAGCGCCTCCGGTAGCCCCGCCGGCGCAATTCCTCCAGCGCTTCGGCCGCTCCGGGTATCGGCCGGCCCAGATGGTAAAGCACGCCGTCCACATCCAGCAGGAGACCCCGCACGCCCTCCAGGGCCGGGTGGGCCATCATCTCTCCTCTCGCTCCGTAACTTCCACCAGGGTATAGTCCTGGCTCCCCAGCCCCAGCGCCGCCGCCGCATCAATGTGTTGCTGCCCGTCCACGCCCAGCGTCTCGGCCAGCACACGCTTCCCCGGCCTCACCCCCCGGTCGGCGGCCAGCGAATCGGGCAGGGGGACGGCCGAGTTGATCGCCTCCAGGCTGGCCTGCTCCACGGCCACGATGTCGTCGGAGGCGTAGATGCCCCGGTCCTGCACCACCGGGGTGTCGGCGGTGGGCATGCAGTCGCATTCCGGCTGAACCTCCAGGACAAAGTTGATAAAGACCACCTTGCCCGGGGCAAAGGTACGCAGCACCGCTTGAGCCGCCTCGGCCAGGGCTTGCTGAAATTCGTCCTCGCCCCGGCTCTCCAGGTAGATGGCCCCCTCGGTGCAGACGCGGCCGCAGCGCCCGCAGCGCCAGCAACGTTCGTCCAGGACGCGGAGGACATCGCCCTCCAGGACGATCGCTCCGGTGGGGCAGACGTGGAGGCAGTTCAGGCAGAGGAGGCAATCCTCCGGGTGGTAGGTCACCCGGGCTTCCTCCCCGGCGGCGGCATGGATGTGGCCGCGGGCCTTGCGCCAGTCGCCGCCGCGGTCGCGGCCGGCGACGCCGCCCATGGCCAGGTTCTTGATCGCCCCGCCGTAGCCGGCCTGGATATGCCCCTTGCAGTGGGAGACGACGACCATGGCCGGGGCATCGTAGATGGCCGAGGCCACGCGCACCTCCCCAAGGACGGGGCCGGCCGGCACCGGCACGCTATCGAAGCCGAAGAGGCCGTCGGCCAGGATCACCGGACAGCCCAGGGAAAGCGGGTTCAGCCCCTCCCGGTTGGCGACCTCCAGGTAGTCCCAGCCGCCGATGCGCACCGTGTCGGTGACAAAGGGCTTGCCCCCCACCTCCCGCACCGCCTCCACAACCTGGCGCAGGAAAAAGGGTCGCACGATGCGGTGCACGCCTTCGGAGCCGAAATGGGTCTTGATGGCCACGTATTCGCCCGGCTGGATGCGGCCGGCCAGGTCCAGCCGCCGCAGAATCTCCTCCAACTTGGCCACCAGGCTATACCGATAGTCCCAGCGGGTGGCCCGCGCGGAGGCAAAGTACACGATGCTGCTCATTTTCCCTCCTCTGTCGGCCGAACACTGTCTTCATCCGGGGGCATTATAGCACGGGTCGGTGGGCACGGCCAATCCGGGTCGGCTGCCCAGGCCATGGACAGAAGGACGGCCGTGACGGCGGCCGACCAAAGGACCGTGGGCGGGCCAAAGGCCCAGGGCCAGATCGGGTTGAGCAGGGCCGCGGTGCTGCTCAGCGGTAAAAAGAACCACCAGCCCCGCTTCGATTCCCCCACCAGGAGCGCTCCGGCCAGAAGCCAAAGCACCAGGTCGTGAAGGTACAGGTGGGGACTCAGAAGGGTGGTGAGCAGGATCGTTGCACAAAACTGCCGCGAGAAGCGCCGGGGGTGATCGGCCCAGGGATACCGCCATATCCAGGCCAGAAGGCCGAGAGAAAGGAGCGAGAGGCCGATCCAGAGCACGTTGCCGGCCCCATGGTAACCGCCGAGGCGATACGCAAGGGCCCGCCAGTTGTTCATAGAACTGGGAAACAGGCCGTACTCATCCCGGACACCAAGGAGATGGAAGGCCAGGCGGGCATAGTCCCACACGACGGATACCCCCAGAAAGGGCAGGAGCGGACTCACGAGCAGGGCTGTGCCCAGGAGGAAACCGGCCAGTGCCCACCAGCGCCGTTTTCCCAGGAGGACCAGGAGAAGGGGCAGGACCAGCGGTGGCTTGATCGAACCCAGGGATAAGGCCAGGCCGGCCCCCAGGTCACGGCCTCTCCGCAGGAGCAAGAAGGCCAGGGTGAATCCCAGCAGGAGCAAAAGGCTGGTCTGGCCTTGCACTAGGTGGTTCGAAAGGGGATAAAAGGCCAGGAGCGCCAAGAGGAAATCGCCCCGGTGTTCCCGAGGGATTCCCAGGTATCGCCAGGCAAGAAGAAGGAAGATGGCGATCAGGAGGAGGGAGAAACACATCCAGAGGACATAGCCCAGGGAGAGGGACCCCAAGGAGAAGGGGAGAAGGAAAGGCAAAATGGTTGGGGGATAAAAAAAGGGCAGGCTGCCGGTGGCCACACGACGGGGAGCGATCAACCGGGCCTGATACGCCAACTGGGCGGGCAGGTCGTACAGGGAACTTCCATGTCCGTCCAGCACCATCCGTCCCCCGGCATACAGGATGAGAAAATCCCAGGCAAAGGTCCGGAAATGGACCAGTTCGGGGCTCAGCGAAACCCAGATGGATAAAGAGATCGCCAGGAGAACGGCGCAGTATATCCAGAACAGCCACCGGCCCGGACGGCGGTTCGACATCGCCCGCTCCTCTCGGCCGATCACCCTATCCCCGGGGGAACGGCTTCGTGGTGCCGCCCACGGGGAACAAGGAGACGAGGTGTGGATTTACCCCCAAATCTCCCGGGCGATGTCCAGATAACAGCGATAGGCCCGCTCGCCAAAGCAGACGAAGATGACCCGCTCCGGCAGAGGGCTTTTCTCCAGGAAACGCCAGGTCTCCTGGAGGGCGATGCGGGTGGCCCGTTCCAGGGGAAAGCCGTAGGCGCCGGTGCTGATGGCGGGGAAGGCGATGGTGCGGATGCCGTGCTCCGCGGCCAGGGCCAGGGAGTTGCGGTAGCAACGGGCCAGGAGTTCATCCTCGCCGGCCGTTCCCCCCTGCCAGACCGGGCCGACGGTGTGGATGACGTAGCGGGCCGGCAGGTTGTATCCCCCGGTGATCCGGGCCTCCCCGGTGGGACAGCCGCCCAGACGCCGGCATTCCTCCAGAAGGCCCGGGCCGGCCGCCCGATGGATGGCTCCGTCCACCCCGCCGCCCCCCAGCAGGGTCGGGTTGGCCGCGTTGACGATGGCCTCTACCTCCTGCCGGGTGATGTCCCCCTGGACGATCTCGATTCGCTTATGCATCTTGCCACCTCCAGGCCCGATCCGGTTGCGGTCCCAAAGGTTTCACCCGTTCGTATCGGGTATCCCGGCCAAATGCGTAGAAAATCATCCGATCAACCGTGCTGAAGAGTCGCCTTCCGGCCGTACCTACGGCAAAAGGTCAGTTGCCGGTGCAGGTGGGCGCGTACCCGCTCCTCATCCTCGGCCTCCAGGACCTGGGGTTGGAGTTCCACGACCACAATGCCAGGATAGCCGTCCCCGGCCAGCCGGCCCAGGAAGTGCCCCAGGTCCAGATGGCCGTCCTCCAGACGGCGGTGCTCCTGGATGCGCCGTCCCTTCCGCCGGGCGTTGGAAAGGTGTACGTGGACGATTCGTTCCCGCCAACGCTCATAGACCGAAAGCGCCTCCAGCCCCTTGGTGGCCAGGTGGGTGGTATCCAGGCACAGATGGGGAAAGGAGGCCCATTCCTCCAGCCGATTCAGCCGCCAGCGGTCCAGGGGAAAGGGCCACCAGGGAAACCACTTCAGCGGCATATTCTCCAGGGCGATCAGCGGGTTGGGGTGTCCTTTCTGCCAGGCGGCCAGGTCGTGGAGCAGCCAGCGTGTGTAAGCCCGGTCGGTCCAGAGCGGCAGATGGGCGACGACGAGGCCCGCTCCCACCTTCACGGCGATGTCGGCGGCGGCGGCGATGCTGCGCGAGGGAGACTTCGGCCAGCCCTCCAGCCGTTCCGGGCGAAAGGGGGCGTGGAGGCTGAGGATGGGCAGGCCGTAGCGCTCCATCAGGCGGTGCAGGTAGGCCGGGTGGCGGGTATCGAACCGGGCGTCGATGAGCACCTCCACGCCGTCGAAGCCGGCCTCGGCGGCCAGTTGAAAGAGGCGATCCAGGCCGTAGGTGTGGAGCGAACCGGAAGAAAGGGCAAAACGCATACGCTTCCTCTACAGAACGCTCAACGTTCAACGTCCAACGATTCCCGGATGTACGGGAGTATGGCGGCCAGTTCCCCGGATCGGCCGACGTCGAACCAGCGGTGCACCGGCAGGCGGCGGAACCAGGTGTACTGATGGCGGATGAAGGCATGGGTATCGTACTTCAGCCGGGCCAGCGCCTCCTCCAGAGAACACCGCCCCTCCAGATACGGGCGAAACTGGATATAGCCCAGGCCCGACATGGAGGGAAGGTCCCAGCCGTAGCCCCGGGAGAGCAGCCCCCGCACCTCCTCCACCAGCCCCTGCCGGACCATGGCCTCGGCCCGCCGGTCCACCCGTTCGTAGAGGGCCGGCCGCTCCATCGTCAGCCCCAGCACCAGGTAATCGTAGGGCGGCTTTTCCCTTCCCCGCTGCCGGGAAAAGGGCACCCCGGTCGCCTCATAGACCTCCAGGGCGCGGATGATGCGGCGCAGGTTTCCGGGCAGGATGCGGGCCGCCGCCTCCGGGTCCACTTCCTGCAGACGCCGGTACAGGGCCTCCACGCCCTTTTCCCGGGCTTCGTCCCTCAGGCGGGCCCGCAACGCCGGCTGCGGGGGCACGCGGGGCACCCGCCAGCCTTCCAGCATGGCCGCCAGATACTGTCCGGTTCCTCCCACCAGAAAGGGCAACCGACCCCGGGCCGAGATCGCCTCGATGGCCGCGTGGGCCCGTTCACAGAATTCGGCCAGGGTAAAGGCCGTGTCGGGGTCCACGAGGTCCAGGAGATGGTGCGGGACGGCCGCCCGCTGGGCCGGCGTGGGCTTGGCCGTGCCGATGTCCATCCCCCGGTAGACCTGCCGCGAATCGGCCGAGACGATCTCTCCCCCTAGCGCCTGGGCCAGTTCGACGGCCAGGGGCGTCTTCCCAACCCCGGTAGGACCGAGCAGGACGACGACCGAAAGGTGCATCTTTCCTCTCAGGAAGCCGAGGTCCTTTTCGGCAGGACGAGGCGTCCCTTTTCCCAGGCCCGCCAAAAGGCCTCCAGGACACGCGGGTCAAAGGCCCGGCCGGCCTGGGCCCGCATCTCTTCCAGCACCGCCTCCGCCGGCAAGGCCTGACGGTAGCATCGTTCCGAGGTCAGGGCATCGAAGACGTCGGCCACGGCGATGATGCGGCCGGCCAGGGAGATTTCCTCGCCCCGCAACCCCCTGGGATAGCCCGTGCCGTCGTAGCGCTCGTGGTGTTCGGCCACTCCGGGGAGAACCTCGCGCAGATGCTGGAGCGGCCGCAGGATTCGTTCGCCCTCCAGGGGATGACGCTGGATCACCGCCCTCTCGGCCTCGTCCACCCGGCCGGGCTTCTGCAGGATGGCGTCGGGCATGCCGATTTTTCCGATGTCGTGCAGCATGGCCGCGGTGCGTACCTTGAGCACCTCGTCGGGAGGCAATCCCATTTCCTCGGCAATGGCCACGCTGAATTCGGTCACCCGGCGGGTGTGCCCGCGGGTATAGGGGTCCTTGGCCTCCATGGCTTCGGCCAGGGCCATAATCGCGCTGGTGAAGAGGTCGTGGACCTCCCGGTAGAGCCGTACCCGTTCCATGGCGATGGCCGCCTGCCGGGCCAGGCCCTCGAAGATCTCGATGTCGGCGCGGGTAAAAGGGCTTCCGTCCCGTTTGTTGAGCGCCTGGGCCACCCCGATCACCCGTCGGCGGAAGACCCCTTCCTGCCCGGCCACGGCCTCCTGGATGACCAGCGGCGTGCAGAGGATGGCGCGGGTGACAAAGCCGGTCCCCTCATCCACCCGGGCGTAGAAGCGCGGATCCTGCCTCACGTCCGGCACCACTTCGGTGCGCCCCTCCCGGGCCACCCAGCCGGCAATGCCTTCGCCGAGCGGGACCCGGATGCTCCCCAATCCTTCCGGCACAGGCCGGGTGGTGGCGCAGAGAACCAGTTCGCCGGAGGCCTCGTCCAGTTCAAAGATGGAGGCCACTCCCGTCTGGAGCAACTGACAGACCCGTTCCAGGATCAGGTGGAGCAGGCGATCCCGGTCCAGGGTGGCTCCCAACTCCACGCCCACTTCCAGCAGGGCCCGCAGCCGTTCCACCATCTCCCTGGAGGTGCTGAGGAGACGGGCGTTCTCCAGTTTCAGCGCCAAATCGTTGACCAGGATGCTCAGGAAATCGAGGTCGGCCGGGCCGTAGGGGTGATCCGGCGGGCGGTCGAAGAGTTGCACGACGCCGATGACGCGCTCCTGGGCCTTGAGCGGCAGGCAGAGGACGTTCTGGGGGCGGTAGCCGCTACGTTCGGCCAGATCCCGGGCCCATTCGCGGCTTTGCTCGACGGCCGGCACCCAGATCGGCCGGCCCTGCCGGGCACAACGGCCGGCGATTCCCCGGTCGGCCGGCATCCGGCGGCCTTCCAGGGCCTGGGCCACACCGGCCGGCCCCTGGACCACGGCAAAGACCAGTTCGTTCCGCTCGGCATCCAGGAGGTAGAGCGTCCCCGATTCGACCTGGGCGGCCTCCATCATCAGCGCCAGGAATCGCCGTTGCCATAGGCGTTTGTCCTCCACCTGGCTCAGGATCAGGTCGGCCCGGTGAAGGAGGTTCAACCTGCGCTGCAGGGCGGCCAGCTCCTCCTGGGATACGCCGGCGTCATCCACCATCTCGCCCCTACTCCCGCCCCTCCACCCCCGACACCTGCCCACGCCCCAGGCGCCTCTTCAGCCACCCCAGGACCTTTTCCCGGTTCTCCTTCCACAGGTGAATCAGGGTGGGCAGGCCGGGGATGAAGAAAAAGGCCAGCACCAGCAGGGTAAAGTAACGGTCCACCCCCTCGATCGTGCCAAAGGCCCGCCCCAGGCCGTAGCCCAGGCAGGTCACTCCCACGGCCCAGAGAAAGCCGCCCAGCAGATTAAAGGCCAGGAAACGGCGATACCTCATCTTCGCGGCTCCGGCGACGATGGGGGCGAAGGTGCGGATGACCGGCAGGAAGCGGGCCAGCGTGATCGTCTTGCCGCCGTGCTTTTCGTAAAAGGCCTGGGCCTTCAGGAGGTAACGGGGCTTGAAGAAAAGGGATTCCTCACGTTTGAAAAGGAGCGGCCCGGTCTTGGCCCCAAACCAGTAGCCCACCGAATCTCCGGCCACGGCGGCGAGGAAGAGTCCGGGCAGGAGGATCGGGATATGCAGGATGTCCCGGGAGGCCAGCAGGCCGGCCGTGAGGAGGAGGCTGTCTCCTGGAAAGAAAAAGCCGAAAAAGAGGCCGGACTCGGCAAAGATGATGGCAAAGAGGATGATATAGCCGAGCGTCAACCCCACCGTGCCGATCAATTCCCCCAGATCGATGCCGAACATGGTTTCTCCTTGTGCGAAAGCGTGCCAACGTGCCAACGGAATTTATACCGGTCGGGCTCCCGGGACCGGCACCGTGCGCAAAAGTTCCTCCACCACCATCGTTCCGGTCACTCCCCGTATGCGTGCCGAGGGGCTGATGATCAGGCGATGGGCCAGCGTGGGCCGGGCCAGCGCCTTGACATCGTCGGGGGTGACGTAATCCCGTCCCTGAATGGCGGCCCGGGCCTGGCAGGTGCGGTAAAGAGCCAGGGAACCGCGCGGGCTGGCTCCCAGGTAAACCGCTTCCTGCTCCCGGCTGGCTTTAACCAGAGAGACGATATAGTGCCGGACCTCCGGGGAAAGGTGAACTTCTTTGATGGCCTCCTGCATGGCGATGAGCGTCTCCAGAGTCGTCACCTGCTCCAGTTGCTCAATGGGATGGCGTAACCTTTGCCGCTCCAGAATCTCCAGTTCGTCCGCCAGGCTGGGATAGCCCAGGGAGATGCGCATCAGGAAGCGGTCCAGTTGGGCTTCGGGTAGGGGGAAGGTGCCCTCGTACTCGATGGGGTTCTGGGTGGCCAGGACGATAAAGGGCCGGGGGAGGGGATGGGTGACTCCATCCACGGTGACCTGCCGTTCCTCCATCGATTCGAGCAGGGCCGACTGCGTCTTGGGCGTGGCCCGGTTGATCTCATCGGAAAGGACGATATGGGCCATGATCGGGCCGGGGCGGAACTCGAATTCGCGCGTTTTCTGGTTGAAGATGGAGACGCCGATCACATCGCTGGGCAGGAGGTCCGGGGTGAATTGCACCCGCTTGAAGGTACAGCCGATGGAGCGGGCGATGGCCCGGGCCAGCATCGTCTTGCCCACGCCGGGGACATCTTCGATCAGCACGTGGCCCTGCGATAGGAGGGCAATCAGGGTCAGTTCGATGACCGAGCGCTTGCCCACGATCACCTTTTCCACGTTGGCGATGATCTTTTCGGCTTCTCTCTGGACCTCGGATAGTTCCAAGCCGGCCCTCCTCTCGAACCCGACGGTAGCAAAAGGATTATAGCACGGGAAAGCGTGGGGGACAAATCCTCTTCAGGGTTCTCAGCGTCCCCCGGGGTTCTGGTAGAGGCTGCCCCTTTCCAGGAACAGGCGGCGAAGGAAGTCGGCCGCCTGGCGAGGAATCTCCCAGAGCAGGCGCCGTGGCAGGCGATCCCAGAGGAGGCCGGAGGTGCGCTCCTCGGGGTAAAGGATCCAGTGGGCCATCAACCCCAGGTTCCAGGCCACGAAGAGGCCGCCCAGAGCGACCAGGGTCCAGGCAGGCCATCCCTTCTCCCGCAGGAAAGCGATCAGGGCGGCCAGCCCCAGGGCGAAGATGGCGGTGCCGGCGATGAAGCGCCGCGGGCCGAAGGAGCCGGGGCCCATCCAGGTGAGGTAGGCACCGGTGAGATAGACCTGGGCCAGGAAGGCCAGCCCCAGCGCCAGGCCGAGCAGGCGGTCCCGGCGGCCCAGGAGGAAGAGGCCGGCCAGGGCCGGGATGAGCACCGGACACCACACCAGTAGCCCGTAATGGGGATCGCCCAGGACCTGGAAAAAGTAAGGGCTCCACCAGGTGAACTTGCCGGCGACGGTCGGGTGGGGGGCGAAGCGCCCTCCCAGGATGCGGTAGACGGCCAGTTGTGGGGCAAAGGCCAGGAACGCCCCCGTTCCCAGGAGGGCGAGCCGGCCCACCAGGGTCGGGAGCAGACGCGCCCGGCTTCGATGCCAGGTGGACAGGACTTCGACGACCGGGATCAGCAAAAAGACCACGTCCTGTTCCCGCACCAGCGCCGCCAGCCCGCCCAGAAGGCCCAGGACGAAGAGGCGGGCCGGTGTGGGCCGCTCCCGCGTGCCGTGCCAGACAAAGATGAGGAGGGCCACGGTGAAGAGGGAGACGCTGTGGGACCAGGGAGGGCTGGCGTGGCTGTAGAAAAAGGCCGGCGTGGCCAGCCAGACGACGGCCACGGCCAGAGCCGAGGCGAAGGGGGAGAAGAGACGGCGGCAGAGGCAGTAGGAGAGGAGGAGGCCGGCGAAGGCGTAAAGCACCGAGGCGTAGCAGACGGCCAGGATGTAGGGTCGGGAGAGGCCGTCGGCCTCCACCGGCGACCCCAGGGCGCGGGCCAGGAGGATACCGCCGTGGGTCAGGAGGTAGGCCGGCGACCAAAAAAGGGCCGTCCCTACGGGAGCGACGTTCAGCGGCAGGCCGGTCGTGGGGTCGCGTTTTTCGAGCACCCCTTCGATTCCCGCCTGGGGGTTGAGTTGCTGGAAATAGCGGTATTCGTTCGTCAAGTCCAGGTCGCCGTCGAAGAAGATCGAGTGCAGGTAGGAGAAGTACTCTACCGAATCCACGGCGTAGAGGCGTGGGGTGACCAGGGGGAGGGAGAGAAGGAAGAGGAGGAGCAAAGCCACCCATCCCGGGTCCACCCGGCGAAGCCGGGCGGGCCCGGGATGGGCGACCGAGGAGGGCATGGGCATCACGGCCGGCGGTTCTCGATCTGGAGGGGCATGGCCTGGAGGGTATCTTCTCCCCAGGACATCTCCCCCTGCACCTGGAGTTGCCGGCCGGCCCCCTCCTCCACCCGGGCCTCCACCAGAAGCCAGGGCAGCGGCCGGCCGGAGAGGCTCTCCTGGGAGAGCACCCGGCGATCCTCCACCTGAAGCAGCCGGCCGTAGGCGCTCCAGGCGCGGGTGACCCGCAGCCCTTCAGGCAGGGTCAGGCGCAGCGTCCCCTCGCCGGCGGCCTCCGGAACCTGCCGGACCACCAGGTAGAGCAGGACCTTCTCGCCCGGGGCGACCTGCTGCGGCTGGGCCAGCAGGAGGAGGGAAGCGTCTTCCGGCCAGGCCGGGTAGGGCGCGGCCGCCGGACCGCCGATGTCTTTGAGGACGAGGGGCAGGAAGATGTTGGCGATGCCGCTCACCGAAATCGAAGCCGAATAGACCGGTGAGAAGTTGCCCGGCAGGGAGCCGTAGCCGGAACCGTCCTCATACTTCACGTAGATATGGTGCAGTTGTGGGGCCTGGAAGGGCGGCCCACCGTAGGCCAGGTTCCAGGTGTAGGTATAGGGAGGATCATGGTAAGGCATGACATACCACGGCCCGTCCGCCCGGTTGGCGAACCAGACGTTCCGAACGCCGCTTTCGTCATGGGCCTGGAGGCCGGTTACGGGGATGAGCAGATGGGTGGTGGAGGTACTGTTGAGCGTCGGCAGTGTGCCGTAGGGCGGATTCAGGTCCAGGGTGATGGTGTCGGAAAACGTACCCACGTTGCCGGCCCGGTCGCGGTACTGCACTTCCACGGTGCGGGTCAACGGGCCGGAGGGCTGGAGGAAGAAGTAGAGGTTCTCCTGGAAACTGATCCAGAGGGTATAGGTAAGGCCCGCCTGGTCCTCCCGCAGGCGCATATCGCGCAGGCCGGAGCAATCGGTCTGTTGGCCGTCCCGGTCCACCGAGTTGACCATGACGATGGTGCGGTTGACGTAGGGATTTCCTCCGTTGAGCGCCATCGTGGCCGTGAGGTAGTTATCGTACAGGATGTAATCGGCGTAAGGGAGGGACTCGTGGCCCTGGTCGTCGCGGAACCAGGCCAGCACCCACTTATGTTCACAATTATAGGACGTGGCCAGAAGCGGCCAGTCGGCGATGCCGGTGGCAAAGGGCATCCAGCCAGGCGGCGGGTTGCAGTCCCCCAGGTTGCAGACGCGCATCTGGTTCACGTTGGCCCCGATGTCGGAAGTGGCCGAGAGGTACAGGGTGACCGTCAGCAGGCGGGTATAGTTCTGGTTATAAGGGGGATCGTGGGCTTCCATCCACACCCCACCATGGGGGCGCGGG
>JBMFNL010000029.1:0-39055 GCA_049970175.1 Chloroflexia bacterium
GCCGAACACGCCGTAGCCGGCGGTGCTGGCACTCCGGCCATACACGCCGTAGGTATAGCCGCCGGTGGCAGTGGCAGTGGCCCAGCCGCGCACGCCGGCGCTGCCAGCACCGTTGCTCTCGCTCAGGCCGACCACGCCGTAGGTGGTGCCGCCGGTGGCGGTGGCCCGGCCGAATACGCCGGTTCCGTGGGTGCTGGCGCTCCGGCCGTACACGCCGTAGGTGACGCCGTCGGTGGCGCTGGCATAGCCGTACACGCCGTAGCCGGCGGTGCTGTCGCTCCGGCCGTACACGCCGTAGGTCGTGCCGCCGGTGGCGCTGGCATGGCCGTACACGCCTCGGCCGATGGTGCTGGCGCTCCGGCCGTACACGCTAAAGGTGTTACCGCTGGCAGCGGTGGCCCGGCCAAACACGCCGACGCCGAGGGAACTATCGCTCTGGCCGATGACGCCGTAAGTCTCGCCGTCGGCATCAGCAGCATAGCCGAACACGCCGATGCCGGAGATGCTGTCGCTCCGGCCGTACACGCCGTAGGTGGTGCCGGCGGTAGTCGTATTGTGCGCGCTGAATACCGCGCCGTCTACGGGGCCGCGGACCGTCGCCCCCGGCCGCAGGCCGAGCGCATACGGCGCAGCGGTCAGCGCCTGGCGCGGGGCGAGGGTGGTGTAGTCGGCGTCACCCGCGCACTTGACCGCGATCTCCAGCCAGCGGGTCTCGCCCGGGAAGGCATCCGCGCCAAAATCCAGGTCGGGGATGGTGAAGAAGCCGTTGCTGACCGGGACACCTGTTTTACTCTGGGTCGCGCCGACCGGGGTGCCCTCGGTTTCGGCATCCCAGAGGCTGAACCGGAAGTCGCAGTTGCCGTTATACGGGTTGCCGCCTTGCTTCAGGTAACCCTGGTAGGTGAAGGCGGTGCCCACAAGGGCCTGGGCACCCACGCCCTCCTGTGGCTGTGTCCCCTCCCCCGGCGGCTCCGGGCCCTGGGCCCGGGACAGACCTACCGTCAGGGCCAGTACGAGCACCGCCATAATGCTTACCCTAAGAATCAGCCTGCTTTTCATTCTGCACCTCCTGATTCAGGTGACAGTCACCTGACTGTCACCTAACCGGTCAGAAATTCCGCACCACCAGGGGCAGGTAGATAGTGAGGAAGTGTGCCTCGTCTGCTCCGATATCGTAGCCGGAACCGATGGGCCGCGGGTCGCCGTCCATGTCCGTCGTCACGCCGGCGTCTATCCCCGCATCTACTGCCGCTGAGCCGGGGCCCAGGTGGTAGCCGTCCGGCAGAAAGCGCGGGTCGCCGAACACCGGGTTCGTGCCGGTGATCGCGGTGCCGGTATTGGCCCAGAAGAGGGTGTGGTCGGCGGAGATGGTGGCGCTGGCCGGGAAAGTGGCCGTGATGCCCCAGGTGTGGCCGGCAACGATGGTGTTGGTCAGGGCCAGGGTGACGTAGCCGTCCACGTAGATGCCCGCGCCGCTGCCCGACCCCACCAGGGTGTTGTGGAGCAGGGCGGCGCGCAGCGGATAGGCCACATAGCCGTCAGCCTCAACGGTCTTGCTCCCGCTGCGGGCGACCACGTTGTTGACCAGGACGGCGCCGGGGCCGGAACTGTCGTTCAATTTCAGCCCTGTGCCGGTTTGGTTATCCAGAATGCGGTTGTCCTCAAAGCGGGAGTTGCTGTAGCCCAGGTAAACGGCGTGCGCGCCGATGTTGCCCCGCACCAGGTTGTCCCGATAGGTGGCGGAGCCGTACCACTGGTAGATGCCGGCCCCGTAGCCGCTGCCTTTGGCGTTGTCCCGGTTGCCCTCCACCCGATTGCCCTGGATGAGCGCGCCGTCCGGCCCGCCGGCGATGCCGCCGCCCCAGCCGGCCACGTTTGCGAGGCTTGCGGCGTTGCTGAGCACCTGGTTGGCCTGCACCACCAGGCCGGTCCCGCTGCCATAGAGACAGATGCCCCCGCCCATGCCGGCATTCACTGTGCTGGCGACGTTGCTGATGACCACGTTCCCGCTGATGACGGCTCGGTCGGCATTGTACAGGTAGATCCCGCCGCCGTAGCCGGTGGTGCCGGTAGGATAGCCCTGGGTAGTGATGGCGGCAACGTTGTTGGTGGTGACGTTGTTGACGATGATCGGGTGGGCGCCGTAGGAAAAGATGCCGCCGCCGCAGCCGTCGGGCTTCCCGCCGGTTGCAGGGCAGCCTGCCAGCAACCCGGTGCCGTTGCCGCGCGTGATGATAAAGCCCTCTATCGTGGGGGTGACGTCCCCGGTGATGGAGATCACCCGCCGGGCCCCTTCGCCGTCCAGGATGGTGAGGTAGAGGGCCGGGTCGCGCACCACGGGGCCGATAGGAGCGCCGTCCCACCCGCCGTAGAGGGTGATGGATTGGGTGAGGGCGATGACCGCCGCACCGGTGCCGGTGTAGGTGCCCTGGGCCAGGTAGAGGGTGTCGCCGTCGGTGGCCTGGGAAAGGGCCGCCTGCAGGGCACAGGGAGTGGCCTGGGTGCAGGCCGTGCCCGTGCTGGCGGGCTTGACGAAGAGGGTGCCGGGATCGGCGTACACAGGCAGAAGTACGCTCATCCCGGCCAGCAGGCCCAGGGCCAGGATCACCGGAAGGAAAAGGGTTCGCACACGCATCGCACACCTCCTCGCCTTAGTTTGCGCCAGGTGGCGCCCCCGCCGTCTATGGGGCTCCGGGTCAGGTCGTACCCATCGCCGGACCGGGCCGGAGAAGCCCTCCCTTGGAACAAACCGCCGAATCCGATTCTTCCATTCGCACCTCCTGGAATCCGTCCTGCCACCGGAGAAATCCCGATCGTTCCTGACCTGATTCGAACAAATAAGCAAGGGACTGTAAAATCTATGCCCCCATCCGACGTCGCCGTTCCCCTGCCGTCAGGCAAGCGTAGAGAAACCAAGCCCCGGACGTCGGCCCTCCGGACGCTCCAGGATGTAACCTGTAGACAAAGGTCTCACCGGAGTTTGTTCAGGAGGTGTCCGATGAAAGTCCGCTGGATCGCGCCCGCTCCGTTCCTTGGTTTCCTGCTCCTTGTGCTTCTGGTGCTTCTGCCGGCCTTCTGGGGATTGGCCGCACCGCTTTTCCCCTCGCCCACCGGTACACCCCTCCCCACCGTCCCTCCGACCGCTGCCCCCACCCCCAGCCCCACGCCGGTGCCACCGGCCCTCATCCGGTGGCGCTTTGTCCGGGAGGAGGTCGTATCCCTCCCCCCAGGCGAAACCGCTTCCCTGACGGCCACGGGCCGGGTGCCTTCGCACCTGCACGCCCCGCTCGTCCTCACCTTCGACCGCCCCCTCGGCCCGTCCGAGACGGTCCTGGCGGTCGTTTCGCCGAGCGTGGCGCTGCGCCAGACGGCCGTTGATGAGCGCTCCCTGGCCCTGACCCCGGTGCCGGGCTGGCAACCGGACACCCGTTACACCCTCGAGGTGCGCACGGCCTCGGGCTCGCCGCACCTCATCTTCACCACCCGACCCTGGGCCATGTTCTCCGGGACGCCCCGGGAGCGCGACCCCCAGGCCGCCGTCCAACTGCGCTTCTCCTACCCGGTCGATCCGCGCTCCGTCGAGCAGGCCCTGCGCCTGGAGCCGGCGACGCCCTACCGCCTCTCCTGGTCGGAGGAAACCCTCCTTCTGGAACCGGAAGAGGCCTGGGAATCGGAGACGACCTACACCCTCACCCTGGGAGCCGGCGTTCGGGATGAGGCCGGCGTGACCCTGGAAAGGCCGCTCCAATGGACCTTTACCACGCGCTCGGGGGTGGTGAGCGCCTTCCCCAGGGGACAGGCCACGCCCTGCGACTCGATCGGCCTCACCTTCGACCGGCCGGCCGACCGAGCAAGCGTCGAGGCCGCCTTCCACATCACGCCTACCATCGCCGGCACCTTCGAGTGGCAGGATCGAACCCTGCGCTTTATCCCCAGGGAACGCCTCTCCGCCGAGTTCTACCAGGTCCTCCTGGAGCCTTCCGCCCGCGCCGCCGACGGCAGCCCGTTCCTGCGAAAGCCGCTCCGCTGGGATTTCCGGGTAAACTTTCAGCAGGCGGCCGTGAACTTTGGCTACGGGCCCAACATCCAGATTCTGGACGCCGCCGGCCCCCGCCGCATCCAGTTCGACCGCTGGGACACCCCTTCCTGCCCTCCCACCTTCGTCCTCTATCCACTCTCGCCGGAACGCCTCCTGGCCGATTACACCTCCTCCCTCAAGAGCCCGGTGAGCATCTCCATCGAAGGGCTGCCCGTGGTGCGCCAGTGGACGGCTGAAGAGGCCGACGGGGAGGTCACCCTGCCGGCCGACCTGCCCCCCGGCCTCTACGTCCTGGCTTCCGCCGCTTCGACCGGCCAGGGCGACCGCCTGATCGTCGTCCTGACCCACTACGCCCTCGTCCTCAAGGAGGCCTCCACCGGGCTGGGCACCAACGCCCAGCATCAGGTGGCCGGCTACGCCACCTCCATCTCCACCGGCCGGCCCCGCTCCGGAATGTCCATCCGCCTCTACGACCGCTCCGGCCGGCTCTACGGCCAGGGCACGACCGATGAGCAGGGCCGCTTCGAGACCACCGTCATCGGCGACACCGACCCGCTCATCGCCATCGGAGAAGTGGAAGGCGAGATGACGCTCTGCGGCTTCGGGCCGGAGTGGGATGCCCAGGGCGGCTGGTGGTCCTGGCGCGGCTGGCTCACCAACCCGCCCACCGGCCGGCTCTTCCGCGTGTATGTCTATACCGACCGCCCCATCTACCGGCCCGGCCAGATGGTCCACGTCCGGGCCGTCGTCCGCAGCGACGACGATGCCCTCTACGCCCTCCCCCCGGCCGGCACCCCGATCACGGTGCGCCTGCGCGACGCCCGCAATAACGTCCTGGGGACCCAAGCCCTTTCCCTGAACGAATTCGGCACGGCCTACACCTCCTTCGCCCTGGCCGAGGGCGGCACGCTGGGCATCTACAACGTCGAGGTGGCGGTGGGGGACGAAGTGACCCGCCAGGCGCTCAAGGTGGAGGAATACCGCAAGCCCGATTACCAGGTGACCGTGACGGCCGACCGCGAACGCTACCTCCTGAGCGAGACGATGACCGTGACCGTGGAGGCCCGCTACTACTTCGGCCGGCCCGTGGCCGGCGTCCCGGTCAAACTGACCATCTACAAGCAGGCCTACGATGAATGGTCATGCGGGATGGACGGCTCGAATTGCTGGGCCAAACTGTACCAGGAGGGCGACTACCGCGGCACGACCGACGCCCAGGGACGCTGGGTGGTGCGCATCCCGGCCAAAGTGGCCGAGTACTCCTGGTGGTCGCCCGACCTTTCCCGGCTGGACCTGGAAGCCACGGTGGAGGACGGCAGCGGCCAGGCCGTGAGCGGCCATGCCCTGGTGGAGGTGTACCGGAACCCGCAGGGCGCCGCCCTGCTGCTCAGCCGCCATATCTACCGGCCGGGGGAGGAGATTCCTCTGGAAGTGGCGGTGCACGATTATCGGGGCATGCCGGTGGCCGGCGTCCGACTGCGCGGCGGCATTTACCGCTGGGACGGGAACGGGTACAACGCTCCTGTAGCCAAAGGGGAACTGGTGACCGACGCCTCCGGCCGGGCCCGCCTCTCCTTCCATGTGGACGAACAGGGCTGGTTCCGGGTGCTCATACACGGGGAAAAGGATCTGGAGGATTGGATCTGGGTCTATGACCCCAGCGGTGTCACCCCCTGGGCCGGGTTAGATCAGAGCCAGGGCCTGAGCATAAGCGCCGATAAATCCGCCTATGCCGTCGGCGAGACGGCCCAACTTCTGGTGCGCTCCCCGGTGACCGGCACGGCCCTCCTGACCCTGGAGCGCGGCCGGGTGCGGCGGATGCAGCCGGTGGAGTTGACCGGCGCCGTCACCTACATTGCCCTGCCCGTGGAGGCCGATTTTGTCCCCAACGTCTTTGTTACGGTGCAGATTTACCGGCCGACGAGCCAGCCGCTCAACCACTGGAGTTACACCAGCATCCCCGATGCCGAACTCCTGATCGCCAGCACCGAACTTGCCGTCCCGCCGGAGGAACGCCGCCTGAAGGTGACCCTCACCCCGCAGCGTCCGACCTATACCCCGCGGGAGGAGGCCGAGATCGTCATCCAGGTGACCGATGTGGCCGGCCGGCCGGTGCAGGCCGAACTCTCCCTGGCCGTGGTGGACGAAGCCATCTACGCCCTCTCCCAGGACCTTTCGCCGGACCCCTTCGAGGCCTTTTACGGCCGGCGGTCGAACCTGGTGCGCACCTACCACTCCCTCAAGCCGGTACGGGAACTCGGCGGGGCGGAGATGGGCGGCGGAGGCGACGGCATCGATGTGGGCAACCCACGCCGCCACTTCCCCGACACGGCCTACTGGAACCCCCGCATCCTGACCGACGCCGAGGGCCGGGCCGTCGTGACGCTGCACCTGCCCGATTCGCTCACCCGCTGGCGGCTCCTCGCCCGCGCCGTCACCGCGGACACGCGCCTGGGCGAGGGGACGGCGGCGCTCACCGTCACCCAGTCGCTGATCGTCCGGCCGGCCGTCCCCCGCTTCCTCATCCAGGGCGATACCTTTACCCTGACCGCCACGGTGCATAACGATAGCGAGGGCCCCCTGGCCCTCCAGGCCGGCCTGCTCCCCCAGGGGCTGGACCCGCGAGGCCCGCTTTCCCAGACCCTGAGCCTCGCCGCCGGAGAGACCGCCCCGCTCGGCTGGGTACTGGCGGCCAACACCCTGGGCACCGTTACCATCACCGCCTATGCCCGCGGCGGGGGCCTGAGCGATGCCGTCCAGTACAACATTCCGGTACGGCCCTTTGCCGTACCCCGGGTGGAAACGTGGGCCGGCGAATTCATCGGCGAGCACGTCGAACGCATCGTCCTGCCGGAGAGGATGATTCCCGAGGCGACCACGCTGGAGGTACGCCTATCGCCCTCGGTGGTGAACGCCCTCCTCGACGGACTGGAGTACCTGATCGATTACCCCTTTGGCTGAACGGAACAGACGATGAGCCGTGTGCTCCCCAACGCCATCATCGGTCGGGCCTTCCGGTTGCTGGGCGTGCATAGCGAGCGGTTGGAGTCGGACCTGCCCAAGATGGTGGACGTCGGCCGGCAGAAACTCTACGGCTTCCAGCACGAGGACGGCGGCTGGGGCTGGTGGTTCGACGATCCCTCCCACGACTACCAGACGGCCTACATCCTCTTCGGTCTGGCGATGACCGAGCAGGCCGGCTTTGAGGTGGACGACGGCGTGATCGCCCGCGGGGCCGAGTACCTGCGCCGCCACCTGGAGGAGATGGACCCCCGCACCCAGGCCTATGCCCTCTACGCCCTGGCCGTAGCCGGCCATGTGGAGCCGGGCCGGACCCAGGTTCTGGCCTCCCAGGTGTTGAACGGCGAGGTACGGGATTTCGACCCCTTCAGCCAAGCCGCGCTGGCCCTGGCCCTCTATACCGCCGGAGACGATGCCACGGCCGGCTTGCTCGTGGACAAACTGGCCGAAAAGGCGGTGGTGCGGGACGAAACGGCCTACTGGGATACCGGCATCGCCGACGGCCACTACCGGGAGAAGACCATGTCCTCCTCGGTGCGTTCGACGGCGCTGGCACTGGATGCGCTGGTACACATCCGCCCGGACCACCCGCTCATCCCCAAGGTCGTGCGCTGGCTCATGGGACAGCGCCAGGGCCACGCCTGGAGCACCACCCAGGAAACCTCCTATGCCCTGCTGGCACTCTCGGACTATGTGCTGAGCGTGCAGATGCGGATGGATCAGCAGAACTACCGGGTGGACGTGAACGGTCAGACGGTGGCCGAAGGGTCCTTCATCCAGGTGGAGCAGGGGATGAAGGTGGTGGTGCCGGGGACGGCCCTGCGGGCCGGGGAAAACGAGGTGCGGCTGCTGCACGGCGGGAACGGCCGGCTCTACTACACGGTCGTCGCCCGCATCTACGGCGCGGAGGAAGAGATTCGGCCGGCCGGCCGGGTGCAGGTGCAGCGGACCTACACCCGGCCCGGCGGGAAGCCGCTCGCCGGGCCGCTGCGGGTGGGCGATCTGGTGGAGGTACACCTGACGGTGAACTTCCCGGAGGCGGCCTACTACGTCATCCTCTACGACCCCCTCCCGGCCGGCCTGGAAGGGTTGAACGAACGGCTGGCGACCACCAGTTACGCCGCCCGGGCCTACGGAGAACCCGATTGGGAAAGCGGGCGATACCCCTACAGCCGCAAGGATGTATACGACGATGCCGTGGCGCTCTTCTTCAACGAACTCGCCCCCGGCCCGCACACCGTCACCTACCTGGCGCGGGCGACGACGGCCGGCACCTTCCATGCCCTGCCGGCCGAGGCCTACCCGATGTACCGGCCCGAACTCTGGGGGCGCTCCGGGGGAGAGGTGGTGGTGATTCATCCGTAGGGGGTTTCCCCACCCACGAAGGGGAGGCGGGTGTTCGGTGGGCCGGCCGACACCCGCCTCCCCTTTATTCCGGAGGACTGCCATCCCGGAGAACATTGGAAAAAGCCCCCGCCGAGCCATCCCTCGGCCCGCCAGGAGGCTCGCCCTCCTTGTGCCGGAGGTTCGAGAACGATTTCCCCCGGCCCGCTATTTCACCACCGGCAGGAAAACGGCATACGGCGCGGTGGCCTGGATCGGGCCGTGGAGGGTACGGGTTCCGTTCAGGTCCACGTCCTCCAGGGTGTAGAAATAGACGGCGCCGGCCTCGACCGTGGTGTCCAGAAAGACATAGGTGGCCCCCGCTCCGCCGCCGGGGCAGCAGGTAGGAATGAGGGCGGCATTCAACCGGATGGCCGGCCCGTCCAGCGTGCCCCGACGGTAGAGGTTAAAGCCCAGGTTATCGTGCTCCTCGGCCGTCGCCCAGGTGAGGAGGACGGCCGGGCCGGAGCGTCCGGCGGTGAAGAAGAGGAGTTTGACGGCGGTGGGGGCAGCGCCGCCGTACCAGTAGCCCTGGCCGAGTTGATAGTTCGTGCCGGCGGAAAGGCCGATGGTGGAGGGCTGACCGAACGAATAGTTGACCTGATAGTTCGTGCCGGTGGAAAGGGCCCCGCCGCCGGAGAGGACGTTCCAGCGCAGATCGTAGGTACTTCCGCTCTGGGCCAGGACGACGCTGCCCAGGGTCAAGGTGCAGAGCAGGGCCAGGAGGAGGCTCCAGCGGATGCGCCGGAGGGGCGGAGAGGCGCCATGGAACATCGTTTGGGCAGACATGGCCTCCTCCTTATTTCGGCCGGTTCACCGGGGCGGCCGGCACCTGCACAGGCCGGGCCTGCTGCACGGTGGGCGGAGCCTGCTGCCCGGTCGCGGTGGCCGGAGCAACGGACGGCAGGCCGGCCCCTTCGACCGGGATCACACCGATGGTCGGAGACTCTTCGGCGGGCGCGACTTTGCCGCTCGGAGCCACTTCCGGCACAGGTTGCATGCGCAGATTCTCCAGGCCCTGCCGCTTGGCTACGATGCGGTAGTCGAAAGCGACGTTGCTCTTGCCCCCGCCCAGTTCGCGCACCTCGAAGGAAGTCGGGGTGGTGGCGGCAACGTACAGCCCCTGGCAGTCGCCCCGCGGCGTCAGGAAAACGTGGTATTCCTCGTTCAGGTTGACCACCGCGGCCAAGTCCGGCGCGATAGTTACCGTGGCCCGGCCGTCCACCAGGGTGGCGGTGCCGAAATCCTCCACCCAGACTTCGGGGCTATGGATAGTGGCAAGGACAGACTGAGCGTTGGGATCGCCACCTGGAGGGTTCAGAAAGATGTAATAACCCCCATCTACATAGAGATTCCCGCTGTTGGTCAGGTACATCCGCAGCGTCCCCCCGGGGTAGTCGCCGGAGTAGCCGCGCATGATGTCGCCGCTGTAGGACCAGGCCCCGACGCCGACGCCGCCCCAGTAGTGGTGGCCGGCAACACCGTAGCTGGGCGTCGCCCCATCGGCTCGCCCATAGACACTCGCAGAGTTTGCCGCGACGGTGTAGCCGTAGAGACCGTAGCCGCCGCCGGTGGTGTTGCCGTTATAACCCCAGACGCCGATGCCGTTGGTAGCGTTCACGTAGCCGGCCACGCCGGCCGGCGCGTCCGGAACGAACCAGGTGGTCGTCCCGGCGACGCCGTAGACGCCATGGACACTGGCGCCTGTGGCCGAGGCGTAGCCGACTACGGCCTGACCCCGGGCCGAGGTGGTGTAGTCGGTCTGGCCGAAGACGCCGCGGGCGTAGGCGCTGTAGCCGACCACCCCGGTGAAGCCCTGGCCGTAGACACCGGTGCCGCCGGTGGTGGTCGAGTTGTAGCCCAAGACGCCATAGTCGGTGGAGCGGGCCACGCTCCCCAGCACGCCGACGGCGGACCCGGTGAAGTAGGTCCATGAGCCTGTCCCGGCCACGCCGACCACGCCGATGGAGGACTGGCCGGCGCCGGCGGCAAAGGTGTTTATCCCCATGACGCCGGCGGCCCCGCCGGTCGTGCCGGCCGAACCGCCCCAGACGCCCCAACCGCCGCCGGTGGCGCTGTTGTAGCCCCAGACGCCGTAGTCGTTGGCGATGCCCATGCTGCCGACCACCCCGGCGCCGGTGCCGGCCGGCGGCAGGTTGATTACCGTCCCGGAGGCCGCGCCAACGACGCCATAGGCGTTCGCCGTGGCGGTGTTGAGGCCGAAGACGCCATAGTCGCCCGAGGTGGACACGCTGCCGGTGGCCCCGGTGCTGACCCCGGCCGGCGCAGCGTATGGGGAGGTGGTCGCCGCAAAGCCGAATACGCCGTTATTGTCGGCCGTCGTCGAAGAGGCATAGCCCCACAGGCCGTCGCCGGTGTCGGCCCGCCCGTACACGCCGATATTGGCCGCGTTGTAGCCGGCGACGCCGATGCCAGCAGTGCCGTAGGCAACGCCGTACACGCCGTAACTATCCCCGTTGCAGACCCCGTAGACGCCGTAGGAATCGGGGCTCCACCCCTGAACGCCCCACACGCCGCTACCGCCGGTGCCGTAGACGCCCCAGCCACCGTTAGGGCTGTTGCCGTACAGGCCGTACCAGCCGCTGGCGCTCAGTCCGCTGCCGCTCCCGCTGTTGTTCACCGTAAGGACGTAGCCTGCAGTGTTGGCCGTGGTCGTATCCGGCACGTTCTTGCGGATGTTGCCGATAGAGATGGCCACGCTGGTCATGGGCTGGTAGGGGGTCATCGTATCCCAGCCGGAGGTACAGGGGTTCTGGTTGGCCGTGTTGCAGACCTCGATGCGCAGCCAGCGGTTGCCGGTGAAATGGTCGGCGTTGAGGGGGGTGAGGAGGACGTTGAACAGGCCCTGGGCATCCACGGCGGCGGTGAATTCGGTGGGTCCCCAGACCGTTGAAGAACAATCGGAGGCGCTGCAGATGGTAAAGCGCAGGTTATAGTTCCCCGCCGGCACGGGAGCACCGCCGGCGGTGTAGAGCCGGCCCTGGAAGTTGATCGTATCGTCGGAGGCCTGGATGCCCCCTTCCAGGACCGGCGGAGACGGCGGAACGGGGCCCTGGGCATAGACCCCGGCAACCGCCAGAAGGGCCAGCACCAGGCCGGCCACAGCCAGTCCGAAAATCGCCTGCTTCATCTTTCTCCTCCTTACTGGAAAAGCCAACCGGCCGGCGGGAAACCCCGCAACGGCCGGTTACGCCACTGGCTCCACCCGACCTGGGCGTCCACCTATCACCGGTCGGGTTTCATCGCCTCCGTTGCCTAATGGATGAAAGTTTGGTTATATTATAACGTAAAAGCAGCCCCGTGTCAATAGTACCGGAGTACTATTTTCTATAGTAGACCTGCCCCGGCCGGCCGTACCGCTTGCCGATCCAACCAACCCGTGGCATAATGGAGGAGCACTAGTACAGTTGAACGTTAGCAAGTTCCAGGTTAAAGGCCCAAATACCGGATGATTTCCTCGGAGTTGGGCCAAGATACCCGGAACGAATTGGCGAAACGGCGTACTAGAAGATGCGCCAGCCGAAGAGGGTGGCCAGGAACAGGATGAGGAAGATGATAAAAATCAGCAAACCGCAGCCGCAGCCGGTGCAGGAGTCGCCCCGACCCCAGCCGAAACGGCGCTCCAGGGCCTCGAACAGCCAGCCCAGCAGGAGCAACTGCAAAAGGCCGCCCAGACAACCGCTCGTGCGACGCGTGACCATCCAACCCTCCTGAATTTCCGTCCGAATGGGTTACGCATGGCCGGAGGTGCCGGTTTCATGGCTGAGATCGGGATAGATGCCAGCCGCATGGCCCGCGCCCGCCGCACCGGGACGGAACAGTATACCGCCCGCCTCCTGGAGGCGCTGGTGCGCCTGCCGACGGCGCACCACCTGACGCTGTACTTCAAGCGCCTGCCCGTCCCCGCTCCCGCCTGGCCGGCCCACGTCTCGGTCCGGGAGATGCCCTTCCCCCGCCTTTGGACCCATCTGCGCCTCTCCTGGGAGATGGCCCGCCGGCCGCCCGACCTCCTCTTCGTCCCCGCCCATGTCCTACCTCTGGTGCACCCCCGCCGCACCGTGGTGACGATCCACGATCTGGGCTACCTCTACTTTCCCCAGACCCACCCGCCGCTGCGTCGGTTGGAACTGCACCTGAGCACGCTCTGGAACGCCCGCGTGGCCGGCCGGATCATCGCCGTCTCCCAGGCCACGAAGGACGACCTGGTGCGCCGTTACCGCGTCCCGGCCGAGCGCATCCGCGTGGTGTACCACGGCGTGGAGGAGCGCTTCCGGCCCACGCCGGATCCGGCGGTCCCGGCCCGCTACGGCCTGCCGCCGCGCTACTTCCTCTACCTGGGGGCGCTTCACCCCCGCAAGAATCTGGAACGCCTCCTGGAGGCCTATGCCGGCCTGCCGGAGGAAGCCCCGCCGCTGGTCCTGGCCGGCCCACGGGGGTGGTACTTTGAACGCATCGCCGCCGCCATCGCCTCCCTGGGGCTGGGGAGGCGTGTCCTCCTCCCCGGCTACATCGCCGATGAGGACGTGCCGGCCGTCCTGAGCACGGCCCTGGCCCTGGTCTACCCCTCCCTCTACGAAGGCTTCGGCCTGCCGGCCCTGGAGGCCATGGCCTGCGCCACCTCGGTCATCGCCAGCCGTACCTCTTCGCTGCCGGAGGTGGTGGGAGAGGCCGGGCTGCTGGTGGACCCCTTGAACGTGGAGGAACTTCGGACGGCCATGGCGCGCCTCCTGACCGATGAGGAATTGCGGGCCGAACTCGGCCGGCGCGGGAGGGAACAGGCCGCACACTTTACCTGGGAGCGTTGCGCCCGGGAGACACTGGAGGTGCTGGAGGAGGCACTGGAATGACGAAACCGTTCGTTCAGGGCATCGGGCTTTTTTCGGGCGGGCTGGACTCGCTCCTTTCCCTCTATCTGCTCCTGGAGCAGGGTTTGAAGGTGGAGGCCATGCACGCCGTCCTGCCGGTGCACCGGCCGGGCCTGCGGGCCTGGGTGGAACAGGCCGCCGCCCGGCTGGGCGTCCCCCTGTATCTCATCACGCTGGAAGAAGAGTTCTTTGAAATTCTGCGCCATCCCCGCCACGGCTACGGCAGCGGGATGAACCCCTGCCTGGATTGCCATATCCTCCTTCTGCGTCGGGCGGCCGAGCGGATGCGCGCGGTGGGGGCTTCCTTCGTCTTTACCGGCGAGGTGTTGGGCGAACGGCCGATGTCCCAGCACCTCTCCGCCCTGCAACTGGTGGAACGGAAATCCGGCCTCCAGGGGAGGTTGCTCCGTCCCCTCTCGGCCCGACTCCTGCCCCCGACGATTCCCGAGGAGGAAGGACTGGTGGACCGCAGCCGCCTGCTCGACATCCGCGGCCGCTCCCGCCGGGTACAACTGGAACTGGCCCGGCGCTATGGGCTATCCGACTTTCCCACCCCGGCCGGCGGATGTATGCTGACCGATCCGGGGCTGTCCCGTCGGGTGCGCGACCTCCTCCAGCACCGGCCGAACTTCTCCCGCTCCGACTTTGACCTCCTGCGGGTAGGCCGGCACTTTCGCCTCTCGCCCGAGGTCAAGGCCGTCTCCGGCCGCAACCGGGAGGAGAACGCCCGCCTCCTGGAACTGGTGGAGGAGGGCGACCTCCTCCTCGAGGTCCGGGGGATGGGCAGCCCGATCACGCTCCTGCGCGGCCCGGCCGATGAGGGGGTCCTCCGCCTGGCCGCCGCCATCACCGCCCGCTACAGCGACGCCCGCACCTCGCCCGTTCGAGTACACTATGGGGCCCGCTACCCCGAACTGGAAGGCTCGCTGGAAGTGGAGCCGGCCGCCGAGGAACTGCTGACGCGCCTGCGCATTTGACCGAGGGGCGATTTGGGGTTAGAATACAGAAGGGGACAAGGCGGCTGCCGGCGTTGTCCCCCGTTTTTTCGGTCGGGCAAGGCACGAGACGCCCGCATCGAAACCTTTTCTATCCCGACGTGGAGAAAGCGATGGATATCCGCAAGGCGCTGACGTTTGTGCAGGAACAGGGCGACGGCCTGGCCCGGGCCCGGGCCGAGGCGCTCCTGGAGGCCTCCCTCCCGCCGGCCGGGGTGGTGGCCGACCTGGAGAAGTTGCAGGGTCCGGAGGGAGGATGGCCGGCCGACCTCCGGCCCGGCTTGCCGGAAAGCGTAGTCGGCACCTGGGCCGGCCTGCGGGCCTGTCAGGACCTGGGGCTGCTCGGCCGTCCGATGGCCCGGCGGGGGAAGGAGTTTCTCCTGGCCCGCCAGGGGCCGGACGGCGGCTGGGAGGACCCCGGCCTGGAAGGCGGCCCCCGCCCGCGCTGGATGAGCCGGGGAGAAGAGGCCGGCCGGCTCTACGTGACGGCCCTGGTCAGTTCCCTCTTTGTGGCCTGCGGTTGGGGAAAGGAGCCGGCCCTCGGCCGGGCGCTGGACCTCCTCCTCAAGCACCAGCAGGAGGGCGGCGTTTTCCCCGGTTTTCCCCGGCAGACCACCTGGTACGCCCTGCCGCTCCTGGCCGCCGGCCTGGGCCGGCAATCGGGGCCGGCGCAAAACATCCTCCTGACGCTGGGACGGGCAATCGGGGAAGGCGGCTGGTCGCCGGGAGCCTTTGCCAGCCTCCTGCTCAATCTGCTCATCTCCGGCTACGGGATGGAGACGCTCCTGGTGCGGCAGGCCTGGGAGCAAATCCTCATGCGCCAGCGCGAGGACGGGGCCTGGGAGGGCGAGGAGGGGGAAGATGCCGTCCAGAGCACCCTGGAGGTCATGCGGTGCTGGCGCCGAATCATTCTGAAACGATAAGGCGGCTCCCGATATGAGCGGAAGCGACCTGCGGGCCATCCTCCTTTCCTTTGCCTACGTCCTGGCCGTCCTCCTCCTGGCCGATGTCCTCCGCCGTTACTTCCGTGTTCCGGTTGCGGCGACCCGCAAGGCGGTGCACATCGCCGTGGGGATGTGGGTTTTTCCCACCCTGTTCCTCTTCGAGCACCGGGGCTGGGCCCTGTTCCCGCCGCTGACCTTTGCCCTCCTAAACGCCCTCTCGCTGCGTTTCCGCTTCTTTGCCGCCATCGAGGTGACCGAGCGCACCCCGGGCACGGTCCTTTTCCCCCTCTCCTTTGCCCTGCTTCTGGGGCTTTTCTGGCCGATGGGCCGGCCGGACCTGGCCGCCTGTGGAGTCATGGCCATGACCTGGGGGGACGCCATGGCCGCCATCGTCGGGCAGACCTGGGGACAGGCGGGTTACCGCCTCTGGGGACGGCGCAAGACCTGGCTGGGGAGCCTGGCCTGCTTCTCCTGGACGCTCCTGGCCCTCACCCTGACCCTGCGCTTCCTGGGCCGGCTGGAGCCTCCGCTGGCCTTGGGGCAGGCGGCGCTGGCCGGCCTGGGCGCCACCATCGCCGAGGCCCTTTCTCCCCCGGGAACGGACAACCTGACCGTTCCGGTGGTAGCGGCCGGCCTCCTTTTCCTCCTGGGGTAAGGGGCAATGCACCAAGAGGCAGCGTCCCATCCGGGCAGGCGCGGCCCCTTCGCCGGCCTCACGGCCAACATCCGGGTCCAGGTGTTGACTTCCTTCCTGGGCGGCTTTTACCAGGGGGCCATCGCCGCCGTCCGGCAGCCCTTTGCCCTGTTCCTTTGGAACTCGGAGTTTTTCCTGGGGCTGCTGGAGACGGTGGGCGGATGGGGCGGTGCCGTCTCCTCGCTGGCCCAACTCCTGGGCGGCTGGCTGGCCGACCGGGTGGGCCGCCGGCCCGTCCTGATCGCCGCCAGCCTATGTAACGCCCTCTGGCTCCTGACCTTTACCCTGGCCGCCCTCTTCCGGTTGTGGTGGCTTCTCATCCCCGGGATGGCCCTAGCCGGGTTGGGCATGGTCGGACGGGCGGCCGGGAGTTCCCTCACGGCCGAATCGGCACCGCCGGAGCGTCGGGGCGTCGCCTACAGTCTGATCATGTTCGCCTTCATTGCCCCTGGGGTGTTCTCCTCCATCCTGGGCGGCCAGGTGAGCGAGCGCTGGGGCTACCTCCCGGTGATGGCCACGGCCTTGGTCCTGGAGGCCCTGGTGCTCCTCCTCTTCATCCGCTTCCTGCGCGAGACGCTTCAAGGGCCAAGGGGACGCTTCTGCCGGCAGGACCTGCTCAGCCTGGTGCGGCTATTCACCATCCCGCGACGCCTGTGGAAGTTTGTCCTGCCCCTGGGCCTCGACAGTTTCTGCTGGGGGCTGGCCCTCTCCCTGCTCTTCGGCCTACTCAAGAAGGCCCACCATTTCGGCGACGGAGAACTGGGCTGGGTGAACGCCTTCTTTTCCCTCGCCTGGGCGCTGGCCCAGTTGCCGGTGGGCCGGCTGGTGGACCGACACGGCTGCCGGCGCTTCCTGCTCCTCTCGGAGGCACTTTCGGTGCTCTGCGGAGTCATCCTCCTCCTGTGGCCCACCTTTGTCGGGGTATCGGTGGGCTATGCCCTGTTCGGCCTGAGCGCGGCGCTCTGGGTGCCGGCCCTGTTGAAATGGCTGGCCGGGAGCCTCCCCGAGGCGGAACGGGGGGAAAGCCTGGGGCGCGTCTTTACCATCCAGGGCCTGGCCCGCATCCCCACGCCCTATATCGCCGCCTGGCTCTTTCACCGCTGGGGCTACCCGGCCCCTCTCCTGGCTGCTCTGCCGCTGGCCCTGGGCGTCATCGTCCTCCTCTTCCGTTTCGTCCACGACCCGCCGGCCGAAACTGACATCCGCTCATAAACCCCACCTAGGTCCTTACGGCGGCCCCCGACCGGCCGCGACGGGCCCAAAATCGCCTCCGCGACGGCCGTCCCCCGCCATCTCAACAGCGTTTCGGGCCGCCAGGTTTCGATACGCGCTACGCGCTACTCAACCTACATTCGTGCCAGAACGAGTTATGAGTGGATGTCAGGCCGAAAAGTTTGACATCCCGGCTTCCGCCTGATAAAATTCTCCAAGACCCTGGGAGCAACCCGGGCCTTTCTGAGGGCACGAGAGGTAACCATGTTCGAGCACCTGACCGACCGCCTGCAGGCCGTCTTCAACCGTCTCAGCCGGCAGGGGAGGCTTTCGGAAAAGGATGTGGACGAGACGCTGCGCGAGGTGCGCCTGGCCCTCCTGGAAGCCGACGTGCACTACAAAGTGGTCAAGGATTTCCTGGAGCGGGTGCGGGAGCAGGCGGTCGGAGAAAAGGTCCTCCGCAGCCTGACGGCGCCGCAGCAGGTCATCCAGATCGTCCATCAGGAGTTGATTCGCACGCTGGGTGCGGAGGCCGTCCCGCTGGCCGAGTCCCTGACGCCGCCCACGGTGATCATGCTGGTGGGGCTGCAGGGCTCCGGCAAGACCACCACGGCGGCCAAACTGGCCCTCCACCTGCGCAAGCAAGGGGCCTTTCCCCTGCTGGTGGCGGCCGACCTGCGCCGGCCGGCCGCCGTGCGTCAGTTGGAGGTGCTGGGGGAGGCGCTCCGGTTGCCGGTCTACAGCGAGGGCGCCGGCCGGGATGCCCCCGGCGTGGCCCAGCGGGCCCTACGCCAGGCCCGGCAGGACCGCCGCAGTCACGTGATTGTGGATACGGCCGGCCGGCTGCATATTGACGAGGAGATGATGGCTGAACTGCTCCGCATCCGGCAGGCCGTTTCCCCCCACGAAATCCTCCTGGTGGCCGACGCCATGACCGGCCAGGACGCCGTGCGGGTGGCCGGCGAATTCCACGCCCGGCTGGGCCTGACCGGCCTGATTCTCACCAAAATGGACGGCGATGCCCGGGGCGGGGCTGCCCTTTCCATGCGCAGCGTCACCGGCGTGCCGATCAAGTTCCTAGGCGTCGGCGAGAAAAGCGAGGCCCTGGAGGTCTTTTATCCCGATCGGCTGGCCTCGCGCATCCTGGGCATGGGCGATGTCCTCAGCCTGATCGAGCGGGCCGAGGAGGCCTACACCGAGGAGCAGGCCCGCCGGCTGGAGGAAAAAGTCCGCCGAGGAACCTTCGACCTGAGCGACTTCCTGGAGCAGATGCGCCAGTTGCAACAGATGGGCCCCCTGGAACAACTTCTGGGCATGATTCCCGGCCTGGGGCAGATGATGCGCGCCCAGAACCTCCAGGTGGACGAGCGCCACTTCCGCCGGATGGAGGCCATCATCCTCTCCATGACCCCTCAGGAGCGGGCTCACCCCGAGATCATCGGCGGCAGCCGCCGCCGGCGCATCGCCCGCGGCTCGGGCACCTCCCTCCAGGAGGTCAACGCCCTCCTCAACCGCTTCGATCAGTACCGGAAACTGATGCGCAAATTGACGAAAGGGCAGGCGCGTGATATACTATCGCTGTTTCGCTGAGAGCGGAGGCGGATGACCGGTATGTGGTTGGGGATGAAAGTTTTGTGGAGGTGAACTTTGGTCAAGATTCGTCTGCGTCGCACCGGTGCACCCAAACAACCGAGTTATCGGATCGTGGCGGCCGATTCCCGGGCCCCTCGGGACGGCCGCTTCCTGGAGATTCTGGGCCACTATAACCCGCGGACCGATCCGGTCACCCTGGAGGTCAAGGAGGATCGGGTGCGCTACTGGCTCTCTCAGGGGGCACAGCCGACCGAGGCGGTCGTGCGGCTGCTGAAGCAAAAGGGGATCCTCTAGCGTCCCGGACGGGCCGATTCCCGGGAAAACGATGGAAGACCTGATTCTGTACATTGCCCGTTTGCTGGTGGACCGGCCGGAGGCGGTTCAGGTGCGCCAAGTCCGGGGCCGGCAGGGAACGGTCTATCGGCTCACCGTGCACCCCAGGGACCGGGGTAAGGTCATCGGCAAGGACGGCCGCACCATCGAGGCCATCCGGGCCATCCTGGAGGCAGCGGCGGCCCGCCGGGGCCTGCATGTCACCCTGGACGTGGCTTGAGGGACCGATGGCCGGACCGGAGTGGGGAGTTCCCCCGGAATACCTGATCGTCGGCGAGGTCGTGGCTCCGTTCGGCCTGCGGGGAGAGGTCAAGGTCCTCCTGGACACCGATTTCCCCGAACTCCTCCTGGCCGCCACGCACCTCTATATCGGCGATCCTCCCATTCGTTACGCCGTGGAGTGGGCGCAGCAGGTCCGGGGGATGGTGCGGCTGAAACTGGCCGGCTGTGACAGCCGGGAGGCGGCCGAAGCGCTGCGTGGACGGTCGGTGCAGGTGCGCCTCGAGGAGGCTCCATCTCCCGGCGAGGGGGAGTATTACTACTACCAGTTGATCGGGCTGGAAGTTTGGAGCGAGGAGGGAGAATACCTTGGCCGGGTGGTCGAGGTCTTCCCCACCGGCAGCAACGAGGTCCTGGTGGTGCGGGGAGGGCCGGAGGAAATCCTCCTGCCGGCCATTGAGGAGGTCGTGCGCGAGGTGGACCTGGTGGCCGGCCGCCTGCGGGTGCATCTCCTGGAGGGACTCCGTTGAGAGGGCTCGGCCGGGTCGGCAACTGGGCACGCAAGCGATGGCAAGCGGCTTCTCCGTCCTGGCGGGCTATCGTCCTCCTGTCCATCGCCCTCCTCCTGAGCCTCATCCTGACCCTGGCCCTCCGCCCACGTCCGATGGAAGCACCGCCGCCTTCCCCCATGGCTCAGGGACAGGTCCTCTCCTTCCCCACTTCCGCCAGCACCGGTTCCCCTCCCCTCCTCCTGAACGACGACCGCCTCTTCTATGAACCCGGCTGGGGCACGCCGGAGGTGCAGGAATTCCTGGCCGGCCGGCCCGGCCTCCTCGGAGGGTTTCGCGTCCAGGTAGGGGATGAAGATGTCCTGGTCGCCGACGTCATCGCCGGCAAATGCCTGCTCTACGGCCTCAACCCCCAAGTGCTCCTGACGCTCCTGGAGATGCAGAGCGGCCTGGTGGACGATCCCCACCCTGCCCCGGAAACGTTCGACCGGGCGATGGGCAACCCGGACGAGGACGTGGTCGGGTTGGAAGCGCAACTGGACTGGGCGGTGCGGGAACTCTTCCGGGGCACCCGCGATTACGGAATGACGACCTCCCTGGTCCTGAACGACGGCGACTTGACGCCCATCCCTCCGGGGGCCGCTTTGGCCGATTACGCCGTCCTGCGGGTGGTGGCCCGGGCCGGGGACGAATCCGACCTCGATCGGGCCCTGGGGAACCGGCCGGCATCGTTTGTCCAAACCTATGAGCGCCTCTTCGGGGAAGACCCCCGTCTTCCCCTCGAGGTTCGGCCGGCCCCGGCCCTCCGGCCTTTCCTCACCCGGCCCTACGAGGGGGAATACGAGGTCAGCGCCGTCTTTGACCACCACTACCCGTTCCTGAAGGAGGACGGCGCGCTCGTCAGCCATATGGGAGAAGCGCCGGGCCTGCCCTATGACGGCCATGACGGCTGGGACTATGCCCTGGACGCCGGGGTGCCGGTGCTGGCGGCGGCCGATGGCCAGGTCTTCTGGTCCGGGGTATCGAACGACGGCTGCCGGACGCCGGCCCTGGGCGTCATCCTGGACCACGGCAACGGCTACCAGACGCTCTACTGGCACCTCTCCCGGGTGGATGTCCGGCCGGGCCAGCAGGTTTCCCGAGGGGAAATCCTGGGGCTGGCCGGCGAGACCGGCTGCGCCGACGGCCCGCACCTGCACTTTGGGGTGCATTTCCTGGGCCGGGAGACCGACCCGGAGGGCTGGTGCGGCAAAGGCCAGGACCCCTGGGCGCTGCATCCGGCCGGAACGGTGAGCACTTGGCTGTGGGCCGACCGGTTCTCCCCCTGCCGCTGGCCGGAGGGGGCCATCCTGGTGGATGAATCCGATCCCGCCTTTCAGCGGAGCGGCAACCGCTGGTCGGAGGGAGGGGGTGGGGTAAAAGGAAAGGCGCTCTGGGCCCCCTCCGAACCGCACAGCGGGATGGTGCCGGTGGGTGGTGAGCAACTGGACGGAATCGTGGAAGGCGGCACCTGGCGTCCGGATCTGCCCCGGACCGGCCGCTACCACCTCTACGCCTTTATCCCCTACTGGAACAACGCCACACCCGATACCCGGGCGGCCCGCTATCTGATTCACCACGCCGGCGGCGAGACCATCGTTTCGGTGGATCAATCGCTCTGGGTGGACCGTTGGGCGGACCTGGGCCTCTACGACTTTCCGGCCGGCCGGCAGAGCTTTGTCTACCTGGACATCCTGACCGACGAAGAAGGCTTCTGCGTCTGGTTCGACGCGGTACTTTGGGTGCCGGACACCGGTGGGAATCGCTGACCGTTTCGGGAGAACGAACAGCGAAAAACCGCAACCGGCCCTGGACGCCCCCTCTGGACAACGGCCAAAAATGTGTTAGAATACCATTGGGGATGTTATACTGCGTCCCCATCATCGGAACGATTACGGGACGACGAAAAGGTTTTGGAGCAGGGTTTTGTCCGTCGGAGACCTTCCGGAGCGGGGATTGAGGCAGGCTTGACCGACCGCTCCGGGGCAACCGACGGTGGGATGATACCCCCCTTCTCCGAACCTTAACAAGCAGGCCTTCCGCCCGGGAGGGCTCCGACCGGAGGGCTTCCGGTCGGAGGAAGGCCGACATCAAGGAGGTCCATAGGATGAACATTTGGCTTGCTCTGGCTTTGATCGTCTCTGCCGCCATCCTGGGTCTGGCTCTGGGCTATGTGGGTTTCCAGATTCGGGGGCGCTCGCGCCTCCGGGATCTGGAGGAAGAGGCCCAGCGCATTCTGGAGGAGGCCCGGCTTCAGGAAAAGGAAATTCTCCTGGCGGCCAAAGATGAGACCATCCGGCTGCGAGAGGCCCTGGAGGCGGAAAACAAGTCCATCCGCTTCAATCTGCAACGCCAGGAGGCCCGTCTGCATCGCAAGGAGGAAATCCTGGACCGCCGCCAGGAGGAACTGGAACAGCGAGAACGCCGACTGGCGCACAAAGAGAAGGAAATCGAGCAGGTCGGTCAGCAGATTCAGGAACTCCGCCGGCAGGCACTCCAATCCCTGGAGCGCATTGCCGGGCTGACCCAGGAGGAGGCCCGCCGCCAACTTCTGGCCACCGTGGAGCAGGAGGCCCGCGACGACCTGGCCCGGGTCCTTCGCCAGGTGGAAGCCGAGGTGCGCGAACAGGCCGACCGCCTGGCCCAGGAAGTTATCGCCACGGCCATTCAGCGTTGCGCCTCCGATTACGTGGCCGAGGCGACCATCTCGGTCGTGCCCCTGCCCAATGACGAAATCAAAGGGCGGGTGATCGGCCGCGAGGGACGCAACATCCGGCTGATCGAACAGTTGACCGGGGTGGATGTGATTGTGGACGATACCCCGGAGACGATCACCCTTTCGGCCCACGATCCGGTACGGCGCGAAGTGGCCCGTCTGGCCCTGACCCGTCTCATCCAGGACGGCCGCATCAACCCCAGCCGCATTGAGGAGGTGGTGCAAAAGGCCTTCCAGGAAGTCGAGGTGGTGATGCGCGAGGAGGCCGAACGGGTGGCGATGGAAGCCGGCGTCCAGGGCCTGCACCCGGACCTCATCAAACTCCTGGGCCGCCTGAAGTATCGCACCAGTTACGGACAGAACGTCCTGGAACACTCCCTGGAGGTCAGCATCCTGGCCGGGTTGATGGCGATGGAACTGGGAGCCAACGTCAACGTCTGCCGGACGGCCGGCCTGCTGCACGACATCGGCAAGGCCATGGACCATGAAGTGCAGGGCCCCCATGCCGTGATCGGAGCCGAAATGGTCAAGCGTCTGGGGCGCTCGCCAGCCATCGTCCATGCCATCGCCGCCCACCACGGCGATGAGGAGCCGCAGACGGTGGAAGCCTTCCTGGTCTCGGCGGCCGATGCCCTTTCCGGCGGCCGCCCCGGAGCCCGACGGGAGACGCTGGAGCACTATATCAAGCGTCTGGAAGCCGTAGAAACGGTGGCCCGCTCCTTCAAAGGGGTGGAGAGCGCCTTTGCCGTGCAGGCCGGCCGGGAGATCCGCATCCTGGTCAAACCGGACGATGTGGACGACCTGGGCAGCATCCGCCTGGCCAGAGAAGTGGCGAAAAAGATCGAGGAGACGCTCCAGTATCCGGGTCAGATCAAGGTTACCGTGATCCGGGAGACCCGGGCCGTGGATTACGCCCGCTGACATCGGATGGATAAGGACCGGCGAAACGGAAATCTTCCTGAGGACCTGGCCTCAACCTGTTGGCCACGAACGTCAAGGCAGACAACCGGAAACAAAGGAGGCGAAAGATGGAAATCTTGTACAGCAACATCGAAGGCGTAGGGGGCACCGCGCGGGCGCAGCCGGAGGAAGGAGGCGTAGCCACGGAAGCCCGGCCCGGCGGAGGCCGACCCAGCGTGCTGAAGGTCTCGGCCCGCTCCCGTCCCAGTTCGGTGGCCGGCGCCATCGCCGGCGTCATCCGCGAGGTCGGGCGGGCGGAAATCCAGGCCATCGGCGCGGGAGCGACCAACCAGGCGGTCAAGGCCATCGCCATCGCCCGAAGTTACCTCCAGGAGGACAACATCGAGATCGTCTGCATCCCCAGTTTCACCGAAGTGCAGATCGGCCAGGAGGAACGTACGGCGATCCGTCTGGTGGTGGAAAAGCGCGCCTGATCCCGGCGACGGGCGGATTCGGTGGGGCGAATGTCTGGGAAAACGGCCGGCCCGCCGACCCGCTGGTGCGACCTGCATACCCACAGCACGGCCTCCGACGGTCGGTTGACCCCGGAAGGGGTGGTAGAGCAGGCGGCGGCTTTGGGGCTACAGGCCCTGGCGCTGACCGACCATGACACGGTGGCCGGGCTGGATGCCGCCTGGGAGGCGGCCCGGAAGCAGGGCCTCACCTTTATCCCGGGCCTGGAACTGAGCACCGACTGGGATGACGGCGAATGCCACATCCTGGGCTACTGGCTGGACTATCGTGCCCCGGCCCTGGTGGAGGTGCTGGAGCACTTTCGGGAAAGCCGGCTGGAACGCGGCCGAAGGATGGTGGAACGGCTCCAGGCCCTGGGCGTGCCGATCTCCTGGGAATGGGTACAGGAACGGGCCCGGGGAGGGACGGTTACGCGGGCCCATGTGGCCGAGGCCCTTCTGGAAAAGGGGTATGTGGCTACCCGCCAGGAGGCCTTTGAACGTTACCTGGGAATCGGCCGGCCGGCTTACGTGGCCCGCCATAAACTATCGCCGGAAGAAGCGGTCAGGCTCGTCCGCCGCTTTCACGGGGTGCCTGTCCTGGCCCACCCCACTTCGGTAGAACCCGGGCGCGATTGGACGGACGATTCCCGCCCCCTCCATCCCTGGCCTTTCCTGGAGCGATTGCGGGAGGCCGGCCTCCTGGGCCTGGAAGCCTACGCCGGAATGGGTCCGCCGGAAGCGTCTCCTCGTCTGGTCGCCCTGGCCGAGCGCTATGGCCTCATCGTCACCGGCGGCAGCGATTTCCACGGCTTTGCCGAGGACGCCGGCCTGGGCTCCGTCCCGGTGCCTCCTACGGCCGTACAGGACCTCCGACGCCTGGCCCGAGACTGCGGCAGTCCCTGGATCGGCGAATTCCCCAAAGCCCCTCCGCCCTGAGCATCCCGCCTCACCCCGTCCCCCTCGCCTCTTCTCGCCGCGAAGGGTCCGGGGGAAGGGCGAGGTGGGATATGTCGAGTAAACGCCTTTGACCCAGCGGACGGGCTGGAGCGTTACCCGGCCCGCTCGTCCGAATCAGCGTAAGTTGAGGGAAAAATGAGCGAGAAGCCACCGTCTTGGTTGCGTATTGATTGGCATGTCCATTACCCCGTAGGGAAAGAACCCGAACAGGAGAAAGTTTCCCTCCTGAATATTTTGCGCCAGGCCGAGGAAGCCGGCCTGGACATCCTGGGCCTGGTAGACCACAATGCCGTACGCGGATATGAGCAACTCCGCCTGGAACTCAACCGCCTGAAAGTGCTTCAGGAGGCCGGCCGGCTTTCCCCGGCCGAAGAAGCGCTCTGGCAAGATTACCAGCGGCTTGGCCACCGCCTGCTCCTGCTTCCCGGCTTTGAGGTAGCCACCCGCGAAGGTCTTTTCCTCCTGGCCCTCTTCCCGCCCGAAACCCCGGCCGAGCACCTCTATGCCCTTTTGCTCAACCTGGGCATCCCCATCGAACGGCTGCGCGAAGGCAGCCTCGACCTCGTCTCCCAGGCCGACCTTCCGACCGCCTGCATGCTCCTGCTCCGGGCCGGGGGACTGGTGCTCCTGGACGGCCCGGGATGGCAGCAACTGGGCCTGAACGCGGAGGCCCTTCCCCCGGGACCGCTAGCGCTGGAGGCCGGCGCCTCCGAGGAGGCGCCGGCCGGCCCCCTCCCGACGGTCTGGTCCTCCGCCGCCTTCTGCAGCCGTCATCCGGCGGCGAACCGGCCCGGCGAGCGCTATACCGAAGTCCTCCTGGAGCGTCCCTCTTTCCAGGACCTGTGCGACCTGCTGGCCGGCCGGAAGATGGACCGCATCCGCCCCTCGGAACGGGAACGCCTGCGGGCGCAGGTGGAACAACTCTCCCGCCAAGGGCCGGAGCGGGTGATCCTCTACGCCCAGGCCGATCCCGAAACGCTGTACCGCGATGTGGCCGCCCTGGCCAACGTCGGGGGAGGCGTGCTGTTGCTCGGCCTGAGCGAGGAGGCCGTAACCGGCGTCGAGGACCCGGAACGGTGGAGCGCGGCCATCGTCCGCTCCGTCCGGGAACAGATCGAGCCACCGCCCCGGCTGAATCTGGAACTGGTCCACTACGCGGGCCAAGAGATCATCCGGGTGGAGGTGCAGCCGGACATCCCCCCGCCTTACGTGACTCGCGACGGCGTGGTCTATGTACGAGAAGGCCGGCGGACCCGGCCGGCCGGTCGGCGGGAACTGCTGGAACTTCTGGCTGCCGAACGGGGCGTTTCCGCCGTCGGGGCGCTGGACCTCCCGCAGGCCGGCGTGGAGATCGTCGGCGCCTATCTGCGCGACGGCACCTGGTTCTATGACATCCGCGACATGCGCATCACCTCCGGCGTGACCCGCCAGCGGGCCCGGGGACTGTGGGCCTATGCCATCGAACGGCAGGAGGCCCTGCGCCAGGGGCGGGCCGATCTCTCCCGGGTGCTGTGGAAGGGCGATTACGGGGTCTGGCGGGCCTACCGGAGCGGGGACCGGCGCGCCTTTGACCTGGTGCACCGCGATTCGGAGGGCCGGGTGGATCACATCTTCTACGGCGTCTCGGAATGGGGGCTGACTCCACGCTGGCGGGAGGTGGTGGAGACGCTCCACCCACCCCTGGAGGAGGAGCCGGTCATCCTGGCGGAGGAAGCCGCCGCCCTGCGGCTCTCGCAGGCCGCCCGGCCGTCACGGGGAGCGACGACATACGTCTCCCGCCCCCCCGCGGCCGAAAGGCCGGCGGCCGTGCGCCCCACCCCGGCCGCCATCCCGGAGGAAAAGGTGACGCCGGCCCCGGCGGAAGAGGTGGCCGCGGCCCGGCCGGAGGAGGAAAGGCCGGCCGAAGAGGCCCCCGAGGCCCCGGGACGGCCGGAACCGACCCCCTGGGGCGGACGCATTCCGCGCTGGCGGGGACAGGCGGCCGTCGAGCGGGTCTACTGGGAGGGCAACAACCTCCTCTTCGACCTGGCCATGCGCCAGGCGGACGGCCAGGTGCGCTACTTCCGCCGCGTCCATCGCAGCCAGTTGAGCGGGGCAGAGGGGTGGGTGGACCTGGTGCGCGTGCCGCTGCCGCCGACCGGGGTGGAGGTGGTGCGCAGCACCGCCAGCCGGGAGGAAATCCTCTACCAGTTCCGCGACATGCAGACCGGCCGGGTCGACCCCCGGGTGCGGCGTCAGAGCGAGTTCCCGCCCGATTCGCCCTATGCCTACGCCATCGCCCACTTTCACCAGGACCTGCCGCTGGATGAATCCAAGGTGCGCTGGTGGGGCAACATCGGCTACCTGCGGCTGGATTCGGAGCGGGTGGACCTGGTGTACCGGGATGAGGAGGGGCGGGACCATATCTACTATGCCGCCGAACGCGCCCTTCTGAACGGTGAATGGAAAGAACTCCTGCGGGTGTGGAAGGAGGAGTAGGGGAAACGTTGGAAACCGAGAGGCCGGCGCTGCCGGAAGAAATCCGTCGCCACCTGGAGTCGTTGGGACTCCGGCGAGGGCGGGACCTGGAGTTTCGCCCGGCTTCCCAGGAGGTCCAGGAACCGTCTCCGAGCCTCGAGGGGCGGCTGGTGGATACGGGATCGGGGCGTTGCTTTGTCGTCGAGGAAAGTTATCCCCGGACCCACGTCCACGGCCGCTTCCCCCTGGCCGCCTTCCTGGAAGAGCCGGTGGAGCGCTGGGGGGCCCTGGCCTCATCCGATCCCCTTCCGCCCCTTTCCCCCACCGGGCTGACCTTCCTGGACATCGAGACCACCGGACTGTCCGATGGAGCCGGAACCTACGCCTTCCTGGTCGGCCTGGGCCGTTTCGAGGGCGACGTCTTCCGGTTGCAACAGGTCTTTTTGCGCTCTCCGGCCGAGGAACGGGCCTTTCTGGAGACGGTGGCCGAACGAATCCGTCCCGGCGCAGGGCTGGTCACCTTCAACGGTCGGGGCTTTGATCTGCCGATTCTGGGCAACCGCTACCTCCTCGCCCGCATGGGGGTTCCCTGGACCGGGCAGGCCCACCTGGACCTGCTCCTGCCGGCCCGCCGCCTCTGGCGCGACCGACTGGTCCGCTGCCGCCTGGTCCATCTGGAGGAGCACCTCCTCGGCATCCAGCGCACCTTGCTGGATATCCCCTCCTGGCGCATCCCCTCCGTCTACCACGACTACCTCCGCGGCGCTCCGGCCGAGGTGCTCCGGCCGGTCTTTTATCACAATGCCCAGGACGTCCTCTCCCTGGTCGCGCTGGCCGTCCATCTGGCCCGGTTTCTCCGCGATCCGTGGGGCGAGGGCGGAGCCCGGCACGGCCTGGAGTTCTATGCCCTGGGTCGGATGTACGAAAGGCAGGGCAACTTCCCGGCGGCCATCGCCGCCTACCGCTCCGCCCTGCTCCTGGCCCTGCCGCTTCGGGAGCGCGAACGCGCCTGGGAGCGCCTCTCCCTCCTCCTCAAGCGGGAGGGCCGCTGGGCCGAGGCGCTGGAGGTCTGGCAGGCCCTTCTGGAGCGGCCGGGGAAACCGCCCCTCTACGCCTGTGTGGAACTGGCCAAGTATTATGAACACCGTTCTGGAGATCTGGCCCGGGCCGAAGCGGTGGTCGAGCGGGCCATCGCCGAGTATGGAGAGCGTCCGGGCGACGAAGACCTGGCCCGCCGGCGGCAAAGGCTGCGGCGGAAACGGGCCGGGGAAAGCGAGGCAAGGAGATGAAGCGTGTCGCGTTGCTGGGTGTCGTCCTGATCGGCCTGATCCTGCTGGCGGCCTGTGGGACGGAGCAACTCATCGAGAAGCCGGCCGGCGAGATAAACCTGCGGCCCGAAGACCTGGGGGAATCGTACCGCCTGGAACGCGAGGAAAACCTGGAGGGCCTCCTGAAGTTGCTCGATCTGGAAGAAGCCCCCGGCTTTCTGGAGGCCAACCTGCGTATCTTTACCGGAACGCTAGCCGTTTCGCCCTCGGTGGTACCCACCCCCACCCAGGTGATCGCGGCCGTCCTGCGCTGCGATTCGTCGGGAGGGGCCCAGGGGGCACTGCAGGAAATTCATAGCAACGTCGAGGGCGGCCTGAACAAGCAAGCCGAGGGCAGGATCAAGACGGAAAAACTGGAACCCCCCGAGATTGCCGAAGGCGAGATCGAGGTGGTCTTCTCGCGGGCCACGGTGACCACGACGGCGGGGCTGCGGGGGGAGAGTTATCTCCTGTTCTTCCGCCGGCGCAACGTCCTGGGCTTTTTGGTGACGGCCGGGCCGGCCGGCGCTTTCCGGGAAGAGGAAGTGGTGGGCCTGGCCGGCAAGATGGCCGGGCGGGTGCCCCTGCCCCAGCCGTAAAGTCCTGCAGGGCATCGCTCGACCGGAGAGCGGCTTTTCCGGTGGAAAAAGCCCTGCTCCCTCAAAGTTTTTGCCAGGTGCATCCACCTGCGATATAATGGTATATACCACGACGGCCGTGGTATGCCCGCTGGCGGGACCGGCACAGAGGTGTGCGCGTGGACGGCAAGCGGTGGATTTTAGGGAACATCGTGCAGGAACTTGCGCCTCAAGCCCGCAGCCTTCTGCTTCAGGCTCTGGAACAGGCCCGTTCCAAAAACCGGGAAGGGCCGGGGCGCCTGCTGGAGACAATGTCCCAGGCCCTGGCCCAGGAGGAGCCGGCCCGGGCGGCGGCCCTCCTTCAGGCCGAGGGCCGGCGCTGGGCGGAGGAGGAGCGCCCGGTGGCCGCCCTGGCCGAACAGGCCATCGCCGTCCTCCGTCTCCTCTCGACCCATCTGCGGGACCTTTCCCCCGCCGAAAAGGACCAGGCCGAGGCGGTGCGCCTGGCCCTGCTCTCTGAACTCCTGGCCGGCTACGTGCAGGGACGCGAGGAAATCGCCGCGCAACGTCGCTCGGCGGAACTGACCGCCCGGATGAACGAACTGTCCGCCCTGCACAAGGTCATCAGCGCGGCCAATTCCTCGCTGGACCTGGAGGAAACGCTCCACCTGGTCGTGCGCACCGTGGCCGAGGTGATGCAGGTGGAGGTGTGCGAACTGTACCTCTTTGAACCGGAGCGGGGGACGCTCGTGCTGGGGGCCGCTGTCGGCCTCAACCCGGAGGCCGAGGGCCGGCTGCGCCTCCGCCTGGGAGATGGGGTCACCGGATGGGCCGCCCAGCAAGGCCGGCCGGTCGCCGTCGCCGACGTCCGCCAGGATCCCCACTTCCTCTACGAACCCATCCTGCACGAAGACCCCTACCGTTCCCTCCTCTCCGTGCCCATCGTCCTCTACACGGTGGAAAAACTGGTCGGCGTGATCAACGTGCGCACCCGCGAGGTCCGCACCTACACGCCCGAGGAGATCAAGTTTCTGGAGACGGTGGCCGGGGAGATGGCCATCTCCCTGGAAAACGCCCGCCTCTACCAGGAGACCGACCAGCGCCTGCGCCGCAAGGTGGACGAACTCACCACCTTGCAACGTGTCTCGGCCATGGTGGCCGGCACGCTGGAACTGGACCGGACGCTAGGGTTGATCGCCGAACAGGCGGCCAAACTGGGCCAGGCCGACCTGGCGGTGATCGTGGAGTGGCTTCCGCCGAAACAGGAACCGTCCGTCATCGCCTTCTGGGGACTGGACGAGGATCGGGCGGCCCGCCTCCGGTGGTGGCTGCGGAGCGAGGCGGTCTATGCCCACATCGCCGCGGCCGGCCGGCCCCTGGTTATCTCTGCCGGTGAGGACACGGCGGCCGGGCAGGCCACCCGTCGGTCCGAGTTCTCCGCCATGCTCTGTATCCCCCTGCGGGGAAAAGAGGGCCCCCTGGGCACCCTCTGCCTGCATACCGAACGTCCGGAGGGCTTTTCTCCCGAAGCCGTGGACCTCCTGAGCGTCTTTGCCGACCAGGCCTCGCTGGCCATCGAGAATGCCCGCCTCTACAGCGAACTGCGCCGCACGCTGGAGATGAAGTCCACCCTCCTCCAGGAAATGCACCACCGCGTGCGCAACAATTTGCAGGCCGTGGCCTCGCTCCTCAACATGCAGATGCGCCGCCTGCGCGACCCTCGGGGGATGTGCCTGCTGGTCGAGAGCGCCTCGCGCATCCAGAGCATCGCCGCCGTCCACGACCTCCTCTGCCAGGAAACGCTCGGCGTCACCACGGTCCAGGCCCTGGCCCGCCGGGTGCTGGAAGTGGCCAGCGCCCACCTGAGCCGGCCCGGCCTGAACCTGCGCTGCCAGGCGGTCGAGGAGCCGGCGCTGCCCATCGGCTCCAAGGAGGCCACCTTGCTGGCCCTGGTGGTCAACGAACTCCTCTCCAACGCCATCTCCCACGGCTTCGCCCATCGGGAACAGGGCACCGTGATCATCGACGCCTACCTGGCCGACCGGCAGGTCGTCCTCCAGGTGCGGGACGACGGCCAGGGGCCGGAGGAGGGCGCGGAAGGCGAGGGCGGTCTGGGGTTGCAGATCGTCCGCGCCCTGGTCACCCGGGACCTGGGAGGCACGTTTTCCCTGCAGCGCGACGGCGAGTGGACGGTGGCCATCGTCTCCTTCCCCTACCGACCTCCCCAGGAGGTCGGGCCGGCCGCGCCGCAGGTCGAGGAGGCCCGTTGAAAGCGCTGCTTTTCCTCTCCTCCCGCTTCGCCTATGCGCCCTTTGCGCCCACCATCCCGGAGGCCGGCCCACCGCCTCCGCCCCAGGAGGTGCAGGAGGCGGTGGTGGCCTTTGTCCACTGTGAGGAGGAAGATATCCCGAAACGCGCCTCCGTCTTCTCCCGCCTCCTGAAGCAGATCAAGTGGCTGGCCGGCAAGCGGGACTTTCGTAACGTCGTCCTGCACTCCTTCACCCATCTCGCCGAGACCAAGGCACCTCCCGACTTTGCCCGGGCCTTCCTGGAGGAACTGGCCGGCCGGCTGCAGAGGAACGGTTACCAGGTGGCCGTCACCCCGTTCGGCTACACCTGCTCTTGGGAACTGGCCGTCTATGGAGAAAGCCTGGCCAAAGTGTTTGTCTCGTTCTAGGGAAAAAATGCGCCCGTACCGATATTGGGGTTTGCTCATTCTGATCTTGACCATCTCCTGCGCCCCTCCGGCCACGCCGGCCACGCCGGCCCCCGCCTCCCCTTCGGCAACGATCCAGGACCCGTACCTGGAGCAACGCCTGCAAATGGTGGAGGAGACCATCGTCGCCCGAGGCGTCTCCGACCCCGACGTGCTGCGGGCTATGCGCACCGTGCCCCGCCACCTCTTCGTCCCCCCCGAATACCTGGACCTGGCCTATGACGACCGCCCGCTGCCCATCGGCTACGGCCAGACCATTTCCCAGCCCTACATCGTCGCCTGGATGACCGAACTCCTGCAACTGAAGCCGGGGGAAAAGGTCCTGGAGATCGGAACCGGCTCCGGCTATCAGGCAGCCGTGCTGGCCGAACTGGGCGATGTGGAGGTCTACAGCATCGAGATCATCCCGGAACTGGCCCAACAGGCGGCCGAGCGCCTCCAGCGGCTGGGCTACGGCCGGGTGCACCTGACCCAGGGCGACGGCTATTTCGGCTGGCCGGAACACGCTCCCTACGACGCCATCATCGTTACGGCCGCCCCGGACCATCTGCCCCCTCCCCTGGTGGAACAACTCAGGGAGGGCGGCCGGCTGGTCATCCCCATCGGCCCCCGCGGCGGCTGGCAGACGCTCTGGCGTTTCACCAAGAAGGCCGGCGAGGTAAAGGCCGAGGCCCTGGATTATGTATCCTTCGTCCCGCTCACCGGCTACGGGGAGCCGCCGCGTGGGGGCAATCCCCGGCCCTGACCGGCCGCCGAGCACGCGCCGCCGCAGCCGAACCTACCGGGGGTGGTCAGCGAGCGCGGATCTCTACCGGCTTCCCCCGGAAAGGAGAGAACCTCGATGACGCCTGGCTCCAAAGACGCGACCCCGGAGTGGGGGGTGCTCCTCGTCCCCTCGGTCAGCCATGCCCTGCGGGCCGAAAGCCTGGTGCGCCAAGCCGGAATCGCCTGTAAACTGATTCCCACCCCGCGCCAGTTGAGTTCGGACTGTGGGACGGCCCTGCGCTTCGCCTGGGAAGACCGGGAGCGGGTCCGGACGGTGGTGGAAACGGCCGGCCTGGAGTACGAGGGGGTCTTCCCGCTGCCCTAGGCCGGCTCTAGGGGCGTGCCCAGCGGAAATCCCCGGCTCCCGCCAACAGCGTCCGCACGTCCCAGAGCGCCGAGCCGTCGGTCCGGCCGAGGAGCATGGGCCGGCCCTCCCGGTCCAGGTACAGAAAGGCCGAGCCGTCCTCACTCCAAACGACCGTGCCCGGATAGAGCAACTGCTCCACCGTCCCCGTCTCGGCACAGGGGAACAAGGGAAGGGGAGCCACCCGACGAACACTGCCGCCCGGTTCCAGAACGAACAGGCCCGGTGCCGGCCAGGGATCGGCCCCGCCCTCGGCGACCGCACACCGCTGCTGGGCAAAGGCCAACCTCCCCCCCGACAGCACCTTCAATTGTGTAGGCCACAGCCGCCGCCTTCCCGTATCCACAGTGCTCTCCAGGATTTGCCAAGCCCCTTCCGGCGAAACCAGGGCCTGGTAGAGCCTTCCGGGAATCGGGCTGATCCAAAGGCCCTCTTCCCCCCAGGTCCACTCCACATGGCAGTCGGCCAAACAAGCTGTGTTGGGAAAGGCCTGGGCCGGCCGGCCGCCTTCCAAAGCCACCAGGGTACGTTTCTGGTAGCAGAGGGCCTCGGCCAACATACGCTGTCCATCGGGAAGCCAGGCCAAGGGGATATAGAGGTTGTTCCCTTCGTCGACGCCCTGAGTAGACGGTTGTGGGGCTATCATCCTGGGATTCCCGTTCGGAATCTGGCTGAGCCACACCCCCCGCTCGTCGGCAAAGGCCAGTTCCCGACCGTCGGGCGAGACGAGAAAGCCCAGACACCCTACCCGGGCTTCCTGCCCCTCGGCCGGGCCGCAAAAGCCCAGATCGTAGGGCGCATAGGAGTTTTGAAGGTCTATGGCGAACAGGGTGCCGTAGCAGGCCGTCCTCCGCGACGGGAGGTCAGGAAACCACGTCCAACCGGCCCCACAAGCCGATAGGGCTCCGGGAGGTACAGAGAGATAGACCAGGTAGCGACCGTCGGGGGTCAGGGCAAACTGCTCCGGAGAATCCAGGACGGAGACGGCCCGACTATCCCCGGAAGACAGTTCGACCAGGTAAAGTTCAGGCGAGGAGTTCACATAGAGCAAACGCCCACCATCCGGGGAAAAAGCATACTTGTAAACGGTCGGCGCTGTTGCCCCCGGTTTCGGAAAAGCCTGTTCTCCGGTCTGGCGATCTACAACATAGAGGTAGGAACCGGAAGTCAGGTAGGCCAGATACCTTTCATCGGGCGAAAGGCGGTATTCCACCTGCTCGCTGATGGGCGCACCGGGAGCCCGGACCTTTTCCAGCGTCCCTCCGGCGGCCGGCCAGCGCCAGAGCCGGCCGGTGCGGAGAAAATACAGGTCCAAAGGCAGGGCCGGCCAGCCGGAGGGCTGGGTCGCCTCCGTCGGGAAAATGATTTCCGCGGCCCGCCGCGGCGTGGGCGTGGGTGTGGGCGTAGCGGTCGGTGTCGGTAGGCCCTTCCGACACACCGAAGGACATTCGCCCAGGGCCTGGGCTACGGCCACGTACCAGCGCCCCTCTTGAAGGACCATCCGGTACTCGGCTCCATAGGTACAGCCACGGTAGGAATAGATCGCCCCGCTGCAAATTTCGTCGTCAGGAACAGAGGACCCGCGCGGGAAGAACAGTTTGGTCTCTCGTTTCTCCACCCGCACACGGACATGGCTGTCGTCCTCCCAGTCTATGTCCTGAAAAAAGGTGGCGCTTTCCACCGTTTCCCAGTGGCTGCCGTCGCGGGCATTGGCCCGGATGCGCTCCGCCTTCTCCGAAAGGTAGGGGTCCACACAGACCTGGCGCAAGAGGTCCGGGTTGAGCGTCCTTTCGGCCTCGGCCCGGATGCGGCCGTACTCCTGCAAGGCGGCCATGATCTCGTCTTCCCGGGAGGGAAGAACCGGATACGGAGCACAGTACCAGCAACAGGGAGAAGGAAGAAGGGGCACCTCAGTATACATAGACGGCGGCAACTTGGGCGTCACGGTCGGTGTCCGGGTAGAGGGAACAAAAGTGAGCATCGGGGTGGATGTGGCAACCGGAGAAGTGGGCGAAGGGGAAGGCATCTCCGGGGATGGCGAGGCCGGCCCGGCCGGCCCACAGGCCACCAGAGCGAGGCCCAGGAAAAGGGCCAACCCGAATATCCACAGATACCTCGGTGTCTTCATGGAATCCTCCCAAACATACGATCTCCGGTTTCGCTACGCGACTCAACCTCAATGTTACACCCTTTCCCCTCCGCTCGCTTGACGCCAGGCCGACTACAGGACGATGAAGGCCAGGGAAATCTGGCAGAAAAAGGGGGTAGGCGAAGGCATCACCTTCGCCTACCCGGAGTAGGCTACCTTGGGTTTTCCGACCGTATTACTCGACCTTGACGCTGATCTTCTTCGGCTTGACCTCCTCCGCCTTGGGCACGCGGAGCGTCAGCACGCCGTCCTTCAGGTGGGCCTCGATCTTATCGGCCTGGACGTTGCCCGGCAGGCTGAGGGAGCGGGAGAACTTGCCCAGGGCCCGTTCCTGGCAGAGGCATTCGCCCTCCACCTTCTCCTCGGGCACCTCGCCGCGAATCGTCAGCACGCCGGCCTCGTAGGCGATGTCCAGGTCCTCCGGCCGGACGCCGGGCAACGGGGCCTTGACGATGTACTCATCGGCCGTCTCGTAGATATCCACCGGGATGACGCCGACGGCCTCGCCCCGCCGTACCCAACCCCAGGGGCGGAAAAAGTCCTCGAAGAAGCGATCCATCCAATCCTGCATCCGAGCCATCTCTCGAGCCGGATTCCAGCGCATCATTCCTCGCATGGCACACCTCCTTAGCAAAACTTCTCGCTACGCATCCTTACCCTATGCCGACTCCATTAGAGCCAGGCCGGAAAAACGTTAGCGTTCCATTAGCAAACGGGGAAGGCCTATGGTATAATACCAGAAACGTGGGACGAGGCAAGCGATGGTGCGTTTTCTGGTATTTGACCTGGACGAGACCCTCTACCCGGCGCAGGCCGGCCTGTTCCGCGAGATCGGCCGGCGCATCAACCTGTACCTCCAGGAACGACTGGGAATCCCGCTCGAGGAGGCCCTCCCCCTGCGCCAATCCTATTACGAACGCTACGGCACCACCCTGCGCGGGCTGCAGATTCACCATCAGGTGGACCCGGAGGACTATCTCTCCTTCGTCCACGATGTGGACGTCTCGGCCTACCTGCAACCCGATCCGGCCCTGGAGGCCGTCCTGAGCACCCTGTCCCAGGAAAAGGTCATCTTCACCAACGCCACGACCGCCCACGCCCGACAGGTGCTCCATGCCCTGGGCCTGGCCCACCACTTTCCCCGCATCTTTGACATCCATTCCCTGCGCTTTCACTGCAAGCCCGACCCGGAGGCCTACCGCATCCTTCTGAAACTCCTCCCGGCCGAGGGGCAGGAGTGCCTGCTCATCGAGGACAACATGCGCAACCTGCTGGCCGGCAAGTCCTTTGGAATGCATACCTTCTTGGTCGGCGATCCGGCCGGCCACCAGGACGGGGTGGACTTTCAGGGCAGCCTCCTGCAACTTCCGGAGGCGGTCCGCTCTCTGGATTGCTGACATGCGTTGGCATGGCCTATGAGCCCTCGTCACCTGTCGGCCCGAAAAAACGAGCAAGGCGCTCCGCCGGCCTCTACCGGTACCACCTCCACCTTCCCGGAACGGGCTACGATCCGTACGCCGCCTCAGCCCTCCTTCTGGGCCCGTCTGCGCTTCAAGATCATCGCCCCGTACCTGGCCCTGGCCCTTATTCTAGCCGTCGCCGGCTCCTTCTTCCTGGCCCGCGTCTTTGCCGAACGCCTCCACGAACGCCTGCTGAGCCAGTTGTGGGAGGCCGGCCATCACGCCACCGATGAGGTGGTCTACGTCGAACGGGAACTCCTGGCCACCCTGCGCGCCATCGCCCGTACCGAAGGAGTGGCCGCCGCCGTGCTCGCCGGAGATGGCGACCGCCTCCACCGCCTCATCTACCCCATCGCGGCCAATGCGGGATGCGACTTTGTGGAGATCGCCCGGACGGACGGTCGGGGACTCTACGCCCTCCACCGCCAGGAAACGATCACGACGCCTTTGAATTATGTCTCCTCCCCGGGCCTGCCCTCGTATGGCGATTGGGAACCCTTCCAAAAAGTCCTCACCGTCCGTCTGGACGACATCGGGGACAAGTTCGCCGGCCTGGTGAATGCCCCCTGGGGACCCACCTTTTACATCGGCGGCCCGATTCGCTCCCAGGGTCGGACGGTCGGCGTCGTGCTGGTGGGAATGTCCCTCCAGCGGCTGGTCCGGCGGATGGCCGGCCGGGGCGATCCCATCCTGGGCACCGCCTCCTCCGGTACCTCCCCCTTTGCCGGCCGGCCGGCCGAGGTGACGCTCTACGATTCCCAGGGCCGGGTCATCGCCACCACGCTCCAGGACGTCCCCACAACCACCCTCCAGATCACGCCCGATTTCTTCCGCCTGGTTTTCCAGGGGCAGACCGGGCCCGAATTCTTCTACCCCGGCCGAGGCCTGCTCCTCCACGGCGAGACCCTGGAGGAAGCCTTTGGCATCTTGGAAGCCCGCCATGGCGAGGAGGATATGGCCGTCTTCTCGGTGGCCCTGCCGGGCTACCAGCGCGAGATCGGCTTCATCCAGGTCTCCCTGTCCGCCCTCTTCGGCCTAGCCGTCCTGGCCGTGATCCTCCTGGGCCTCTGGCTCTCCGCCCGCATCGTGCAGCCGATTCACACCCTGGTGCAGGCGGCCGGCCGGGTGGAACGGGGCGACCTGCGGCAGAAGGTCTTTGTCCGTACCGAGGACGAGGTCGGACGGCTGGCCCACGCCTTCAACCGGATGATTCAGGGCCTGCGCATCAAGGAATACATCCGCGATGCCTTCGGCCGATTCGTCAGCCGGGAGGTTTCGGAAGCCCTCCTGCGCGGCGAGATTCGCCTCCAGGGCGAACGGCGCACCGCCTCCATGCTCTTTGCCGACATTCGCGACTTTACCCGACTTTCGGAAGAATACGACCCCGAGGCCATGGTGCGCATCCTCAACGAATACTTCACCGCCATTGTGGAGGTGGCTCAGGCCCACGGCGGGATGGTCAACAAATTCGGCGGGGACTCGACCCTGGTGGTCTTCGGCGCCCCGGCCCCCCATCCCGACCACGCCGAACGCGCCCTGGAGACGGCCCTGGAGATGCGTCGGCGGCTGGCCCAGATCAACGCCGAACGGCTGACCCGGGGAGAAGTGCCCATCCGGATGGGCATCGGCATCAATACCGGAGAGGTGGTGGCCGGAACGGTGGGCTCGCCCGACCGCCTGGAGTACACCGTCATCGGAGATGCCGTGAACCTGAGCGCCCGGATTCAGGGGCTGAACAAGGAATTTCCCGAATATGACATCCTGATCAGCGAATATACCTATCAGGCGCTTCCGGAGCGGGAACGATACACGATGCGCAATCTGGGGAAAATGGCCCTCAAGGGGAAAAGCGAAGCGGTGGGCATCTATGCCGTGCTCGGCAGGAGCGAAAGCGATGGCCCAAAAGCGGCGCAGGGATAACCCGGCCTGGGTCCTTCTGGCCTTGCTCTGTCTACTGTCTGCCCTCCTGGGAATCGCCCTGGTGGTGGAACTGGCGTTTGCCTTCGGACCCGGCGGCCGGGGCAGCCTGGCCTCCCTCCTCCTGGCCGACTACAGTCCCGATCCCGAAGGGGGGGTGGCCCCCCTGGAGCCGGACATCCTGGAGGACCTGGAGGTCCCCATTCCCACCCTTCCTCCTTCCACCAGACCTCCCACCCCCACGCCGACGCCCCGTCCCACCCGACCGACGGCCACCGCGACACCCCCGCCCTCGCCCACACCGACACCCACGGCGACACCCGGGATGCCCACTCCCACCCCACCACCGCGCTACCCCACGTCTACCCCAAGACCGCCGGCCACCGC
>JBMFNL010000030.1:0-11156 GCA_049970175.1 Chloroflexia bacterium
CGATGGAGTAACCTCCACCCTGGAGCATCCCACCCACACCTATGCCCTCGCCGGCACCTACACCGTGACCCTTACGGCGGCTGGCCGGTGCGGTGCCGATGTGGAGACCGGAATCGTGGAGGTGGGCGGAGCGCCGCCGCGGTGGAGGATCTATCTGCCCCTGGTGCTCAGGGGTTGGGCCGGCGGCCGATAGAGGCCGGCGCCATCCGCCGAGAAAGTCAGAACCTCGGGCCGGGGTCCGGGAAAGAGGCCCCGGCCCGTCGCTTCCTCCGATCCTTTCAACGCCGGCGACGCTTCCCAAAGCGCCGGACGAAATCGTTGCTGGCCTCTTCGGGAGGAACCTCCCCGCCGGCCTCCCGGCTGAGGAAGTAGCGGTGGTCCATCACCCAGACGTAGAGGTCGGTTTCCGTATGGCCGGGAAAGTGCTCCAGGACCTTCTGCTCGCGGATGACCTCCACGATGGGCAGGTAGACGTGGTCGTACCAGTGGGCCGCCGCCTCCTCCCAGGAGATTTCGCGCCCCTCTTCCAGGCCCATATAGTAGCGGTGCACCGAGATATGCTCCAGGAGGACATCGTACAACCCCGGTTCGCTCGCTTCCAGACGGGCTTCCGGGCGGAGCGTCTTCAGGGCCGTTTGCTCCAGGAAGCCGGCCTGTTCGGCCTTGAGAATCAGTTCCTCGGGGGAGACGCCGGGCTCCAGCGTCACCGGTGTGGGCAGTTCGATGACCTCGGCATCGATATACTCCTGCCCCTGCTCCCGGGCGATGGAGACGCGATGGTGGCCGTCGAGGACGAAATAGACCTGGCCGACCTGGTAGAGTTGCACCGGCGGAAGCACCTCGGCCCGGCGCAGGGCCTGGCGGATGCGCGCCCGGCGTTCCCGGCCCTCCGGGTGCAGGGGACGGAAATCCTCGTCGAAATCGCGGGCCCGCCCCACGCTGCCCACGATCCGGGCCACTTCCACCGGCCGCACCCCCCGGTAGAGGCTGCTGCGCAGGCGCAGTTTCTCAACCACCTCGTCGAAGGGGAGGAGCAGGTGGGGCCGGCGGGAGAAGAGTTCGGCCAGGGCCGCCCAGAAAGCCCGAAAGCGGGCCGTATCGTAACGGAAGCGGCCTCCTTCAGCGCCAGGGGACATCGCCGAACCCAACGGGCGAACGTGCCGGCGTCTCCTACGGCCGGCCCTCGATCCAGACGGTGGACAGGTCCAGGATGCCCATCGGAGTGACCTGTAACCCCCGCACATAGGGCTTGGTGAGGGAGTAGGTAACCCCGTGGGTCAGAGGGATGATGGGGGCATCGGCGACGATCAGGCGTTCGGCCTGGCGGTAGAGCGCCAGCCGTTTCTCCTCATCCCGTTCCGCCGCCGCCTGTTCCAGGAGGCGGTCCACCTCCGGGTTGGAGTAGCCGGTATGGTTGCTCGGACTGCCGGTGCGGAAGAGGACCTCCAGGAAATCCTGGGGGTCGGGATAATCGGCGATCCAGCCCAGGGCAAAGATAGGGTAGCGGCGTTCATCCAGGCCCTGCAGAAAATCGGCCCACACCACCTGCCGCAGTTCGACCTCCAGGCCCAGTTCCTCACGCCAGACCTCCTGGAGAAGGACGGCGTCTCCCCCGCCGGTGGTGTAGAAGGTGAGGCGGGGCATCTTCCCGGCGTAGCGCGATTCGGCCAGGAGGGCCCGGGCCTGCTCGGGGTCGTAGGGCAATCCCTCCAGCGTCTCGTCGTAACCGGGCATGCCCGGAGGGAGGATGCCCTGGGCCTGCACCAGCCGTCCCTCGTAGGTCACCCGGGCGATCTTGGCCCGATCCACGGCCATGGTGAGCGCTCGGCGAACCTTGGGGTCGTCAAAGGGGGGCATCTGGGTATTGAAGCCGATGTAAGCCAGCGAAAGTTCCGGGTTCACCCGCAGTTCTCCGGCCAGGGGGCTGCCCTCGTACTCCAGGCGGGCCACGCTGGAGGTGCCCACCTCGGTGAAGTCGATCCGGCCCTGCTCGTAGAGCAGGAGGGGGTTGCGGGCATCGGCCCCCATCAGGAGGATGACCTGTTCCAGACGGGGAGGCCGGCGGTAGTAGTGTTCGTTCCGGGCCAGCACCATGCGGCGGTTATGCTGCCATTCGGCCAGGCGGAAGGGTCCGCTCCCGTTCGGATGCTCGGTCCAGAGGCGGCCCTGCTCAACGTTGTTCCGGTCCAGCACATAGGCGGTGTTGTAGGTGAGTTTGGAGAGAAAGTAGGACCGGGGGGCCTGGATGGTGATGACCAGGGTGCGCTCGTCGGGGGCCTTCAGGCCGGCGATACGGTCGGCCCGGCCGGCCAGTTTTTCCTCCACGCCGACGATATCGTTCAGGTAGGTGGCGCAGGGGAGGTTTTCCCCCAAGGCCGGATCGCAGGCCCGTTCGAACGAATAGAGGAAATCGGCGGAGGTGATCGGCCGGCCGTCCTGGAAGCGGGCCTCCGGGTGCAGGGTGAAGGTATACACCCGGCCGTCGGCGGAGATGCTCCAGCCGGTCGCCAGGTCGGGGACGACCTCCAGATTCTCATCCAGCGCCACCAGCCCGCTGTAGATCTGCCGGATCACGAAACTGGAGGTCGCATCGGTGCAGAGGGCCGGGTCCAGCGTCGGGGGGTCGTAGGCGCTCAGGGTCAGGACCAGCACCTGTTCCTCCTGCCCGGCAGGCGAAGGGCTTGCCGCCGGGGAGGCCGTTTCCGGCGGCCGGAGGCAGGAGGCCAGAATCACCAGGAGAAACAGGACGAGCGAAGCGCGAAGGTACGATTTGGGCATCGGGCACCTCAACTGTTCCACCAGGACGACATCTGTTCCCCATTTTACCAACAAAGTGCGAGCGGGTCAATCGCGTTAGATCGAGGGGAAATTTTGTGATAGAATAGCGTACAGGTTATGCTGAAGCCCGTCAGGAGTGGACCCGGTGCGAGGTCGTTCCGTCCTTGCCGGCCTTCTGGGCCTGGGGGGATTGCTTTTCCTCTGGGCATGCGGCTTGGGGCCGGCCGTTTCTCCGGTGAATGTATCCCTGCGCACCCGTCCCGAGGGGGCCGGCCGGACGCCCTGCGGACTGTTGTGGGAAGAAGGGGCGGAGGTTGCCCTGCGCGGGCTCTACCGCATCTCCGGCCAGGGAGCCTACCTGGATGTGGCGCATTTCTCTTCCGACGGCTCCATCTGCTGGGCCCGAATCTTTCTCCTGAGCCGCAGCATGGACCTGGGGGTTGTCCCCTGGGATGCCCCGCTCTACGTCGAGGTCGGCGGCCGGCTCTCCTCCGTCCGCTGGTCGGCGCCGGGGCTGTGGGACCTCCAGGTGGAGCGCTGGTCCATACTCCCACTGGACGACCGGGCGGTTCGGGAGGCCTGCCGGGAGGCTGTATCGGCCCATCTTGCCGACCTGGAGGCGCTCGACTGGGCGGCGCTGGCTCTGCCCTCGTATGTTACGGGCACGGCCGGCTTTCGGCCGGATGCCGAGGGCTTGCGCCGTCTGGAGGTCGCGCTTCTGGGCGCCGATGACGGCCGGCCGCTCCTCCTCCTGGAGGGGCGGGGGCCGGCCCTGCCCCCGGTGCGTCCCCTGGTGGAGCGCCGGGTGGCCGTGGAGTGCGTATATGATGCGGCTCAAGGAAAGGTTCGGGAACTGGTAGCCACCATCCGCGGAGAGGTGCAGGAGTAGGGGTAGCCCGCAGGGTTGCCCCGGACGGACATCGAGGAGGAAAAGATGACCGCGATCGTGCTGGACGGCCGGGCCACGGCCAAGGCGATGCAAGGAGAACTGGATGAGCAGGTCCGGGCCTTGATAGCCGAGCGGGGCTTCGTCCCCACCCTGGCGGTGGTGCGGGCCGGGGAGGACCCGGCCTCGGTGAGTTACGCCCGCACCATCGTGAGCACCATGGAGAAGCGCGGCCTGCGGGCGGTGGTGCACGCCCTGCCGGCCGAGGTCTCTCAGGAGGAAATGGTCGGGCTGGTGGCCCGGTTGAGCGCGAACCCGGAGGTGCACGGCATCATGGTGCAGGAGCCGTACCCTCGGGGGATCGACCCGAATGCCATCCTGGCCGCCCTGGACCCACGCAAGGATGTGGACGGCGTACACCCGGAGAACGCCGGCCGGCTGGCCCAGGCCGAACCGGTGGGGCGGGGCGCTCCGGGACCGGCCTTTTTCGTCCCGGCCACGCCGGCCGGTGGGATGGAACTCCTGCGCCGCTATGGGGTCGAGTTCGCCGGGAAACACGCCGTCGTGGTGGGACGTTCCAACATCGTCGGCAAGCCGATGGCGCTCCTGCTCCTGCGGGAGAACGCCACCGTGACGGTCTGCCACTCCCGCACGTCCGACCTGCCCACCGTCTGCCGCCTGGGCGACATCCTGGCCGTGGCCGTGGGCCGGGCCAGGATGGTGCGCCGGGACTGGGTCAAGCCGGGGGCCATCGTCGTGGACTTTGGGGTGAACTTTGTCCGGACCTGCCCGTCGTGCGGGGCCGACAACCGCGACACGGCGGCGGTCTGTGCCGGTTGTGGGGCCTCCCTGGAGGCGGTGGAGGCCCGTATGGTCGGCGATGTGGATTATGAGGGGGTGGCGGAGGTGGCCGGGATGATCACCCCGGTGCCGGGTGGAACCGGGCCGATGACCAACGTGATGCTCATCCACAACCTGCTGACGGCGGCGCGTCAGGTCGGGCGGTCGAAATAGATACTCTTCCCGGTGGCCGAGAGCGGGATGCCCATGACGAAATCGGCCTCGATGAGGCCCAGCCGGCGGGCGCAGACGCCGATGCGGTACATGATGCGGTTATCCACATTGAGGAGGGAGGCGATCTTGACCGCCGAGCCCAGGGCGATGCCCATGTCGAGCAGGCGCAGGGCGCAGTTGGGGCCGCGGAACTCGCCCTCGAAGGTGTTCGGCTTCAGGCATTTTTCAAAGCCGCAGGCGCCGCAGTTGAGGCCGAGGGTCTTGGCCTCCCTGAGCCCGATGAGCACCACGGCGGCCGAGCGGCGGACGTTCTCCCCGTCGCGGTCAAAGTTCTTCTTGCCCGACTCCTGGCCGTAACGCACCATGTCGTCGGCCAGGCTCTGGAGGGTTTCGGGCTCTTCCACGATCTCGATGACGATGTAATCCTGGCCGGCCGACTTGGGTGCGGTGCGGGCCGCCAGGGCCATGAGTTCGGCGACGGTATGGATGCCGTTCATTTCTTCCGGACCTCCTTCGCCGCCTCATCCTCTTCGGCGGGCCGGCCAGCCGCTCCGGCCTTGGGGACCATGGCGCGTTGGGCCAGGTGGGCGTAGATGGTGCCGGGGAGGCTCTCGATCACCTGATTGAAGTGGACGGTGGCCTGGTCCCTCTTCCCCAGGCGTTGGTACGCCAGGCCCAAATTGTAGTGGCAGGCGGCCTCGTAGCGCGGATTGAAACGGCGGGTGGGGCGGCGGGCCAGGGCACTTTCCAGGGCATCGGCCGCTTCCTGCGGCCGGCCGGCCCGCAGGAGGGTGGCCCCACGGTCGATCTGGGCGACCACGTAGCCGGAGGCATCGGGCCACAGCCGCAGGGCCACCTCGTAGAGCCCCAGCAGGCGGGCCGGCGGCAGGGCGTGGCGAAGCATCCGGGCCAGGTCCACAAGCAGCCGCACCCGCATGGTCAGGAGGTAGAGGATGACCAGGAGCAGGACGGGGTGCGGGACAAAGGCTCCGCTCAGCGCCAGGAGGGCAAAGGCAGCCGTGATGCCCAGACCCTCCAGGGCAAACTGCAGGGAAAGGCCTTCCCGGCGCAGCCAGGCCAGTCCGCCGAAGATGGCCACATAGCAGAAGCCGACGGCAAGCAGAACCAGGACGGGGTTCAAGCCGGCCCTCCCCCGGCCCCAAAAAGGTGCTCGGCAGTCCGTTCCAGCATGGAAATGCCGCAGACCTCGGTCTCGAAGAGCGGCACGATGGCCCGCACGTCAGGGAAGGTGCGCCGGATTTCCTCCATATACTCGTCCTGCATCTGGAGGCGGTTGAGGACGAATTCCGGGGCCTTTTCCCCGACGGCGGCGCGGTCAATGCACATATTCACGATCACGCCGCCCACCGGGATGCCGAACTCGTGAAACCACTGGATAAAGCGCCGGATGACGGCGATGGGCAGGGCCTCGGGGAGGGTGACAAAGAAGAAGGAGGTGAGTTCGGGGTTGGTGAGCAACTCCTTGGCATGGCTCATCCGCTGGCGCAGGGAGAGCAGATATTCCATCAGGGGGTCTTTTTCCTGCTTGCGTTTGCTGAAGGAGAGGAGTTCCCGCAGGGTGCGCGCCTCTTCCCGGCTCTTGACCATCTTGTTGACCCAGAGGGAGTAGACGCTGGACATGCCCAGAAGTCGGCGGGCGTTGGCCGTGGGAGCCGTGTCGAAGACGTACACTTCATACTCATCGCGGAACATGAGGTCGATCATGTTCTCGAACATGGCCGATTCCTCAAAGGCCGGATTCATCGTGGCCGATTCGACGAACTCATCGGCCCGGGTCTTGATGTCGGCAAACTTGAGGAACCACTCGATCTTTTCCCGAATCTCCCGCTTCGACTTCTCGATCGTGTCGCGGGTGTCAATTTCATAGGCCCAGAGGTTGGGCTGGCCCACGACCGGGGTAGGAGCGCCGAAGACGTTCTGGCCCAGGCAACTGGTCAGGCTGTGCACCGGGTTGGTCGAGGCCAGGAGGGTACGGCGGCCCTGCCGGGCGAACCAGAGGGCGGCGGCTCCGGCCATGACCGTTTTCCCCACGCCGCCCTTGCCCCCGAAGAAGACATACTTCAGGCGGGGATGCTCGTTCAGGAACTGGACCATGGTTTTTTCGATCACGGCTTCTCCTCCTACTCCTCGCCGAACATGGCCTGGGCCATGCGTTCGATCATCGGCAGGCCGGTGATGTCCCGTTCAAACTCGGGGATCCGGGCGATCACCTCCTGGCCGAAGGTCCGCTCGATCTCGGCCAGATACTTTTGTTGCATCGCCAGGCGGTTGCGCAGGTATTCAGGAATGTCCTGCTCGGCCAGTTCCGGCGGGAGGACACGGTTGACGATGTAGCCGGAGATGGGCACGCGGAATTTGGCAAAGAGTTGGGCGGCCTTCAGTGTGTCCAGGATGATCATCTCCTCCGGGATGACGACGAAGAAAAAGGCCGTCTTCTGCCGGTCGGTCAGGATGCTGGAGGACGTATTGATGCGGTAACGGATTTCCTGCAGTTCGCGCAGGATTTTGTCCTCCTCCATCTCCTCCCGGCGTTGCATGATGCGGGCCACCTGGGCGTACTCTTCCATCTCCTGGCGCAGGGCGGTGATCTTGGCGATCCACTGGTCGTAGACGCTGGCCATGCTCAGGTAATAGAGGGCGTGGCCCAGGGGAACCAGGTCGTAGATATAGTAATCGTAATCCTGGCCTACCACGATGTCCACGACGGCGTCGAAGATGGCGCTTTCCTCCATGGCCGGCTCGGCGGCCGCGGCCCGGATGTAATCCTCGATCTCGTCGGGGACTGCCTCCAGACCGTACATATCCAGGATTTTTCGGCGAATTTCCTCCTGGTAGTCGCGGATACGTCGGTCGGCATCGATCTCCTCGGCGAAGAGGTTGGGGGCGATTTCCACCGGCCCCTTGCCGAAGATGTCCCGCTGGAAGATGTCGGAGAGGGAAGCCTGGGGGTCCACCGAAAAGACCAGGACGCGGTGGCCCTGCCGGGCCAGCCAGTAGGCGGTGGCGGCGGAGAAGGTGGTCTTGCCCAATCCCCCCTTGCCGCCGAACATGATGTAGCGTCGTTCCGGGTGTTCACGAAAGATTCGGGCCAGGGACATCTTTTCCTCGCTTTCTAGGCCAGGGCATCGGTCAGGTCGCGCTCACGGAGCATACGCCGTTTCCAGGTGGCGATCTGGGGGACGACGTAGGGCAGGATGCGGAGGGAGTAATAGGGCGGCAGGATGGGGATGCCCAGGAGGTCCCCCATGGTGATGAGGATGAAGAGGTGTTCCATGCTGCCCCGGGTCTTCAGGGCATAGCGGGCCATATCGTGGCCGGCCATGCCGTAGAGGATGCTCTTGAAGGCATCCCAAAAGCCACCCGATTTTTTCTCTTCTTCGGTCATGGTTCTACCCCCGACAGTGCTCTTTCCAAGCCATGGTTGCATACGCTATCCGTTTTCTCCAGAATGAGGGTGCTTTCAGGAGGACACCGCCCGCTCCAGGTCGGCGACGACAGGCAAAGAAAACCACTCCCGTCGCAGCAAGCGGCTGGTGAAGAAAAGTATTTCCAAGTTCTCGATTTTTCCTGTTTCCGGATTCAAGCGGGCAATGATATCGTCCCCTAATTCTTCAGATTCCTGGGCGGCATAAGGCGCCACCAGATTGATGTACAGGATATCGGCTTCGCGATCGTATTGGAAAGTCAGTCTCTTGACCATTCGACCTCTTCCCCGGCCAAGCGCCGGCTCAGGTAAGCGGTGATGATCCAGTGGCGTTCTACAGGTCTAACCTCGCTCACGACGACCACAACGATGTATTTACCATCCCCGTGACACCTCAACCGATCTCCTGGTCAAACTGTTCGGTCAGGTCCTTTTCCCGCAGGAGGCGGAAGCGCCAGCCGGCGAGGTAGGGAAAGGCGTAGGGCAGCAGCCGCAGGGTATAGTAAGGAGGGAGAAGCGGCAGGCCCAGGAGGTCGCCGAACACGGCCAGGACAAAGAGATGTTCCAGCCTCCCGCGTTCTTTCTCCAGTTCGCGCACCCACTCGTAGAGGCTCATCCCGTAGAGGATGTCGCGCAGGGTGCGCCCGAACGCACTCAGGCGCTCTCGGAGGTATGGACCAACCTGCTTCCGACCGGATGTCGACCTCTCCATCGCCATTTCCGGGAAGAGGCACGGGAGATCAAGTCTCCCGTGCCTCTTCCAGAAGACGCTCCAGAGCAGGCCGGTCCCACCCCACGACCCGGCCGTATCCCGGCACGAGGAAGGTCGGGTAACGGCGGATGCCGTGGCGCAGGCATTTCCAGAAGCCCTCCGGGGAATAGGGATCGACCAGGCGCACCTGGAGGTTGTCCGAGTAGCGGCGCAGGAGGTCTCCGAGCCATGATTGCAGCCGTTCGACTTCTTCCTGCAGTTCCCGGGGGGTTTCCCGGGCCATCTCCAGCCGCACCTGGGCCCCCAGTTGGGCTTCCATCAGGCGTTCGCACTGCATACAAAGCCGCAGGGCCGGCGGAAGCGGAGTGATGACCTCCAGGCGAATCACCTTTTCCTACTCCGGGCCGGCGGGCTGTTCCCGGGCCCTCGGTAGATGCAGTTTCACCGGGCCGCCTTGGCCATTTCCGCCCGACGGCGAAGGATGGAGAGGACGGCATCCACGGCCAGGATGACGGCCAGCACGATCAGGATTATGGAAAGAACCCCGATGGTGATCTGGGCGACGATGTCCTGCCAGGCCGTCAGGGTGCGGAGTTTGATGAAGAAGGCGTTGTAGGCCGACCAGACCAGCGCCCCGATGGTGGTGACGAACATGAAGATAAAGGGCCAGAAGGTCCACTGGTAGTTCTTGGCCTTGGACATCAGCCAGATGGTGACGAGCAGGAGGGCCAGAGAAGCCATCAGCTGGTTGGCCGCGCCGAAGACGCCCCAGATCTGGATAAAGGGCACCAGCCAGATCAGGATCAAGGTGAGGATGAGGGCGACCGCAGAGCCGACATGGATGTTCTTGAGGGCCGGAATCGCCTCCCCCAACGCCTCGGCGCTGGCCACGCGCATGAAGCGCACCGCCAGGTGCATGATGGTCAGGGCCATCAGGGTGAGGAAGATGGCACCGTAGGCCTTGCCGAAGCCCGCACCCAGCGCCTGGTCCAGCCCCCAGTTGTTCAGGAAGTTCGAGAGGCCGCTGGAGAAGACGACGGCTGCCTTGCCCGGCCCGCCGGCATCCAGGTACCCCTGGTAACTGCCGAAGGCGACGGTAGCGGTCAGGAAGGCGATGGTGGCGAAGAACATCTCCAGGAACATGGCCCCGCCGCCGACGTAGAGGCCGTCCGTCTCCTTTTCCAGTTGTCGGGCCGTTCCGGAGGAGGAGACCAGGCTGTGCCAGCCGGAGATGGCCCCGCAGGCGATGGTCACAAAGAGCATCGGCCAGAGAGGACCCGAGGCCGTGGTGAAGGTGGTGGTGGCCGGGAAGTCCCCCATGCCCGGGGCCTTGATGAACAGGCCCACCACGCCCCCGATGACGCCCAGCAGGACGATCCAGAAGGAGACGTAGTTGATGGGCTGCGCCCAACGCCAGATGGGAAGGACGGCGCCCAGGTAGCAGAAGAGGGCCACCAGGAGGCTGCCGATGAAGCCGGCCTGGGTTACGTTCAGGAACAGGATGGGGCTTTTGCCGTCCGGGCCGATGCCGTAGATGAGTTTGAAAAAGTCCTGCACGGCCGGCAGCGTCCCCACCCAGATGCCGATCAGGGCGATGATGACGGTAACGACGGTGGTGAGGATGATGTCCTGCTTCCACTTATAGGTCATCTGGCCGGCCAAGAGGCCCGCCAGAATCACGATGAGCACGCCCAGGGGCACGGCCGGGTTGGCGAGCAGGTTAAAGCCCACCTGGATTCCAAAGGCCCCCATGATCATCAGGATGTAGACGTAGATATAGGCCAAAAGGATGTTGCGGGCGCGCGGGGAAATGAGGCGGTAACTGAGGGCGCCGAAGGTCTGGCCTTCCTCCCGGACGCCGATCATGATGCTGCTATAGTCCTGGACCCAGCCGATGAAGAAGGTGCCCAGGATGATCCACAGCAGGGCCGGCAGCCAGCCCCACTGGACGGCGATGATCGGTCCCAGGATGGGGCCCAGGGCGGCGATGGACTTGAACTGGTAGCCGAAGAGGACGTTGCGGTTGGCGGGGATAAAGTCCACGCCGTCCATATACATCTTGGCCGGGGTGGCGCGTTTTTCGTCCGGCTGGATGACGCGCCGGTCGATCGTTTTGGCATAGACCCAGTAGCCCACTCCGAAGGCGACGGCGGCGATCAGGAGAACCCACAAAGCATTCATCTCTCACTCCTCCACGAGTAAAAGCCCGCGCTTGCGTCGGGTTCACGCCTCTGGTCTAGCAAAGGGTTCGCTGGCCTCACCTCCTTTCGGGGAACGAGCCCGCCGGCCATAGCACCGCCGACTATTGAAGTCAAGTTCTA
>JBMFNL010000030.1:11256-38212 GCA_049970175.1 Chloroflexia bacterium
GGCCATAGCACCGCCGACTATTGAAGTCAAGTTCTACGCCTCTGGCGGGCGTATCCCCAAAAGGCTTCCACGGAAGCCATCTTCCAGGGGCGTCGTCCGGCGGCGTCCCCGGGTTTTTGTTCACCGCGCCGTTTGCCTGCTCCGGGAGGGTGGGGTATAATACGGCCGGCGGCCGAAACTGTCCCTTTGGGGCTGCCCAACCTGAGGGAAACGGCTGTAGGGCGTAGGGGCGGGATGCTCCGCCCCCTGAGATCGGTCTTCCGGAAACGGCTATGGCTGCGGGACAGGCTGCGCGTCGGGTTCGAGCGGCGCTCCATCTCCCTTCGGGCCGGCTGCCCCGGCCGGCCCTGGTCCTGCTCTGCGGCCTGCCCGGCACGGGCAAATCGCATCTGGCCCGGTGCCTGGCCGAGCGCCTTCCCCTGGTCATCGTCTCCAGCGACCAGGTGCGCCGCCTCCTCTTCCCACACCCCGCCTACACCCCCGAGGAGCACCACATCGTCCACAGCACCTGTCTGGAGGTGGTGGCCGGCCTGCTGGAGGAGGGCGATAGCGTCATCTTCGACGCCACCAACCTCCTCCGCCGGCATCGCCAGCGTTACTATACGCTGGCCGAGGAAAAGGGGGCCGCGTTGCTCATCCTGCAGACCACGGCCGCCCCGGAGGTGGTGCGCCGGCGGCTGCAGGAACGGGAGGAGGGTCGCCTGCCGGATGATGAATCCGAGGCCGACTGGGCGGTTTACCTGGACTATGCCGGGAAGATGGAGCCGATCCGCCGCCCCCACCGGGTCGTGGATACCGGCGGCGACCTCTCGGCGGCGGTGGAGGAGATCGCCCGCTACCTGGAGGGCCTTCCCGCTCCCCTGCCTCCCCATCCGCGCGTGCGGCTGATTCTGAACCCGGCCGCCGGCCAGACCTACCGCCTGGCCGAGTTGGAGGAGGTCCTGGGCTACCTGGTGCGCCAGGGCTGGGAAGTGAGCCTGCGGGAGACCCGCAGGCCCGGGGAGGCGATGGAACTGGCCCGGGAGGCCGCCGCGGCCGGCCTGGATGTCGTCGTCGCCGTCGGCGGCGACGGCACCGTCAACGAGGTGGTCAACGGCCTGGCCGGCACGACCACCGCCCTGGCCGTCCTGCCGATGGGCACGGGCAACGTCTGGGCCCGCGAGCAGGGCCTGCCCACCGAGCCCTTGGAGGCGGCCCAGGTCCTCCTCCAGGGGCAGATTCGCTCCATGGACCTGGGGCTGGCCGGCTCACGCTACTTCCTTCTGATGGCCGGCGTCGGCTACGACGCCGCCGTGGTCCAGACCATGACCGGCGATACCCGTCAACTGTTCTGGCCCTGGAGTTATATCCTCCGGGGCATCGCTTCGGCCATCCACTACGCCGGGGAAGAGGCGGTGATCACCCTGGACGACCAGCAACTCAGCGGCGAGACGGTGGTGGCGGTCATCGGCAACACCCGGCTCTACGGGGGCTTTGCCCAGATCACGCCGCAGGCCACGGTGGACGACGGCCTCCTGGACATCTGCATCCTGCGGGGCAGGGGAGGGCTGCCCCAGATTTCCCTCTTTGCCCTGCTCACCCTCCTTCAGCGGCAGAAATGGATCGGCGGGGTGGAGTACCGCCGGGCGCGCGAGGTGGTGATCGCCTCCCGTACCCCCCTCCACGTCCAGGTGGATGGGGAGCCGATCGGGCAGACGCCGATGACCTTCCGGGCCGTCCCCCGCGCCCTGCGCGTGCTCCTTCCCCGGAATATTCCGCCCGGCCTCTTCGGCCAGGCCACGTAGGAGCATACCATGAAAAGAGCAGGCCCAGGCCTGGGAATCCTCTGCCTCCTCTCGGTGTGCGGCCTCCTTGCCGGCTGCCTTCCGGGGAACGGACCGACACCCCGCCCTCGTCCTTCCCCCACGGCTGCGCCCCCCGGCATCACGGAGCAACCCCAGGGGCCATCCGTCTCCGGCCGGCTGCTGTACGCCTCCCAGGGACACATCTGGCTGTACACCGGCACCGCCACCCGCCGGCTGACCGGGCCGACTCCGGCCTCCCAGCCGGCCTGGTCGCCCGATGGGAAACAGATCGCCTTCGTCGTCCGGGGCGAGGGCTACTCCGATATCTGGGTGATGGAGGCCGACGGCAGCCACCCCCACCCGGTCACGGCCAACCGCTCCACCTACCCCGAGCAGAGCCACGAGGCCGCCCATACCTCCTACTGGGCCTTTCAACCCCAGTGGATTCCCCCGGACGGTGCCTGGATCGGCTACATTTCCCACTATGAACCCCGCCAACTTTCCAGCCTGCTCTCGGTCTGGCGCATCCGTCCCGACGGCAGCGGGGAACAGCCCTACCTCTCCCTGAACGGCTTCATCGAAAACCCCACCTGGTCGCCCGACGGACAATACATGGCCCTGACCTTGTTCACCTACGATCACGGGGCCCAGTTGCGCTATTTGGACCGAAACACCGGCAAGGTCCTGCGCCTGGGGCAGGACGTAGAGGGCATCGAGCGCTACGACCCGGCCTGGTCGCCCGATGGGCAGTGGATCGCCTATGCCGCCCGGCAGGCGGGCGCCACCCAGATCTGGCTGATGCCTTCCCCGCTCAACCCGCTTTACCCGGAGGAATGGACGCCGCGGCTCCTTTCCCCCCAGAAGGCGGCGCGGGGGCCGGCCTGGTCGCCCGATGGAAAGCAGATCGCCTTTATCGCCGAACAGGACGGCTCCTTCGACCTGTGGCTCCTGACGTTGGAGGCGGCTGCGGACGGCTTCCCTCACCCGGCCGGCGAGGCACGCCTGACCTACGGGGCGCAGGTGGATGCCACCTCGCGCCCTTCGTGGGCACCGTGAGCCGGGGGCACGCCGGCGCGTTCGCATGGTGGTCGAGGTCACGTTTCCGGTTCGCTATGCCGAGGTCGATGCCCAGCACGTGGTCTATTACGCCCACCACGTGGCCTGGTTTGAACTGGGCTACGAGGCCCTCTTTGCCGCCCTAGGCCGTCCCCTGGGGGAAGAGCGCCCCCTTGTCCTGGAGGCGGCCTGCCGTTACCTGGCCCCGGTTCGGTATGGCGAAACGGTGACCGTCCGCAGCCAGGCCCTCGGTGCGGAGGAAGGTCACCTCTGGGTGGCCCATGAAATCGTGGTGCAGGGGAAAGTCCGGGCGCAGGGGGCGACGCTCCTGGAGGGTGCAGGCCACCTGCATCCCGTTCCGGCCCCACCGCCTCCCGAGCGGCTGGCCGATTGGGGAAGCCTCTTCCCCCACGGCCGCGAGGAGCGTTTCCCCTTGCGGGTGCGCTATGCCGAAAGCGACCCCACCCGTGGGGCCCACTTTGCCCGCTACCTGGACTGGTTCGAGGTCGGCCGCATCGCCTTCCTGCACCGCCTGGGGCTGGATTACGCCCGGATGGAGACGGCGGACATCCCCTTCATGATCGCCTGGGCCGGCTGCCGCTACCTCTCGCCGGTGCACTTTGACCGGGAGGTGGAACTGGCGGTCTGGGTGGAGGAGGTGCGCCGGCGTTCCTTCGCCCTGGGCTACCGCATCGCCGACGAGGAGGGAGCGATCGTCGCCGTCGGGCGGACGGTGCAGGCCTTTGTACAGCGGGAACTGCGCTCCACCCCCATGCCGGAGTGGGTACGGGCCGTCCTGCTGGAAGCCCTGGCCGGAAAAACGTCGGGGCCGGCGGGTCCGGTGGCCCGGCCGGCCCCTTCCAGCGGGCTAACCCCGCTGCCGGGCTAGCCCCTATCCTTCAAGCCCTGCCTTATGGCGCAGCGTACCCCTTGAGGACGAGCGGCAGGTAGATCCTGTACGCGACGGTCAGGGTCTGCTCCACCGTAACCGTGCTGCAGGCATTGGCCGCCGTCAGGGAGACGGTGTAGGGGCCCGTGGCGGTGTAGGCGTGGGTCGCCGTCGGGACGGTCCCCACCGCCGAGTGGCCGTCGCCAAAGTCCCAGGTGTAGGTGATGGGCGTCGTCGCCGTGGGCGGGATAACCGTCGCGGTGAAGAGCGTCATCAGCCCCACCGTCGGTGTGGTCGGCGACCAGGTGAAGTCGGCGCTCTCGATAGGAGTGCAGGGCGGCGGAGGAGGCGCCTCCACGGTCAGGATGTGCTCCACCGTAACCGTGCTGCAGGCATTGGCCGCCGTCAGGGAGACGGTGTAGGGGCCCGTGGCGGTGTAGGCGTGGGTCGCCGTCGGGACGGTCCCCACCGCCGAGTGGCCGTCGCCAAAGTCCCAGGTGTAGGTGATGGGCGTCGTCGCCGTGGGCGGGATAACCGTCGCGGTGAAGAGCGTCATCAGCCCCACCGTCGGTGTGGTCGGCGACCAGGTGAAGTCGGCCGACGAGATTGGCCAGCAGTAATGAATAATGACCGGGACCAGGACGGCCGAAGGCGCCACCGGCGGGCCGGCCAGGATCACCCCGTACCAGTCGCCCGGTGTCATCGTGGTGCTATAGTTCAGGGTGAAGGAGACCGGCACCCCCGGTTCGAGCGTTCCGGTGGGCACGTCGGTTACCCAGAGGTCCATCCCGGCCGGGGCGAAGAGGGTCAGGTCAAAGTGGCCCGGCACGCCGGCCCAGTCGTCCAGACAGAGGCGATACCGGCCGTCTGCCGGCCGGAGCACGCGGATGTACTCCTCGGCCGTCGGGCCGGTCGAGGCGGCGATCTGCACCCAGGAGGCCCCGTCCCACCAATAGAGGTAGAGGTCGTTGTCGCTTACGTCGGGGCTGGAGGTTTCGGCCTCGATATAGGCGGCTTGGGTGACGGTGAACTCGTAGGACCAGTCGCACAGGCCGGCGGCCGGCGTGATCGGCTCAGCGGCCCAAACGAGCGGCCGGCTCAGGCCGTAGGCCGTCACCGTGATGCCGGGCAGGGCCAGGGAGGAGAGCGCCTCCATCGGCACCTCGCCGGTGAAGGAGGAGGTCCAGACCTCCACCGGGCTGGGGATAACTGCCAGGGTGCCGACGGTGCCGCTGAAGGGGATGTCCTTGAGGAGTCTGCCGGATTCGTCCTCCGGGTTGAAGAGGACGTTATGGAGAGCGAAGAGGTGCAGGCCGGATTGGAGCGGCGCCGCAACCCACTCCTCGGTCGTACCGGTGTTGGTGCGGAAGAGCCACCGGCCGCTGCCCTGGTAGGTGTTCTCGCTCCCGCCGACCTTGTAGAGGGCATAAGGGCCGTAGACGCCGGGGAGGTAGAAGTCGCCGGTCGGGTCGGAGAAGTCGTCCGGGGTTGGCCCGAAGACCAGGGTATCCAGGTCGGTGGGGTAGTTGCTCCAGACGGTGTGTACCAGGAAGTTGGTGCCCGCCGGCAGGCCGTGGTCATCGGGGATATCGGCAAAGAAGAAGCGCCAGTCGCCGCTCTCGGCCCGCCAGGCCCAGTCGAAGAAACCGCCGACGGTGCCGTTGTCATAGGGCAGGTCCTGGTCCACGTTGCCGAAGGAGAAGGTCGGCCCGTCCGCCGCCACGCTGACCACCACCGGCACCACGGCGGTGTGGGCGGTGTAGGTCAGGTAGCCGGGGTCCTGAAGGAGGATTTCGCCCTGGTAGAGGCCCAACGGCACGGTCAGCGGCACACTCAGCGTGGCGGTGAAGGTGGCCGTGCCCCCGGCCGGGATGGTGAGGGAGGAGACGTCCGTCCCCAGCCAGGGCCAGTCCACCCGCTTGTAAAAGGAGACGCGGAGTTCGAGGGTCGTGGTCGGGATAGAGCCGCTGGCCGTGCGGTGCTCCACGCCGACGTAGAGGCCGTCGTGGTAGCGGTGCGAGGGGTCGCGGGCCGATTGCTGCATCGCCGTGCCGCTGTTGTAGCCGTAGCCGTAGCGGTTGTATTCGTAGGTGTCGATCTCGCCGCTCTGCACCACCCCGTCGCCGTTCAGGTCGGTCCAGAGGTTGCCGTCGCCGTTCCAGTCGGTCCAGTCGTAGATGAGCACGCGCCAGCGGCTGTTATAGACCTGCGGCGGGGTGGCCGGATCGTCCAGGCTAAACTGGCGGTAGGGGAAGACCAGTTTGGCGATCATGAGGTCGGCGCCCTCGTAAGGGCCGCCGCTCTCCACCCACTGGGTGGCGGTGAAGAGGTAATCGGGTTTGGCCCACAGGCGTTGTTCGAGGGCATTGTTCGTCGTAAAGGTCCACTCCTCCTCGCCCAGCAGGGTGAAGTAGCCGTCGCTCACCGTGACGGTGATGGGGAAGGCCGAGTCGTTCACCAGGGTAAAGGCCTGGGAGGCGGAATCGCCCGGGTGGACGATGTTGGCGAAGGAGAGGTAGTTTCCGCCCCGGTAGTCGCCCGCGCTCCAGGAGTCGGGGAGGACGTAGAAACCGTAATCCCCGCCGGCCACCCAGGTGGCGCGCTCGGCGTTGACGGTGCCGGCCCCCTGGCGCAGCGGATCGTGGAGGGCGTCGTTAGCGCCGGACATGAGGATGGCCCGGGCCACATCCCAGGTGGGGTATTCGCCGTGGGCCTGGTAGTAGGCGTCATAGACCAGGGCCAGGTTGCCGGCGGCCACCGGTGCCGAGCGGCTGGTGCCGCCCCAGCACTCCCAGGCCGTCCAGCCGTCTCCCACCTCGTTCAGGGGCAGGTCGCCGGCCCCCCAGGCGCCGTTGGCCAGGACGGAGACACCCACGCTTCCGTCGGCTCCCGGGCCGACGTCGGACCAGGACTGGAGGTCGCCCCAGAGGAGTTGCGCGGTGGAGGAAATGGGGTCAAAGGTGCCGCCGCAGGAATCGTACTGGGTGGAGGCGCCCACACTCACTCCTGTAACCGGATTGGGCGAATTGACGGTCCCGTAGGCCGGTGCCCCGTTGCCGCTGGAGCCCACATAGGCTGTATGGGGAGACAGGGCCAGGTTGATCCAGGTCAGGAAGCGGCTCATCCAGTCCCAGCCGTCGTTATCGGTAGCGGTGCTGCCGTAGGACATGCTAACGATTTCGGCCTCGTCGCCGGTATTGGGGAGGCCGTCGTAGCCCAGAGCGGTCATAAAGTAGTAGTCGGTCTCGTAGCCGCCGCAGTAGAAGCAGCCCATGGCCCAGACCCGGGCCTCCTTGCCGCCGCCCTGGACCATTCCCCCGACGCCGATCGGCTTGTAGGGGGGAGCCCCGCCGTCGATGACCCCCTGGCCGACCACATTGGAGGCGCAGAGGGTGCCGTGGTCGCCGCCGGCCAGCAGGGCGTCGTTGAGCATAAAGGCCACCATAGCGCCCGCCGCGGGCGGATCAAAGGGCGGGACGAACGGCTCCCAGAGCCAGTCGAAGCCGGGCGGATGGTGCAGGCCGTCGGCGATGAAGTAGATCATGCCGCCGGAGACGTCGGCATAGCCGTCGCCGCCCAGGTCCTTCCAGGCGGTGGGGTCGTCGCGGGTAGCCGCCTTTTCGTTGGTGAAGTCATAGTCGTCGTCCAGGTCCACGTAGACGGTATCGTAGACGCCGCTCGTGTTTTTATCCACCACCAGGACGGCCACCGGCTCGCCGTACCACCAAGAAACCAGGGAGGTATCGGGGTGATAGCCGATGTGGTAGATGCCGCTCAGGCTGCCGGCCACCGTGAAGGTCTTGCCGTCGAAGAGGATCGTCGTGGTGATGGTGGGGGTGACGGAGACGGTGTAGGAGGTATCGGCGTACCAGGTGCCGGGGGTCGGACCGCCGCCCAGGGCATAGTACATCATCGAGAGGTCGTCGAAGGCGATGGGCCAGCCGCCATAGGCCTGGGTGTAGGTGGTCGGGATGGTCGTGCTGGTGAGCGGGTAGACGGCCCAGGTGCCCTGGAGGTCGGGGTGGGCAAAGTCCACGCCGGTATCGATGACGGCCACCTTCACGCCGTCGCCGGTGTAGCCGTTGGCCCAGGCGTAGGAGGAGCGGTGGCCCTCACCAACATCCCACCAGCCCTCGATGCCGGTCCGCCCGGTGGGTTGGGAGGCGGTGCCTTCCGGACGGGCCCGCTCCGCAGCGCGGGCGATACGCTGGGGCATGTCCGGATCCGGGGTACGGGGCGGTGGGACATAGGGCATGGGGTCCAGGACCACGTCCACGCCCTCGCTCGCCGCCAGTTTCAGGAGGTTCCGGGCCGGCACTTGGCCGATGATGGAGGTCGTGCCCTGGATGGTGCGGACGATGGGGCGGTCGAAGAGGGCGGCCAGCCCCTTGACGTCGGCTCCCGGGCGAAGGAAGACGTTCACGGGGACGAGGGAATCGCCGCCGGCGCGGGCTGCTTCCCGCAAGTTGGGGTGAATCTTTTCTATAGCCCGGTCGGTGGCGGTGGTCACCTGGCCGGCGTAGGGGCGAGGAGGTTGCGCCGGAGGAGCCGCCGGAGCCCCATCGGCGCTTCGCGGCCTCACGCTATTTGCTCCGACGGAGAAAGGAAGAAGCAGAGAGGCCACCAGCACCAGAGTACCCACGAGTGCCAGCATTCGCTTCATGGCTGTCTCCTTTCTTTTGCACCAGGCAGCAAGACAGACAGAAACCGTGGCTGCAGACGTTCCCGGATATCACCTCCTTTCGAAACTGGGCTCGGGTCATTGCCTTGGTGGATTGCCTTTGCCGGAGAGGCTTTTTCATTATAGCACATCGTCTTTTCCATGTCAAGTCTATTATGTACAATTCGAACGCGAGGTTGCGTATCGGGGAGGGGTGTAGTAGAATGGAGACAAAGGCGCGAAACGAGGAGGCCGGCATGGCACGGACGCATTCGGAACCCCGGATGGGGTCGCTGCTGGGCCTGGGGGGGTATCTCCTGGGGATGGACATCGGCGGCTACGGCCTGCAGGTCGCCCTGGCCGATGTCCAGGGCCGGCTTCTGCACACGCTCCAGCGGCCGCTGGAACGGGGAAGCGAAGCCTCCCAGGTGGTGCTCTCCGCCCTGGAGATGGCCCGCTCCCTCCTGCGGGAGCACGGCCTGGAGCCGAGGCAACTCCTGCGCATCGGCATCGGCTTCGGGGGACCGGTGGATGTGGGGCAGGGGGTGACCATCGTCTCCCACCGGATGCCGGGCTGGGAGAACTATCCGTTGCGGCAGGTCTTTGAGGAAGCCTTTTCCACGGCCACCCTGGTGGATAACGACGCCCGGGTGACGGCGCTGGGGGAGGCGCTCTACGGCGCCGGCCGGGGGGTGCGCCACCTCTTTTACCTCCATCTGAGCAGCGGCGTCGGCGGGGGGATGGTGGTGGAGGGGCAACTCTACCGGGGGGCCACCACCACGGCCGGAGAGATCGGCCATACCCTGGTTCTGGAGGACGGGCCGGTCTGCAGTTGCGGCCGGCCGGGCCACCTGGAGGCCCTCGTCTCGGCCCCGGCCCTGATCGCCCGGGCCCGCGAACTGGCCCGCGACGATCCGGAGCCGCTCGAGGCCCGGGTCCGGAAGGAGGGGCAGGGCCTGCGCCTCCAGCACGTGGTCGAGGCGGCCCGTGAGGGGCATGCTCCGTCCCGTCAGGTGCTCCTGGAGGCGGCCCACTACCTGGCGATCGCCGTATCCAACCTGGTCAACCTGCTCAACCCGGAGATGGTCGTCCTGGGGGGCATCGTGGCCCGGCTGGCCGGCGAGGACCTCCTGGAACCGCTTCGGGAGGAGGTTGCCCGCCTGGCGATGGCCGTCCCCGGCCGGGCCGTGCGCATCGTTCCCGGAAGCCTGGGGGAAACCGCCGTGGTGGTGGGGGCCATCGCCCTGGCGCTCAAAAGCCTGGAGGAATAGCCGGTTGGGAGGTTGCCATGAAAGTTACCTTGAGCGTCATCAAGGCCGATGTCGGCGGCTATGTGGGGCATTCCAGCATCCATCCGGCGCTCCTGGAACGAGCCGCCGAATGTCTGGACCGAGCACGCCACCGCGGGTTGCTTTTCGATTTCCACGTCACCCGGGTGGGCGATGACCTGGAACTCGTGATGACCCATGCTCGAGGGCCGAACGACACGGAGATCCATCAGGTAGCCTGGGAGACCTTTCAGGAGTGCACGCGGGTGGCCCGGGAGATGAAACTCTATGGGGCCGGCCAGGACCTCCTCTCCGACGCCTTCTCGGGCAACGTACGCGGGATGGGCCCGGGCGTGGCCGAAATGGAACTGGAGGAACGGACAAGCGAGCCGGTCATTATCTTCATGGCTGACAAGACCTCGGCCGGGGCTTGGAACATGCCGCTCTACCGAATGTTCGCCGACCCTTTCAACACGGCTGGCCTGGTTATTTCCCCCTCGATGCACGCGGGCTTTTGCTTCGAGGTGCACGATGTCAAAGAGCACCGGCGTATCTCTTTCTTTACCCCGGAGGAAAGTTACGACCTCCTGGTCTTTATCGGCGCCTCCGGTCGCTACGTGGTCAAAGCGGTCTATACCCGGGAGGGGAAGGTGGCCGCGGTCTCCTCGACCCAACGTCTGGCGCTCATCGCCGGCCGCTACGTAGGGAAGGACGACCCGGTCTGTATTGTCCGCTGCCAGGGCGAGTTTCCTGCCGTGGGGGAAGTGTTGGAGCCGTTCTCTATGCCGCATATTGTCGAGGGCTGGATGCGGGGCTCCCACTACGGCCCGCTGATGCCGGTTTCGGTGGAACGGAGCAATCCCAGCCGTTTCGATGGCCCGCCCCGGGTGGTGGCCCTGGGCTTTCAACTGGCCGCCGGCCATCTGATCGGCCCCCGCGATATGTTCGACGACCCCAGTTTCGACGAAGCCCGCCGGATGTGTAACGTGATTGCCGAACATCTACGCCGCCACGGCCCCTTTGAGCCGCACCGCCTGCCGCTGGAGGAGATGGAATATACCACCATGCCGGAGGTGATGGCCCGGTTGCAGGAGCGCTTCGAGCCGCTGGAGGACTGATGGTCGGCGACCTCCTCCTCGTGCCCATCGGGCCGCTTCCTCCCGATCTGTTGCCCTGGCTGGGGGAGGAACTCCAGGCCCGCTTCGGCCGGCCCTGGGCCGCCGGACCGGCGCTGTCCCTGCCGGCCGAAGCCTTCGACCCCGGCCGGAGGCAGTACCGCAGCGACGACCTGCTGGAACGGCTGCGCCCGCTCGCCGGGGAAAGTTGGCGCACCCTGGCCCTGGTCGAGGCCGACCTGTATACCCCGGGGCTGAACTTTGTCTTCGGCCAGGCCGCCCTTTCCGGCCGGGAGGCGCTGGTGGCGTTGGCCCGGCTGCACCCCGCTTTCTACGGCCAACCCGAGGATGTGGAGCGCTTCCGCCTCCGCGTCCTCAAGGAGGCGGTGCACGAACTGGGACACACCCTGGGGCTGGGGCACTGCCCCGACCGGCGTTGTGTGATGCACTTTTCCAACACCCTGGCCGATACCGACTTCAAAGGGGCCGGCTTTTGCCCCCGCTGTGCCCGCCAGGTGGGCTGACCTCCGAAATCGGGACGGGCGGCCGGCCTGGAACCGGTTGGGCGGTTGACAGGACATCCCGGGGAGGTATAATACAGGTCGGGGTCTTCCTTCCACGGATCAAGGGCGGGGTTTCCCGCTGTACCGGCGCGTAGGGCGCGGACCGCTGTTTTCGGCCTGGCGGGGTGTCGACGTGGATGTGCGAGAGGTCCTGGCGGAGTATACTTCCCCGGACGGTGCCGTCCGCTTTTTCCGACGCCTGGGCTATCCGGCGCAGGAAGTCCCGATTCCCTGGGATGTGGCCGGATTCCCCAAAGGGGCGCAGGACCTGGTCCGGAACTTCTGGCTGATCGCCCAGATTCCGAAGCCCCTTCCTTTCCGGGTCTACCACGTGGAAACGGCCTCGGACCGCCTGCGTCGAACCGATATCCGCCGTATTCTGGAGGCGTTCCACCGGCAGCAGCCTCAGGGAAACGGCCTCTTTGTTTTCTCTACGGGGCAACCCTGGGAACAGGTCACCTTTGTCTCCCCTCTTCGTCTTTTGCCGGCCCAGAGGGACCCCGCTCGGGTGCGTCTCTGGCTGCGCTTCCTGGAGGTGCGGCCGGCCGAACCGTACCGCACCGACCTGGAAGTCCTCTCGGGCATCCGGATCGAGCCCGGAACGGATTCGGAGACCGTCTGGCAGCGCCACCAGGAGGCCTTCAGCGTCCAGCGGGTTACCGGGCGCTTCTTCCAGGACTATCGCGAGGCCTTTCACCGGATTCGGGAGCATCTGCGCCGGACCCATCCGGAGGAGACGCCGGAATGGGCGCGGGACTATACGCACCTCCTCCTCAACCGCCTGATGTTCCTCTACTTTATCTCGGCCGAGCGCAACGCCCTGCTCCAGTATTTTGAGGAAAGGCCGCTCGCCGGGCCGGCGCTCTCCGAACTTCGCGCCCTCTGGCGGCAGCGGACGCAGTGCAAACCGACGGAGTGGATGGCGCGGCTTGTGGAATTCCGGAAGGCCCATCCCCATCCGGCCGCTTCTCTTCCCCGGGCCGCCGAAACGGTGGAGGAAGCGGACCTGGAGTGCGTGGCCTGGGTGTGGGTCCAGGGTGAGAAATCGGCCGGGTGATCGCGCGATGTTTCCCGAACTCTCGCCTCCCGAAATCCTGCGCTATTCGCGCCATCTCCTGATTCCCGAGGTGGGGTTGAAGGGGCAGCAAAAACTCAAGGCGGCCTCGGTACTGGTGATCGGGCTGGGAGGGCTGGGGTCGCCGGCGGCCCTGTACCTGGCGGCGGCCGGCGTCGGCCGAATCGGCCTGGTGGATAGCGATGGGGTGGACTTGTCCAACCTGCAGCGGCAGGTGATTCACGGCACCTCCCGCCTGCACGTGCCCAAGGTCGAATCGGCCCGAGAGCGCCTTCTGGACCTCAACCCGGAGATCGTGGTCGAAACCTACAACGAGCCCTTCACCTCGGCCAATGCCCGACAGATCGCCGGGCCGTACGACCTCGTCATTGACGGCACCGATAACTTCCCCACCCGCTACCTGAGCAACGATGTCTGCGTGCTGCTGGGCAAACCGTATATCTACGGCTCCATCTTCCGCTTCGACGGGCAGGTGAGCGTCTTCGATGCCCGGCGGGGGCCCTGTTACCGCTGTCTGTTCCCGGAACCCCCGCCTCCGGGACTGGTGCCCTCCTGTGCCGAGGGCGGGGTGTTCGGCGTTTTGCCGGGCATCATCGGCACGATTCAGGCCACCGAGGCGCTCAAGTTGATTCTGGGAATCGGAGAACCGCTCATCGGCCGGCTACTGCTTTATAACGCCCTGGAGATGTCCTTCGAGTGGGTGACCCTGGAGAAAAACCCCCATTGCAAAATCTGCGGCCCGCAGCCGGAGATCACCGAGTTGGTGGACTATGCGGCCTTCTGCGGCATCCCCGGCTGGGGTCATTGGGAAGGAACGGTGGACGAGGCCTGGGAAATCGGGGCCCGGGAACTGGCCGAGCGCTTGAAAAGCGGGGCGCCCCTGCGCCTGATCGACGTGCGGGAGCCCCATGAGCTGGAGATTTCCCGAATCGAGGGGGCGCAACTCATCCCGCTGGGAGAACTGGCGGCCCGGTTGAACGAACTGGATAGCGCCGAGGAGGTGGTGGTCTTTTGTAAAGGGGGCTCGCGTTCGGCCCGGGCTCTGGAAATCCTCCTCAGCGCCGGATTCCGCAAGGTCAAACACCTGCGCGGCGGCATCAACGCCTGGGCCCGGGAGGTGGATCCCCGGTTGCCGGTGTATTGAGCAAGGAGGTCGTATGCGCATCCTGGTCACCGGCGGGGCCGGCTATATCGGCAGCATCGTGGTCGAGCACCTCATCGAAGCGGGCGAGGAGGTCGTCGTCCTGGATGACCTCAGCCAGGGCCATCGGGCGGCCGTCCATCCCCGGGCGGCCCTGGTCCAGGGGAGCGTGGGCGATCGCGCCCTCTTGGACGACCTCTTCCGCACGTATGCCTTCGATGGGGTGATGCACTTTGCCGGTTATACGCTGGTCGGCGAGTCGATGGAGCGGCCCTTCCGCTACCTGGGGGATAACGTTTTGGGCGGGCTGACCCTGCTTCAGGCCATGGCCGAGCACGGCGTCCGCCGCTTCATCCTTTCCTCCACGGCCAACCTCTTCGGCCGGCCGCGGCGCATCCCCATCTCGGAGGGCGAGGCCATCGTCCCCGGGAGCCCCTATGGGGAATCGAAGCACATCCTGGAACGGGCGCTCTACTGGCTGGACCGCATCTACGGCCTGCGCTACGCCTCCCTACGCTACTTCAACGCGGCCGGCGCCACCGCCGAGCGGGGCGAGGATCATCGTCCCGAAACGCACCTCATTCCCCGCGTCCTCCAGGTGGCCCTGGGCCGCGAGGAGCATATCGTCATCTACGGCGACGACTACCCCACCCGCGACGGCACCTGCGTCCGCGATTATATCCATGTCTCGGACCTGGCCCAGGCCCACATCCTGGCCCTGCAGGCCCTGGACCGAGGAAGCCGGGTCTATAACCTGGGCAACGGACAGGGCTTTACGGTGAAGGAGGTCATCGAAACGGCCCGTCGGGTCACCGGCCGTCCCATCCCGGCCGTGGTCGGGCCACGGCGGGAAGGGGACCCGGCCGTGCTGGTGGCCTCCTCCCGGCGCATCCGCCGCGAACTGGGCTGGCGGCCGCGTTTCCCGGCCTTGGAGGCCATCGTGGGCTCGGCTTGGGAATGGCACCGCCGCCACCCGGACGGCTACGAAACGTAGGTCGGTTCGACAGGCCGACCTACGCTCTCTGTGAGGGTCTCTTGACCAAGCAGGAGAAACTCCTTCTGGCCCTGATCCTCCTCCTGGCCCTGGCCCTCCGGCTGTGGCTGTGGAGCCGGCCGGACCATCCCCTGGCCAACGACGAGACCGAGTACCTGCCGGTGGCCCAGGACCTGGTGAGCGGGCGAGGGTTCGTCTTCTACGACTCCTACCGCTGGCTGCGGGCGCCCCTGTACCCCCTCTTCCTGGCCCTGTTCCTCTGGCTGGGCGGGGGAAACGCCCGGGTGGCGACGATGGCCCAGGTCGTCCTGAGCACGGCCACCGTCTACGGCTTCTACCTGCTGGCCCGGCGCCTTTTCCCCGGCGAACAAGGGGGAAGGGCCGGCCTGCTTTCCGCCCTCCTTGCGGCCCTCCTCCTGCCTTTTGCCACCTTCCCATCCCTCTTTATGGCGGAGACGCTCTTCACCTTCCTCTTCGTGGCCTGGATGATCTCCCACCTCCAGGTGCCGGAGGCCCGGCCGGAGCGGCGCGGCCTCTGGACGGCCGTCTCCGGGATGCTCCTGGGGTTGTGCGCGCTGACACGGGCGGTGGCGCTGGCCTTTTTTCCCCTGGCGGCCCTTTGGCTGTACTTTAGCCTGCGCCCCCGGCCGGCCGGGGCCGGTTCCGAACCCGCCCTCGCGAAGGGCGCGGCCGGCCGGCGCTTTCTTCGGCGCTGGGCGCTGCCGCTCCTTTTCCTTACGGCCGGCCTGCTGCCCATCCTCCCCTGGACGGTGCACAACGCCCTGACCTACCACCGCTTCATCCTCCTGGATACCGGAGCCTCCTACAGCCTCTGGGCCTATTACGACGGCAGCCCCCGCCCGGATATCGAGGAGATCAACCGCCAACTGGAGGCCATCCCCAACCCGGCCGACCGGCAGGCCTATGCCGTGCAGAAGGGGCTGGAACTTTGGCGGGAAGACCCCGGAAGCCTGCTGCGGAAACTCCTGGCGACCTTTCCCTACCTCCTGCGCATCAAACCGATCGAGGACCGCTTCCTGAAACTGCCCTACCGGGAACCCTCCCTGCCCTATTTCCTCCTGGCCCTCCTTCTGGACGACGGCCTCTACGCGCTGATCGCCGTGGCCTCCCTGGCCGCCCTCGTTTTCCCTCCGGTTGAGCCCCGTCGAATCCGGGGCAAGACGTTGGCCCTGCTCTGGCTGCTGTATAACCTGGCCGCCATGATGCTCATGCACGCCGAGGCCCGCTACCGGCAGTTGCTCTTCCCGGTCCTCATCCCCTGGGCCGCCCTGGCCCTGGCCGAGGGCCGGCGCCTGTTCCGGTGCCGGGGATGGCTGTGGCGGGCGGCGCTGCTGGGGGCGCTCCTGGCCGGCTGGGCCTACTGTTTCATCGCCTATTCCCCCTGGGAATGGATGGCGACGAACCTCCGGCGGGGGTTCTACCAGATGCTCGGCCAGGTCTATGGGGCACTGGGCCGGCCGGAGGAGGCGATCCGTTCCTACGAGCAGGCCATCGGGGCCGACCCGCGCCATCCGGAGCCGTATTACGATCTGGCGCTGGCGCTGGAGCGGATGGGCCGGCCGGAAGAAGCGGAGGCGACGTATGCTTCCTGCTGGCGGCTGCGCATCAACTATTTGCCCTGTAGCACGAGCCTGGGCAACCTCCTGCGGCGGCGAGGGGAAGAGGCCGCGGCCCGGGAAGCCTTCCGCGGCCGCTATGTGGCCGAGGAGGACGTCGTGGCCTGGGCCTGGGAGAACCTGGCCCTGGCACCGATCGGGCGGGTGGATGTGGGGGGCGGGCTGGACGCCGGCTACGTCTATGGGGTCTATGCCAGTGAAACCGGGGGCGGGGTCACCTTCCGCTGGACGACGGCGCGGGCCCGCTTCCGGATGATCGCCGGCACTTCCGGCGAGGCCCGGCTGCGGCTGCGCCTGGCCGCTCCGGGGCGGGAGGAAGCAGCCCTGCCGGCCGTGCTGCGCATCGCCGGCCAAGGGGAGGCGCACTGGACCCTCGGCCCCTACTGGGCCACCTACGAGAGCGACTGCTTCCCGGTGCGGGCGGGCGAGGCGGTGGAGGCGGTGCTGGAAAGCCCCACCTTTGTTCCCCGGGAAAAGGACCCGGCCTCGGCCGACACGAGGGCTCTGGGCGTGCAGGTGGACTGGCTGGAGATGGTGATCCAGGTTACTTGCAATTCCGGGGAATCCGGGTATAATATAGATACTCCCTTCCCCTAGTGCCCCTGGCGGACGGGTCGCTCAAGCAGGGGGGGCCGCCCTGTCCGCCAGGGGGAGTTTTTTGACCGGAGATGGACACGGCACTCCTGGAAGGACACCTGGCCCGGCTGGGACTGGCGCTGGAACCGACCCAGCGGGAGCGTTTCCGTCGCTACTATCGGGAACTCCTGGACTGGAACCGGCGGGTCAACCTGACCGCCATCGTGGGTTGGGAAGAGGTCCAGGCCCAGCACTTTTTCGATTCCCTCACCTGTCTGCCCCACCTTCCCCCCCGGGTCTGGGAAGCGCCCTATCGGATGGTGGACATCGGGGCCGGGGCCGGCTTTCCGGGATTGCCGCTCAAAATCCTCCTCCCCCATGCCGGCCTGACCCTGATCGAGTCGGTGGCCAAAAAGACGGCCTTTCTCCGCCACCTGGTCGAGGTCCTGGAACTCGACGCCGTGCAGGTGCTCACCTGCCGGGCCGAGGAGGCCGGCCGCGATCCCTCCCACCGCGAGACCTACGACCTGGCGCTGGCCCGGGCCGTGGCCGGCCTGCCCACCCTGGTCGAGTACGCCCTGCCCCTGCTGCGTCCGGGCGGGCTCTTTGTGGCCTACAAGGGCCGGGAGGTGGAGGAAGAGGTGGCCCAGGCGCAGGGGGCCCTGCACCTCCTGGGCGGGCGTCTGAGAGCGGTGCAGCCGGTGGAGGTGCCGGGGTTGGAGGCTCCCCGCCACCTGGTACTCATCGAGAAAGTGGCCCCGACCCCCGAACGTTTCCCCCGCCGGCCGGGGCTGCCGGCCAAGCGCCCCCTGGGCTAGACCTACACGGGGCTTTTGTCCCCATGTCCTCGGTGGAAACCCCGTGGCAATGCCCCGGCAACTGCACATCCAGGGGGATGCATGTTTCTACGTATCCACCCCAGGGGTTGACAGGGCCGCCCATTTGCCCTATGATAGAATTGGATCCGTTGGATGCCTCTTTCGAAGGAGGTGGCGCCATGGCAGTCAAGGCCTACGTCTTGGTGGAAGCAGCCATCGGCCGGGTCGCCCAGGTGACGCAGAGGATTCGGGAACTGCCCAACGTGGTCAGCGCCGACGCCGTGGCCGGCCCCTATGACGTGATCGCCGTCATCCAGGCCGAGAGCGCCGAGGAGATCGGCCGGCTGGTGATGGAGAAAATCCACACCATCTCAGGGGTCAATTACACCCTGACCTGCGTGGCCGTCAGCGCCTAGACGACGATGGAGCCGACCTCTCCGCCGGACCTTTACGATTCCCACACCCACCTGAACGAGGCGGCCTTTGACGGCGACCTGCCGGCCGTCCTGGAGCGGGCCCGCCGGCAAGGGGTGCGGGAGATGCTCGTCGTCGGCTACGACTTGGAAAGCAGCGCCCGGGCCGTCGCCCTGGCCCGAAAGTATGGATTGCACGCCGCCGTCGGCATCCAGCCCCACTTGGCCCTTCAGACCGGCCCCCGCGAGATCGCGCATCTGGAGGCCCTGGCCCAGGACCCGACCGTGGTCGCCCTCGGTGAGATCGGCCTCGACTATTACCGCGACCGGTCTCCTCGCCCCCGGCAGCGCCACCTCTTCCGCAGCCTTCTCTCCCTGGCCCGTACCCTCGGCCTGCCGGTCGTCATCCACTGCCGGGAGGCTTTCGCCGACCTCCTGGAGGACCTGAGCCGGGAAGGGACCGGATGGCCCGGGGTGATGCACTGTTTCTCCGGAACGGCCGAGCAGGCGCGCGAGTTTCTGGCCTTGGGCCTGTACCTCTCCCTGGCCGGCCCGGTGACCTACCCCCATGCCCCCAAACTCTGGCAGGTGGCCCGGGAGGTCCCCCTGGACCGCCTGCTCCTGGAAACCGATTGCCCCTGGCTTCCGCCCCAGCCCCATCGGGGCGAACGCAACGAACCGGCCTACCTGATCTATACGGCGGCCCGCGTCGCCGAACTGCGCGGGACACCGCTGGAAGTCGTGGCCCGGGCGACTTCTTACAATGCCCGGACCCTGTTCGGAGGCAAGCGCCCGGCCGAAAGCAGGTGAGCCGGCCCGAACGGCCGGCCAGAGATCGCCGAGGAGGAGAAGCATGCGCGAGGATGTGGCCAAGGTCTTGATCACCGAGGAGGAAATCCAGCGCCGGGTGCGCGAACTGGCCCGCCAGATCGAGGCCGACTATGAGGGCAAGGACCTCCTGATGGTGGGCCTGCTCAGGGGGGCGGTCACCTTTATGGTGGACCTGACCCGGGCCATGCAGCGGCCGGTGGCGGTGGATTTTATGGCGGTGTCCAGTTATGGGGCCAGCACCGAGAGCAGCGGGGTCGTGCGTATCCTGAAGGACCTGGACGAGAGCATCGAGGGCCGACACGTGCTCATCGTCGAGGACATTGTGGATACCGGCCTGACGCTCCGGTATATCCTGGAACTCCTCCGCCGGCGCGGGCCGGCCAGCCTGCGCGTCTGTGCCCTGCTCAACAAGAAGGAGCGCCGCCTGGTGGACGTCCCGCTGGACTATGTGGGCTTTGACGTGCCCAACGAGTTCGTCGTCGGCTACGGGCTGGACTTTCGGCAGATCTACCGTAACCTTCCCTTCATCGGCGTGCTCAAGCCGGAGGTTTATCTACGGGAGTCCGCCCATCCAAACGTTTGAAGATGACTCCGGGGAAGAAACCTTGGTCGCGATTCACCCGCTTCCTCTGGGTTTCTCGACGGCCTTTTTGCTGGAAGGGAAAGGTGGCCTGATTCCGGTGGACGCCGGCCTGCCGGGAAGCGAACACCTGCTCTGGGCGCAGATGAGGTGGCGAGGCTTTTCCCCCCGGGACCTGCGCCTGGTGGTGCTCACCCACGCCCATGTGGACCACTGCGGCTGCCTTCCGGCTGTGCTCCAGGAGAGCGGGGTGATTCTGGCGGCCCACCCGCTGGCCGCTTCCCGCCTCCAGGGCGGGCCGGCGCTCTTGAGGGCCGCCGACTGTGGGGGAAGGCGATGGCCGCCTCCTTCCGCCTCTTTCGCCCCTGGCTGTTCACCCCTCGACTGGAGGTCGCGCTGGCCCTGGAGGATGGGGATACCCTGGAGGACTGGGGTTTGCCGGCCCACATCCTCCATACCCCCGGCCATACGGCCGATTCCCTCTCCCTGCTCCTGGAGGATGGAACCGCCCTGGTCGGCGACCTGGTCGTCGGGTGGGGGCGATAGGCCCGGCCGCAGCCGTATTTTATCGAGGACGAAGCGGCCCTGGCCCGCAGCATCGCCCGCCTGCGGGAAAGACGTCCCCGCCGCCTCTATGCCGCCCACTGGAATCGGCCTCTGTACCTGAAAGAGGCCTCGGGGGAAATCGGCCGGCCGGGGACTATCCGTTGAGGTTCCGCCGGGGCGGGGTGCCCCTACCCTGCAGAACCCGCACGGGGCGTCTCCTTCCTGAAAATTCCAGCGCACCTCACTTGACAGTTCGTCTTTCTGCCCCTATACTTGGTGTATCTATCACACCAACCGAGGTCGGCGATGGTTCAGGAAACGCGCTTCCCACAGTCCCGTGAGCGGCCCTGGGTGACCGTGGACCTGGTCATCTTTACCCTGCTGCAGAAGGCGTTGCACGTCCTCCTGGTGAAGCGCCGTTCCCCGCCTTTCGCCGGGATGTGGGCCCTGCCCGGCGGTTTTGTGCAGCCGGAGGAATCGCTGGAGGAGGCCGCCCGCCGGGAACTGCGCGAGGAAAGCGGGGTCGGCGAGGTCTACCTGGAGCAACTGTATACCTTCGGCGACCCCGGCCGAGACCCCCGAGGACGGGTCATCACGGTGGCCTACTTTGCCCTGGTGCCGGCCGAACGGCAGTCCCTGCGCGCTTCCGACGATGCCCTGGATGCGGCCTGGTTCCCGGCCTACCACCCACCTCCTCTGGCCTTTGACCACGCGCAGATCCTGGACTATGCCATCACCCGCCTGCGCTATAAACTGGAATATACCGCCCTGGCCTTTGAACTGCTCCCCCAGGAGTTCACCCTCACCGAACTCCAGGAGGCCTATGAGCACATCCTGAACGAGAAACTGGACAAGCGGAACTTTCGACGCAAGGTATTGAACGCGGACATCCTGGAGGCGACCGGCCGCCGGCGGGCAGGCTGCGGCCGGCCGGCCCGCCTCTACCGTTTCTGTCCCGATGCGGTGGCCGAGATCAAGGCCCGCCGCCTTTTCCCCTGACCCGGAGGAAAACGATGAACGAGAACCGCTGGATCGAACGCAGCCGGCCCTTTCTGGAGGCCGTCGAGGCCTGGTACCAGGCCCTCCCTTCCCTATCGCTCAAAGACCTCTGCCTCAGCCCGGCCCGGGTGGCCGTCTTCTGCATAGACCTGATCGTGGGCTTTTGCTACGAGGGGCCGCTTTCCAGCCCCCGCGTGGCCGCCATCGTCCTCCCTATCGTGGACCTCTTCCGGCGCGCCTACGACCTGGGGGTGCGCTACTTCCTCCTGCCCCAGGACCAGCATCCCCGGCAGGCCGTCGAGTTCGAAGCCTTCGGGCCGCATTGCATCGCCGGCACGCGGGAGGCCGAGACCGTCCCCGAACTTCGGGCCCTGCCCTTTGCCCACCTCTTCCAAATTATTCCCAAGAACTCGCTCAACGCGGCTCTGGAAACCGGGTTGGACGATTGGGTGGACGTGCACCCGGGGGTCAACACCTACATCGTGGTCGGCGACTGCACCGACCTCTGCGTCTACCAACTGGCCATGCACCTGCGCCTGCGGGCCAATGCCAAGGGGCTGAAGCGGCGCATCATCCTGCCGGCCAACTGTGTGGACACCTATGACCTGCCGGTGGAGCAGGCCCGAAAGTTGGGCCTCCTGCCTCACGACGGCGACCTCCTGCACCGCCTTTTCCTCTACCATATGGCGTTGAACGGCATCGAGGTCGTGCGCGAACTGACCTGAGGGAGGGGTGGTGATTTACCTGGACGATCTCCTGCAGGCCACCGGAGGCCGGCTCCTGGGCCCGCCCCGGGCGCGGGAGTTTACCGACTTTTGCCACGACACGCGCCTGCTGAACCCGGGGGAACTCTTTGTGGCCGTTACCACGCCCTGGGGGGACGGCCACGACTACATCGGGGCGGCCGTATCCGGCGGCGCCTCGGGAATCCTCTGCCAGCGCGAAGAGGCCCGGCCCGGCACCGAGGTCACCTGCATCCTGGTGCCCGATGTGCGGCAAGCGCTGGTGGACTGGGCCGGCCACATCCTTCGGCGCTACGGGCCGGAGGTCATCGCCGTCACCGGGAGTGTGGGGAAAACGAGCACCAAGGAGGCCGTCGCCGCCGTGCTGGGGAGCCGTTTCCCCACCTTCCGCAGCGCGGGGAACCGCAACGACCTCTTCGGCCTGCCGCTGGCCCTGGGGCGGCTGAGGCCGGAGCAGCGCTACGCCGTCTTGGAGATGGCCTGCGACCGCTTCGGCGAGATCGCCGCCCTGGCCCGCATGGCCCCACCCCGCGTGGCCGTGGTCACCTGGGTGCGCGAGGCCCACCTGGAGTACCTGGGGACGCTCGAGGCCGTCGCCCAGGAGAAGGGGGAACTGGTGGCCGCCCTGCCTCCCGACGGCTGGGCCGTCCTGAACGCCGACGACGAGCGCGTCCTGGGGATGGCCGGCCGCACCTCGGCCCGGGTCCTCACCTTCGGCCGGCGGCCGGAAGCCGATGTCCGGGTCGAGCCGCTCTCCTTCGGCTGGGAAGGGACGGAGGCCGTCCTCCACCTTGGGGACCGAGCACGCCGGCTGCGCCTGTCCCTCCTGGGCTGGCCGGCGCTCTACATCGCCGCCGCCGCGGCCGCGGTGGGCCTGATCTACGACCTGGAGGCGGAGGAGATCGCCGCCGCGCTGGAGCGCCTGCCCCCCATCCCCGGCCGGCTGCGGCCGCTTTCCGGCATCCAGGGGTTGCGCCTGCTCGACGACACCTACAGCGCCATCCCTTCCTCGGCCCTGGCCGCGCTGGATACGCTGGAGGCACTTCCGGCCGGCCGGCGCGTCGTCGTCCTGGGCGACATGCCCGACTACGAACCCTTCGCCGGGGGCCTCCGCGCCGTCGGACGGCGCGTCGCCCAGGTGGCCGACCGCCTGGTCACCTGCGGGGACCGGGCGGCCCGCATCGCCGAGGCGGCCCGCCTGGCCGGCCTGGAGGATGTGCACGTTACTTATACCCCCGAGGATGCCGTCCGCAGTGCCCGGCAGGGACTTGCCGCCGGGGATGCCGTCCTGGTCAAGGGCGCGCCCGAGGTGCGGATGGAGCAGGTGGTCGAGCACCTCCTGGCCGACCCCCGTGAAGCCCATACCCTCCTGGTCCGCCAGGCTCAGCCCCGTCCGCCGGCCTGGAGGAGCGCCCTGGAGCGCCCCACCTGGATCGAACTGGACCTGGAGGCCGTCGCCCACAACTGCGAACGGCTGGTGGAACTGGCCGGACCGGGGGTGGAGGTGATGGTCGTCCTCAAGGCCGATGCCTACGGCCATGGGGCCGTCCGCATCGCCCACACCGTGCTGGCCCACGGGGCCCGCCGGCTGGCCGTGGCCTGCCTGAACGAGGCCGTGGCCTTGCGCCAGGCCGGGGTGGAGGCCCCCATCCTGATTCCGGGCTACCTTCCCCCCTGGCAGGCCCGGGCCGCCCTGCTCCACGACGTCACCTGCGCCGTCTTCTCCGAGGACGTGGTGCAGGCGCTTTCCGACGCCGCCTGCGACCTGCGGAGCACGGCCCGGGTCCACCTGAAGGTGGATACGGGGATGGGGCGATTGGGCCTCTTTCCGGAGGAGGTGTTGCCGTTCCTCGAGCGCGTCCGGCACCTGCCGGGAATCGTCTGGGAAGGCATCTTTACCCATTTTTCCGTGGCCGACGATCCGGCCGAAGACGCCTATACCGAAGAGCAGGTTCGGAAGTTTCTCGCCCTTCTGGAGGAACTGGAAAGGGCCGGCTTTCACTTCCCGCTGGTGCACGCGGCCAACTCGGCGGCCCTCCTGCGCTTTCCTTCGGCCCGCTTTAACCTGGTGCGTCCGGGCATTGCCCTCTACGGCCTTTCGCCGTCGCCCAGGGTGCCGCTTCCGCCGGGCTTTCGGCCGGCGCTGCGCTTCAAGACGCTGGTGGCCCAGGTCAAGGAGTTTCCGCCGGGAAGTTCCATCAGTTACGGGCGCACCTACCGCACTTCCGGCCGGCAGCGCATCGCCGTCCTGCCGGTGGGCTATGCCGACGGCTTCCGCCGGGCTCCCCACCACTGGGGCGAGGTGCTCATCCGGGGTCGGCGGGCCCCCATCGTCGGACGGGTCTGCATGGACTATACGATGGTGGAGGTGAGCCATATCCCTGGGGTGCGGGCCGGGGACGAGGTGGTGCTCATCGGCCGGCAGGGGGAAGAGGAGATCACGGTGGAAGAGGTGGCGGAACGCCTGGGCACGATCAACTATGAGGTGGTCTCCCAGATTCTGGCCCGGGTGCCCCGGCTGGTGTAGGCCGGATTACGGCTTGGTGCCCACCTCGTAAATATTGGGCCAGGCCTGGTAGTGGCTGAAGATCGGCTCGGAGAGGACCTCGACCCCGTCCACCAGGATCTTCCGGTACACCACCACGTCCACCCCATCCACGGCCCAGTCGGTCTGCCGGACATAGCCCTGGGGCAACTCCGGGTTATAGACATACACCGGCTCGGAGGGGGCCGGCGTCCAGTTCGAAAGGTAGGGGCCGTCCAGCACCACCTCGCGGTTCGGCTTGGTTCCATAGAGGTAAACGTAGAGGGTGTCGGTGTCGGTGTAGACCTCGAATTGCATCAGAAGGTAGGCCGGGGTATCGTTGCGGAACTTGAGGTCGGTGCCGGTGCTGACAAAGATGGTGGCGTCCAGCCCGACGATGGATTGCTGTTCGTAGTATCGGACCCGGTAGGCGTGGGGGTGGCGCTCGATGATGGGCAGGCCGGCCATGAGGGCGGCCCGGAAGACGGTGGTGGAGACCTGACAGATGCCCCCGCCGACGTTGCGCACCGTCCGTTCGGCGATGATGGAATAGCCCTCGACAAAGCCCTGGCTTTCGTCGATGGGGCCGATGTGCTCCAGGAAGGAGAAGGTCTCTCCTGGAGCGATCAGGATGCCGTCCAGGAGGCGGGCCCCGACCACGATGTTGTGTTCCCGGTAGGGAGCCGAACCGGCAAAGTGGCTTTCGCCGACCCCCACCACCTCGCGGATGCCCCAGCGGGGATCGCGAATCGTCTCGCCGGTGATGGCCGGCGGGACCTCCTGGAGGGTCAGGGCCACTTCGCGCCGATCGGGGGAGAGGACGGCGGCATAGACGGCATCCAGGGTGGGTTCCACCGGCAGTTCCCAGCCGGGCATCCCCTCCTCGGCCACCTCCAGGTGCCCGCCGACGGAGCGGAAGTGGGCGTTGCGGGGGAGGACGCGCACCTCGGCGGCGATTTTCCCGACGAATTCGCGCAGGGCCTTCGGGTCCAGTTCCACGGCCAGCACCGGTCCGGTCAGATCCGAACGCCGCTCGACCCGGAGCATCTGGCCGATCTGGAGGGGAGAAAGGGTCCAGACCCGCTCCCCGAGGCGGAGGACGACCGGGCCGGCCATCATCCGTTGGGCCGTCTCCAGGGCGCGCCGGGCCGCCTCCTCGCCGATCTCCGGCCGGGACGTATCCACCACCAGCGCCACCGGCTCCGTGGAAAGCCGGCCCAGGCTCCTGTGGATGGCCTCCAGGGTAGGTTCCAACTGGAGGACCTGGCCGGACCGTCCGGGACGCAGGCTCACCCGGGTGCCTTCCACCACGAGCGTGGGTTCCTGGGGGAGCAGGTTGACCTTCTGCGCCAGGCCTTCCAGGTAGGCCCGTAGGGCCTCCTCATCCAGGACGAGCGGCAGCAGGATGTCCCGGCGTCCCGTCCAGACCCGCCAGCGTTCGGCCCACTGCTCCAGGAAAGAGCCCTGCCGGCCGATGCTCAGGGCCTCGCTCACGGCCGCCGACCAGGCCACCTCCAGGCCGATCTCGCCTCCGGTGGGCTGCCAGGCCCGTTCCTCATAGACCAGCGTCAGCGGGTGGGCCAGCGTCCAGGAGGGGCTGGGGTTCGGGGCCACGCCCTCGTAGCGCAGGCGCAGGGCGCGCTCGGCCTCCTCAGGGGTCATCTCGCCCACGGCGACGCCGGCGATGTAGACGTTGGGGAAGATGCGGCCCCGAAAGTGCAGTTCCACCCCGGCCCAGAGGCCCAGCAGGAGGAGGGCCAGGCCGGCCAGGACGGCCGGCAGGAGGAGCCATTTCCGAACCTCCCGCCGTTTCCTGCGCTTCGGCCGGGAGGGGGGCACGGCCGGCTCCGGTTCCGGCCAGGGCGGAAGCGGCCGGGACCACCGGCTGCCCTCATACCTTTCCCTTCGGCCTCTTTCCACCGTCCACATCCTCCACGCCGGGCCGGGGCGATGCCGGGAGTCAGCGAAAGCGCGTCTCCCAGCGGTAGGGGATGCGCTCCGTGTTCCAGGGCAGGCGATGCTCATCCGGCTGTTCGCGGCAGTAAGGCCGGGTCGGAAAGTTGAGGAGGAGCGAGGGAGAGACTCCCAGCGTCCTGTAGCCGTGGGCCACGCCCCGGGGAATCCTGAGCAGAATCGGGTTGTGTTCGCCCAGGAAGAATTCGTTCAACTCGCCGTAGGTAGGGGAACCTTCCCGCAGGTCGTACAGGGCCACCTGAATCATGCCCTGGACGGCGCAGAAGTAATCGTCCTGGTGTTCGTGCCAGTGCCAGGCCCGGACGACGCCGGGGTAATTCATCGCCACATAGGCTTGCCCGAATTGGGCAAAGATCGGGTCGTCGGCCCGCAGGATTTCCATGAGATAGCCCCGGTCATCGGCATGCTTGACCAGCGCTTTGATCTCCACTCCGGCGATCAAGGTGGCCTCCTTTTGAAAAGATGCTCCTAACGAAACCGGCTAACAGTATAACATCGTTTTGGGGGACGGGCAACTATCATCGTTGATCGCTGGCCGTCTTGAAATTTTGGATTTGAATCATGCCGGGGAAGTTGTCAAAAATGTGAATGTGATGGAAACACTTGCCTTTTCCGGGATATTGTGGATGCCTCCGGCGCCCCCATCCGCCCCGGTGACCTCCTGGCCGCCTCTTCCACGGCCGGATACGCCGCCAGGACCCCGCTCCTCACGGTAGAGGGCGTCTCCTTCCACGCTCCCGGCACGATCATCGGCAAGGCGCTGGGCAGTC
>JBMFNL010000031.1:0-9338 GCA_049970175.1 Chloroflexia bacterium
TGGGGCGTGTACAGCGGGCTGTGGACCCTGCGCACCCGCTACGGCGTCAGCGGCGACCCGCCGCTCCCGGACATCCCCATCGCCCGGGCCACCCCGCCGCCGGGGGCCCGCGTCACCGCGGCCGCCGTCGCGGTGGCCCCGCAGTATGCCGGCCCCCTTGAGGGCATCCTCCTGGCTCCCTTCACCACCCTCACCGCCACCCTCCAGGCCCGCTGGCCCTCAACTGCCTGGAACACCTTCGAATCCACCGCCCTCTCCGCTTCCGGCGCCGCCCTGTACGATGCCTCCGGCTTCCTGCTGGGGACCGGTGCCGTCCAGGCCGCTCCCGTTCACTCGACGACCGTGGCCATAGTCCACGGCGCGCCGCTCCAGGTGGCCCTGGCCGGCACAGGCACGGCCTCCTTCTACGCCCCGGCCCTGGCCGGCCTCGGCGTAGGCGGAGACTGGATCACCTACACGGCCCAGCTCTCCGCCGCCGAAGCCTACACCCTCACCCTCTTCGACGCCATCGTCACCCTCAACGGCGGCAGTACCTACACCGGCGACTTCTTCCTGGTCGTCACCGGCACGGCTTCGATCATGGGCTCCGGCCATACCGCCGTGCCCAACTTTGCCGGGAGCGCCGCCCTGCAGGTCCAGGAGGCCCGCGTCGTCGTCGGGCCGGCCGCGGGCACCTTCCGGGCCGGCGGGCAGCCGGTGGACGTTTCCGGCGGCCTGGCCCTGGCCGGGTACACCGGCCCCCTTACTGTAACCGAGGCTACTTCGGCCACCGACCGCATCGAACTCGCCGGGGATGCTTCCTTCTTTACCCTGCGCCTGGACCCGGCCTCTTCCACCACCGACCCCAACACCCCGGTCACCTTCCGCGCCCTCGTCGCGGCCAACTTCGCCGACACCTATACCGTGACGGCGGCCGTGCCGGAGGGGTGGGGCATTGCCATCGGCAAGACCGGCCGCATCACCGCCACCCCGCCCCTGGGCGCGGCGCCCGGCGACTATGCCGTCCGGGTCACCGCCCGTTCGGCGGCCTACCCCGGCTTGTCCCTCTCCGCCGTCCACACCGTCACCACCACCCCCTACCAGGGGATGGCCCTCGATGAGGATATCCTCCACGGATCCGGGCCGGGCAACTTCGGCTGGTTGACCTGGACCGGCGACCGGAGCGAGGGAGCACTGGCCCGCAGCCTCACCCCGCCCGGGGATAGTTACACCTACATCGACCCCGACGACCCCTCCGACCACGTGGTCTCGGTGGGGGATTGGGGGCGCGGCCGGCCGGGGGTGGCCGACAGCCGGGCGATACGGGAGGCGCTGGATGCTTTGATGACCCGGATCGTTATCGTTCCGGTGTGGGACGAGGCGACCGGGCAGGGAGCGAACGCTCGCTACCGGGTGGTAGGTTTCGCCTGGGTGCAACTCACCGCCTACCACCTGCCGGGGAGGGACCGCATCTCGGCCGTCTTCTGGGGATGGGCCGGGTGCGGGCCGTAGAGGGCCGGCCGCGGATGCAGGGGCCGCCCCATCAGCCGCCGCTGCCCGATGGGGACCGGTGTCGTAGGTCGGCTTGTCAAACCGACCTTCCCCCTACGCGATTCGACAGCTTTGGGACACACCCTCAGCGCCAGGGCTTATCAACGCTCCGGCCAGGCAACACAACACAGACCACGAAAGGGTGCCGGGGCGGTCAAAACGAGGTAGTCCAGGCCGCGCGATGACCGAAAGGCGCGTACAGCAGGCCGGCGAGATCTGGATCGGGATATCGCCTGGGATATAATACCTTAGCGTTGATAAGCCCTGCCTCAGCGCCTGATCAGTTGCATTTGTAGATAAAATGTAGTACAATACGAATGGTCTCGACCATGGGTCCTGTTCGGATCGCCGGACGGCCGGCGGCGTCCCTTGGAAGGAGGGCAGGAATGGCTACGCGCACCGAGGAGATGGTAAAACTGCTCAAGGAACTCCAGATGACCACCCCGGACATCGAAGCCTCGGCCGTGGTGAGCGTGGACGGGCTGATCATCGCCTCTGCGCTGCCCGCCGATGTGGAGGAGGACCGCGTCTCCGCCATGAGCGCGGCCATGCTCTCCCTGGGGGAACGTATCGCCAGCGAACTGCACCGAGGTACCCTGGATCAGGTCTTTGTGCGCGGGGAGGAAGGGTACGTGCTCCTGATGTCGGTGGGCGAGGAGGCCGTGCTGACGGCGCTGGCGCGCAAGAACGCCAAGTTGGGCCTGGTCTTTCTGGATATGAAGCGTACGGCGGCCGAAGTGTTGCGCCTGCTGCGGTAGGGAAGCGATCGTTTCGGAATCCCGCTGGAGACGGCTTCAGCCGCCCAGCACCTCCAACAGGCGGTCGATCTCTTCCGGTGTGTTGTAGAAGTGGGGGGAGACGCGCAGGTAGCCCTCACGCAGGGAGACGAGTACCCGCGCTTTTCTCAGCCGGCCGTAATCCCGGACCACATCGGCGGTACGGAAGGAGACGATGCCGGCCCGTGCCTCCCGCGCTCGCGGCGTAAGGATCTCCACCCCCAAGGCCTCCAGCCCGGCCAGGAGCCGGCCGGTCAGGTCGAGGACATGGGCCTGGATGCGCTCGATGCCGACTTCCAGGAGGAGGGCGAGGGCGGCGTGGAGGCCGTAGATGCCGATCACGTTGGGGCTCGAGGGTTCGAATCGCCGGGCGTCGGAGCGCAGCGTCCAGTCATAATGCAGGTACGGCTCCGGCGAAGGCACGGCGCGGTAGTAGGCATAGGCCGGCTGGAGGCGCTCGATCCACTCCCGGCGCACGTAAAGGATGGTGAGGCCGATGGGGGCCAGGAGCCACTTGGCCCCGTTGGCGGCCAGGAGGTCCACGCCGGCGGCGCGCACATCCATCGGGATGACCCCCAGCGACTGGATGGCATCCACCACCAGGACGGCGCCGGCTTCGTGGGCCAGGCGGGCCAGGGCCGGCAGGTCGGCCCGAAAGCCGGAGAGGAACTGGACCGAACTCACCGTGACCACGCGGGTGCGGTTGTCCAGGTAGGCGGCCAGCCGCTCGGGGGTCAGGCCGCCCCGCTCATGGGGGACGATGCGGACCTCCACGCCCCGCCTTCGCAGGTTGAGCCAGGGGTAGACGTTGGCCGGGAACTCCATGTCGCAGAGAATCACGTTCTCCCCTGGAGCGATAGGCAGGGCCTGCGCGGCCAGGTTCAACCCGTCGCTCGTGGAGCCCAGGAAGGCGATTTCCTCTAAGGAAGCGTTCAGAAGGCGGGCGGCCAGGGCCCGGGCCTCGGCCATGACCGGCGGCGGCCAGACTTTCAACCCCAGTTCCCCCTTTTGCCGGTCCCGGAGATAGCGCTTCATCGCCTGCACCACCCGCCGGGGCAGGGGGGCTACGGCGGCGTGGTTCAGGTAGGCCCACGTTCGGGCGATGGGAAATTCACTTCGGTAGGCAGCCAGATCCATGCCCTTTTTCCTCCAACGCCGCAGGTCAGGTGGCCCTTCGCCCTACGAAACCTTCTTGCGCAGGGGGTTGGGACCCAGGGCCCGAATCCGTTCGGTCATCTCGGTGGCAATCTGGGCAAAGCGTGGGCCTTCGGCCGAAGAAAGGTGATAGAAAGCCAGGCGCTCTCCCTCCAGCCCCACCGCTTCCAGAATCTTGCGGGCATAAGCCACCCGTTTTCGGCCGCGCAGATTACCTTCCAGGTAATGGCAGGTCCCTTCCAGTCAACCGGCCACGAAGACGCCGTCGGCCCCTCGCTCAAAGGCGTGGAGGATGTGCAGGATGTCGATGCGGCCGGAGCAGGGCAGTTCGATGACCTTGACGCTGGGTGGATAGGAGAGGCGCATTGCCCCCGCCAGGTCGGCCGCGGCGTAGGCGCAGTAGTGGCAGCAGAAGGCAAGGATCTCGGGTTCAAAGGGCTCGGTATCCATCCTGTCCTCCGGAAGAGGTCGGTCGGCCCGCCGATCGGCCATATTATACTCGATGTTCCTGATGAGCACAAACCGGCCCTTTGCCAAAAAATCCGCCCGGTGATATACTACCGGCCAGGCAAGATGGACCATCTCAAGGAGGAGGAACCGCCATGCCAGAGACGGAAATCATTCGGGTCAGCCCGGAACGGTTGCTGGAGTATGTGACGGCCGTCTTCGTCGCCCTGGACGTTCCGGAGGAGGATGCCCGCATCACCGCCGATGTCCTGGTCGCGGCCGACCTGCGGGGAATCGACTCCCATGGCGTGGCCCGGCTGCGGCGCTATGTGCAGGGCATTCGCGATGGGGTGATGGTTCCCCGGCCGGAGATTCGGGTGGTACATGAGACGCCGGCCACGGCCCTTATGGACGGCGGGGCCGGGTTGGGCCAGCCGGTCGGCGTGCGGGCCATGCGTCTGGCCATCGAAAAGGCCCAGGCGGTGGGGGCCGGCTTCGTCGCCGTGCGCAACTCCAACCATTACGGCATCGCCGGCTACTATGCCATGATGGCCCTGGAGGCCGGCAACCTCATCGGCCTTTCCATGACCAACGCCGACGTCCTGGTCGTCCCCACCTTCGGCCGGGATGCCCTGCTGGGCACCAACCCCATCGCGGTGGCCGCCCCGGCCGGCCGCGAGCGCCCCTTCGTTTTGGACATGGCCACCAGCACCGTCCCCCGCGGCAAACTCGAGGTCTATGACCGGCTGGGCAAGCCCATGCCCATCGGCTGGGCCACCGACGAGCGCGGCCTGGATACAACCGATGCCGGCCGCGTCCTGCGCAATTTGAAGAACCGCGCCGGCGGCGGCCTCCTCCCCCTGGGCGGGGCCGGAGAACTCCTGAGCGGCCACAAAGGCTACGGCCTGGCCCTCCTGGTGGACATCCTCTGCGGCGTCCTTCCCGGGGCCGGCTACGCCAACACCATCTACCCCAGGACGCCCGAGGGCCGGCCCCTGCCGGCTAACGTCGGCCACTTCTTCGGGGCCTGGCGCATCGACGGTTTCCGCCCGGCGGAGGACTTTCGGGCTACCCTGGACGACCTGATCCGCCGCCTGAAGGACTCGCCCAAGGCCGAGGGCCAGACCCGCATCTACATCCACGGCGAAAAAGAGTTCGAGGCCGCCGAACGCAATCGCCGCGAGGGCGTTCCCCTGATTCCCAAGGTCTACGAAGACTTGCGGGCCATCGCCGGCGAGGTGGGAGTGGCCTTTCCCCTCTGAGGCCGGCGGTTCGCACCGACGGAGGTGCTGAATGTATCGTGTCCCCTATGGCAAAGGCAGCCTTTCTTTCTCCCTGCCGGCCGGCATGCGCGGCACCGTGGTGGAATCCCGCCCCATACCCCCCCTCCCGGACGTGCCGGCCGCCGTCCGCGAGGCCCTGGCCCAGCCGGTCGGCTCGCCCCCGCTGCGCGCCCTGGCCCGTCCCACCGACCGGGTCTGCATCGCCTTTACCGACATGACCCGGGCCTGCCCGGACCACCTCCTCGTCGGCCCCATCCTGGAGGAACTCCATGCCGCCGGCGTGGCCGAGGAAAATATCACCTTCCTCTGTGCCGTGGGCATGCACCGCCCCAGCACCGAGGCCGAGAAAATCGCCAAGTTAGGGGTGGAAGTGGTACGACGCTACCGGGTCGTGGACCACGACGCCAGAAACCCGGAGATGCTGGTGGACCTGGGCCGGACCGAGTCGGGCGTTCCTCTCTCGGTCAACCGCCTGGCTTACGAATCCGACCTCCTCATCGCCACCGGCATCGTGGAGCCGCACCAGTACGCCGGCTACTCCGGGGGGGCCAAGACGCTTTCGGTAGGTGCGGCCGGGGAAGCCATGATCGCCTACACCCACGGCCCCCAGATGCTGGAGCATCCCGGCACCCGTCTGGGGCGAATCGAGGGCAACCCCTTCCGCGAGGCTCTGGAGGAGGCGGCCCGGCGGGCCGGCCTGCGCTTTATCATCAACGTCGTCCTGGATGAGGAGAAACGCGTCGTCGCCGTCCGGGCCGGCGACCCCATCGCCGCCTTCCGCGAACTGGTGGAAGTGGCCCGTACCCTGTATGAAGTGCCTATCCCTCAGCAGTACGACGTGGCCATCGCCGGGGTGGGCTTTCCCAAGGATGCCAACCTTTACCAGGCCAGCCGGGCCCCCACCTATCTGCACTTTGCCCCCACGCCGGTGGTGCGCCCCGGCGGCACCTACATCGTCCCGGCCGCCTGTCCGGAGGGGGCCGGGGAGGGGACCGGCGAGGAGCGTTTCTACCAGGCCCTGAAGGAGGCCCAGAGCATGCCGGCATTGGTCGAACGGCTGCGCCGGGAGGGCTATCCACCGGGGGAACAACGCGCCTTTATCGTGGCCAAGGTCCTCTGCGAGGCCCAGATCGTCATCGTGGGCGCGGCCTGCCCGGAGGTCGTCCGCGAGGTCAAGATGGTCCCCATGGCGACGATGGAGGAGGCACTGGCCTGGGTACAGGAACGCCAGGGCCGGGAACTGGATGTCCTTATCGTCCCCCATGCCCTGCTCACCCTGCCGGTCGTACAGTGAACCTGTTGGAGCGGAACCATGCCACCGACCCGTGAAGAAGCCTGGAAGTTGTTGACCGAGTTCACCCATAACCCCAACCTCATCAAGCACGCCCTGGCCGTCGAGGCGGCCATGCGGGCCTATGCCCGATACTTCGGGGAGGACGAGGAACTGTGGGGGCTGGTCGGCCTGATCCACGACTTTGACTACGAGCAGAACCCCACCGCCGAGACCCACGTCTGGGCCGGGATGAAGATCCTGCGCGAGCGGGGATGGCCGGAGGAGATCGTCCAGGCGGTGGGCAGCCACGCCTCCTACACCGGCATCCCCCGCACCGGCCGGATGGCCCAGGCCCTCTTCGCCGTGGATGAACTGACCGGCCTGATCGTGGCCGTGGCCCTGGTCCGCCCCAGCAAGAGCATCCTGGATGTCACCGTGGATTCGGTCAAAGGCAAATGGAAGGACAAGGCTTTTGCCCGCGGCGTCAACCGCCAGGAGATCGAGCAGGGAGCGGCCGAACTGGGGGTGCCGCTGGAGGAGCACATCGCCATCGTGCTCCGGGGGATGCAGGAAATCGCCGACGCCCTGGGCCTGCGGGGGACCGCCTCCGCCGGGCACTCGTGACGCGGTTAAGTTCGTATCGGATGTTCAGGCCGAATCAGCGGAAAATCATCCGGCATTTCAAACCTGGAACTTGCTCACGATCTTTGCTGGGGGACAGGGATTCGAACCCCGATCGGCTGATCCAGAGTCAGCTGTCCTACCGTTGAACGATCCCCCAATTCATCTCTATCATACCACAGATCGCCCCGTTTGGCAAGTTGCCCGATTTCCACTTCTGCGTTATACTGATGCCGGGTTTGCTTCCGTCCCCCGGGACGGAAGAGGAGCAGGAGGCGTTTCCCAACCGCCATGCTTCGACGAACGGAGGAAGACGATGGAGAGGAAAGGTCAAGACCGTCCGGCCGGCACAACGCCGCCCACCGACTTTATCCGCGAAATCGTGGCCGAGGACGTCCGCACCGGCAGGTTCGGCGGCCGCGTCCACACGCGCTTTCCTCCCGAACCGAACGGCTACCTCCATATCGGCCACGCCAAGGCCATCAGCATCGACTTTGACATTGCCGAGGAGTTCGGCGGGCTGTGCAACCTGCGTTTTGACGATACCAACCCGACGAAAGAGGAGGCCGAATACGTCGAGGCCATCAAGGAGGACATCCGTTGGCTGGGGTACGATTGGGGAGACCGGGAGTATTATGCCTCCGATTACTTTGAACAACTCTATCAGTGGGCGGAGGAACTCATCCGGAAGGGCAAGGCCTATGTCTGCGACCTCAGCCCGGAAGAGGTGCGCGCCTATCGGGGCACCCTGACCGAGCCGGGCCGGGAAAGCCCCTACCGCAACCGCTCGGTGGAGGAAAACCTGGAGCTCTTCCGCCGAATGCGTGCCGGCGAGTTCCCCGAAGGCTCCCGGACCCTGCGGGCCAAAATTGATATGGCTTCGCCCAACATCAACCTGCGCGACCCCATCATGTACCGCATCATCCATGCCCCGCACCACCGCACCGGCACCCAGTGGTGCATCTACCCAACCTACGACTGGGCCCACGGCCAGAGCGACTCCATCGAGGGCATCACCCACTCCTTCTGCGACCTGGCCTATGAGGATCACCGCCCGCTCTACGACTGGTTCCTCGATCAACTGGGCATCCACCACCCCCGCCAGATCGAGTTCGCCCGCCTCAACCTGACCTATACCGTGCTGAGCAAGCGGGTGCTGCGCCGCCTGGTGGAGGAGGGTTACGTCTCCGGTTGGGATGACCCTCGGATGCCCACCCTGCGCGGTCTGCGCCGGCGCGGCTATACCCCCGAGGCCATCCGCGCTTTCTGCCGGATGATCGGCGTGGACAAGACCAACAGCACGATAGACATCGCCCTCCTGGAGCATTGCGTGCGCGAGGACCTGAACAAGCGCGCTCCCCGCGTGATGGCCGTGCTGCGTCCGCTGCGGGTGGTCCTGATCAACTACCCGGAGGATCGGGTGGAAGAAGTCGAGTGCATCAATAACCCCGAGGACCCCTCGATGGGAACGCGGCGGGTGCCGTTCTCCCGGGTCCTCTACATCGAACGCGACGACTTCCGTGAGGAGCCGCCGCCCAAGTACTACCGGCTAGCCCCGGGGCGCGAGGTGCGCCTGCGTTATGCCTATATCATCCGGTGCGTGGATGTGGTCAAAGACGCCAGCGGCGAGGTGGTTGAACTCCGCTGTACCTATGATCCGGACACCCGGGGCGGTTCGGCGCCGGAGGGCCGGCGGGTCAAAGGCACCCTGCACTGGGTCTCGGCCGGCCATGCCCTGGAGGCCGAGGTGCGCCTCTACGACCACCTCTTCCTCAAGCCCGACCCGCTGGACGTGGAAGGCGACGCCGACTTTATCGTCAACCTGAATCCCCGCTCCCTGGAGGTGCTGACCGGCTGCCGGATCGAACCCAGCCTGGCCGGCGCGCCGGTGGGCAGCCGTTACCAGTTCGAACGCCTGGGCTACTTCTGTGTGGACCCAGACTCTACCCCCGAACGGCTCGTCTTCAACCGCACCGTGGCCTTGCGCGATACCTGGGCCAAGATCGAAGCGACCATGCAACGGGATCCAGGTCAGCCTGGATGAAGACGGGCCGGATCGGAGAATAACCAACCGATACATCGCCGAACCCTTGTCCCCCGGTGGAGATGCTATCTGAGCACCGGTTAGGTGCGGAATGCAGGATGGAATACCCGATACTCGAGTTCGACCCCTCGCCCCACGCTTTCATCGAGCCGTCCCAGGTCATTCGGCCCCGGGATGTGCCGGAGCATTGCGTGGCCTGCTTTTTCCGG
>JBMFNL010000031.1:9438-38085 GCA_049970175.1 Chloroflexia bacterium
CCAGGTCATTCGGCCCCGGGATGTGCCGGAGCATTGCGTGGCCTGCTTTTTCCGGGAGGTGATCGAGCGGGTCGCGGCCGAGCACAACGCCAAGGTCCTGGCGGAGAACCGCTGGGAGGACGGCCCGCACCCGCTCTACGAGATTTCGTACCAGGGGCAGCGACTGGCCTTTTTCCACCCCGGCGTCGGTGCCCCGATGGCCGCCGGCCTGCTGGAGGAGGTCATCGCCATAGGCTGCCGCAAGTTCGTGGCCTGCGGCGGCTGCGGAGTCCTGCAGCGGGACATCGCGGTCGGCCACCTGATCGTGGTCTCCGCCGCCGTCCGCGATGAGGGGACCTCCTACCATTACCTTCCCCCCGGCCGCGAGGTCGTGGCCCAGGAGGCGGATTTGAAGGCTCTGGTGGACATCCTGAGCCGGCGTGGGCTTCCCTACCGGGTGGGCAAGACCTGGACGATAGATGCGCCCTACCGCGAGACGAGGGACAAGATCGCCCGGAGGAGGGAGGAAGGCTGTCTGGCCGTGGAGATGGAGGCCGCCGGGATGATGGCGGTGGCCCAATTTCGCGGCGTCGCCTTCGCCCAGGTCCTCTACGGCGGCGATGATCTGAGCGGTTCGGAATGGAATAGCCGGGCCTGGCGATCGAGGGCGGAGATCCGTGAAAACCTGTTCTGGCTCTGCGCCGAAGCCTGTTTTGCCCTCTAGGGGCACGGCGGTAACCGCACTCCTGCGCGTCATCCTCGTCCTCGGCCTGGCCTTTCTCCTGGCCCGGCCTCTGCCTTCCCTCTCTGTCGTGCCCTCGGCCACCTGCAGCGACGTCCCCAACGGCCAGTGCGTCCAGACCCGCGCCGGCCTCGCGCTCTGCCGGCTGAACAACGTCTGTGTCGTCCGCGTGGACCTGAACGCCGGCAACCTGGTCCCCCGCGTGGTCATCGCCCCCGGCGGCGACCGGGAGTGGCTGGGCACGATGGCCGCCAGTGCCGGCGCCGTCGCCGCCATCAACGGCGATTACTTCAGCGGCTGCCCGGACACCGTCCCGCCCCTCAACTGCGGGGAAGGCCTGACCTATGTGGACGGCGTGGACTATACCGATTACACCGGAAACGAGTGGCAGAACCGGCGCTCCCTCGGCTTCAATGAAAGTTACGATCCCAACATCGGCTGGCCGGGCGAACAGGGCGGCGTGCACTGGCAACTTCTGGGCGGCGGCCCCCAGGTCACCTTCGGCGGGGAGTACCGCTGGCGCTGCTGGTACCAATCCTGGAACACCGAGGGCGACTGCTGGTGCCAGGACAACACCGTGGTCATCAACGAGGAACTCTTCGGCTGCTCGGCAGCCGACTGGTGGAACCGGCCGCAGTCGTTCATCGGCTTCAGCGAGGACCGCAACACGCTCTATCTGGCCGTGAGCGAGCCGGGCTACAGTAAGACACCCCACGAGATGCACGATGTCCTCTGGGTGCACGGGGCCCGTTACACCCTGAAACTGGACGGAGGCGGCTCCTCGGGGATGTACTTCAACGATGGGGGGTACGCCTTCCAGTGGAACGGCGGCCGGCCGGTGGCCAACGCCTGGGTAATCGTGCCCTATACCCCGCCCCCCACCTGCAATCCCGGCCCCGACCAGGTGGCGCTCTATGTGGACCCCGACTACGGAGGCGAGTGCGTGGTCAAGGGCGTGGGCGAGTACCCCAACCCCGGGGCCATCGGCCTCCCGAACGATGCCATCTCCTCCCTCCGCGTGGGCACGGGCGTCCAGGCCGTCCTCTGCCGGGACGATAACTACGGCGGCACCTGCGAGACCTTTACCGCCGACGACCCCAACCTCGCCGATAACCCCATCGGCGATAACCAGGTCTCCTCCGCCCGCGTGGCGTGGCGGCCGCGCTGGCAAGTCTACCTGCCGGCCGTGTTTCGATAGAGGAAAGCAAGTCCCCCTCCCCTGGTGGGAGGGGGCAGGGGAGGGAGAAAGGCAGGATGGTATGAAGACGCGACTGACCCAGCGAGCCAGAGCATTGAGACGTCAGGCAACGGAGGCGGAAAAACTGCTTTGGCACCATCTGAGGGCCAAGCAGTTGGGTGGCGCAAAATTCAGAAGGCAGGAACCGATTGGGAAATACATTGTCGATTTCGTTTGCTTCTCTCACCGACTGGTCATCGAACTTGACGGTGGGCAGCACGCTCAACCAAGGGGGCAGTTGAGCGATCGGCAACGAGACGCCTGGCTACAGGAGCAAGGCTTCAAGGTGCTTCGATTCTGGGATGGGGACGTCTTACGGAATATAGAAGGGGTGATAGAAGCGATATATGGCGTATCGGCCGACTGCTCACCCCCTCCTGACCTCCCCCGTCGAGGGGGAGGAACAGATTAGCAAGGCCTGGTGAGCAATTTGGTTACCTTACCTCTTTCCGTGGATGCGCGGGTACAGGGTTGCTTCACCCCCGCGGGCAGATGACTTCACCTCCTACTTTCCCTAGTTCGATAACGGCCTCGTAGAGTTGGCACGGCTTGGGGGCGCTGGCCGCCCGTACATCTGAGCGGATGATGCTGTTACCTACCCGGACCTCTCGGGGCACCTCAATCCGCACCAGTTGGAGACCAACCAACTGTGCAATCTGGGCAAAATACTGATTCGAGCGGCATCGGAGATTCCCTTGATAAAATCTTGGACGATCAGGACTTGGCGCAGGACACAGGGACTGTAGAATGGAGAGCGCGTTCTGAATCCGGCTGGGGGAAGTGTACGGGGCGTGTAATCCCCGGCCATGCTCTCCCGATAAAAGGTTGGGAATCTCGCGATCTCGTGGTATAATTCAGGAACAGGAATACAATAAGCGGTAGCCTTGACCCGACAGGCCAGGGCAGCATAGGGATTGATTTCGAAGCCGATGGCCCGGTGTCCCAGTAAGATGGCATCCACGATCGTGGTACCGACGCCGGCAAACGGATCCAGAACGGTTCCCGGCTCGGCCAGGTATTTCCTCAGGGCACCCTGGACAAAGCCGCTGGAAAACCCGGCGATCCACGGCACCCAGCGGTGGATCGGCAGCCCTTTGTTCAGGGCAAAGTTGGGATCGCCGAGACCACTCCCGTTGCTCTCAGGCCAAGGAGCCGGTTCCCCCTCCTCCTGGAAGAGCCGCAATTGTAGCGCCTCCGGGTTGTTGGCCACGTCTGCCTCCAGGGAGCACCGTACGCTGTGCCCCTACCGCTTCTGTACGAGATATATTGTACCGAACGGACGTTCGTCTGTCAAACGAGGAGAGGCCCGATGGAACTGGAGATCGTTCGCATCGAGAAACCGGATGAGGTCAACCTGATTCTGGGCCAGAGCCATTTCATCAAGACCGTCGAGGACATCCACGAGGCCCTGGTGACGGCCGTGCCGGGAATCCGCTTCGGGCTGGCCTTCTGCGAGTCCTCCGGGAAAGCCCTGGTGCGCTGGAGCGGCACCGACGAGGCCATGGTGGACCTGGCCCGGAAGAACGCCCTCAAGATCGCCGCCGGCCACTCCTTCATCATCTTCCTGGCCCCCGGCTTCTACCCCGTGAACGTCCTCAACGCCGTCAAGGCCGTCCCCGAGGTCTGCCGCATCTTCTGCGCCACGGCCAACCCCGTCGAGGTCATCATTGCCGAGACGGAGCAGGGGCGCGGCATCCTGGGCGTGGTGGACGGCATCCATACCCAGGGCATCGAGGGCGAGGAGGACATCCGCTGGCGCAAGGAGTTTCTGCGCCAGATCGGCTATAAGCAGTAGGAACGCTCGGCCATGGAGATCGAATCCTACGACTTTGGCCGCATCGTCATCGCCGGCCGGACCTATACCTCCGACCTCATCCTCCTCCCCGACCGGGTGCTCCCCAACTGGTGGCGCCGGGAGGGCCACGAACTGCACCCCGACGACCTGAAGGAGGTCCTGGAGGCCCATCCCCAGGTGCTCGTGGTGGGAACGGGCTACGTCGGCCGGATGCGCATCCTGCCGCAGAGCGAGGCGCTCCTCTCCGTCCAGGGCATCCGGCTCATCGCCCAGGACACCCGGGCGGCCTGCCGTACCTATAACGAACTCCACCGGGCCGGAGGACAGGTCGCCGCCGCCCTGCACCTGACCTGCTGAAGGGGCGGGCCCGATGAGCCGGAGCATCCCAGCCCAGGGGAAAAAGGCCGGCCGGCCCCGGCCCTGGCTTCTTCACCTCATTTCGACAGGGTTTCGATACGGCCTTCGGCCTACTCAGGGTTTCGACAGGCTCAACCCATCGCCCGGCGGCTCAATGCACTTCCTGGCCCTGGCCGGCTATTTTCTCCTCACTCTCCTCTTCACCTGGCCGCTTCCGCTGCACCTGACGGAGGCCCTCCCCGGCGAAGGCGGCGACTCTTGGCAGTACCTCTGGAACTTCTGGTGGTTCGACCAGGCCCTCTTCCACGGGCAGGCCCTCTACTTCACCCGGGCCCAGTACTATCCCCAGGGCACCTCCCTCCTCTTCCATACCCTCAGTCCGCTCAACAGCCTCCTGGGCCTGCCGGCCCGCGCCCTGGGCGGCTACCTCCTGGCCTATAACTTTATCGTCCTCCTGGCCGGCACGCTCTCCGGCTACGGGACCTTTCTCCTGGCCCGCGAGGTGCTCCGGGCCGGCGAAACCGGCTCAGGCGACCCGCCCTCCGACCTGGCCGCCTTCCTCGCCGGCGCCGTCTTCGCCCTCTGTCCCTACCGCAGCGTCCACCTCCTGGGGCATCTCAGCCTGGTCTCCACCGAGACGCTGCCCTTCTTCGCCCTCTTCGCCTTCCGGGCCCTGAAACGTCCGGGCTGGCGGCCGGCCCTGGGCATCGCCCTTGCCTTCCTGGCCGCCGCGCTCATTGATTGGTACTACCCGCTCGATATGCTCCTCCTGGCCGGCACCTTCCTCCTCTGGGCCGCCGGGGAAACGCTCCTGCGCCGCAGGACGGGGACCGGCCTCCTCCGGAGCGCGGCCACCCTCGCCGCCGGGCTCCTCCTGGCCGGCCTCCTCCTCGCCCCGCTCCTGGTCCCGATGCTCCGGGAGGCCGGCCGGGCGACCTACCTGGAGGAGCCGCTGGAGTTCAGCGCCTCCTACGGAGCCGACTTGGCCGCCTTCTTCATCCCCTCGCCCCTGCACCCGCTCTGGGGAGACCTTTTCCGTCCCTGGAGCGAGCCTTTTGCCGAGGGCAACACCGCCGAAGGCATCGTCTACCTGGGGTTTGGGCCCCTCCTCCTGGCCGCCATCGGCCTGTGGAAACAGGGGAAGGAGGGGAAAATCTGGGCGGCCACGGCCGGCCTCTTCGCCCTCCTCGCCCTGGGGCCGTACCTCAAGGTGCTGAACCGGCCCACCGGCGTTCCCTTGCCCTACCTATGGCTCTACCCGTTGCCCATCCTCCGCTTCACCCGCGTGCCCTCCCGCTACGTCATCCTGACCCAACTGGCCCTGGCCGTCCTGACGGCCCTGGGAGCGCGGACGCTCCTGCGGAACAATCGGGCCTGGCCATTTTCTTTCCTCCTGGCCCTCCTCGTCCTGGAGTACCTGCCCATCCCTTACCCGCTGACGCCGGCCCGGGTCCCCACTTTCTACCGGCAACTGGCCCAGACCCCGGGCGAGGAAGCCGTCCTGGAGATGCCGCTTCAAAAGCCCGAGAGCCCCTGGTACTATACCCGCTGGATGCTCTACCAGACGGTCCACGGGAGGCCCTCCTTCCGGGGCTATATCTCCCGCGGCGATCCCCTCTTCCCCTTTGCCGGTGCACCCCTCTTCCGGCAACTGGCCCAATCGGCCCCGGCCGATGACATCCTCTACGACGACTGGCGGGCGCTGGCCGGAAGCGTGTTGCACCACTACCGCGTGGGCTACATCGTCCTGGAAAAGGCCCGATTGCAGGAAGAAGGCCGGCTCGGGCCGGCCCGGGCCCTGGTGGAGGAGGCGCTGGGCGGCCGGATACCGGACTGGGAGGATGAGGACCTGCTGGTTTACCGGGTGCCGGGGGGTGGAGAGGCCCTGCCCTTCTTCCGCCTGGGCCGGGGCTGGCACGAGGTCGAGGAACGCCCCTGGGGACCCTTCCGCTGGATGGAACGCGACCGGGCCGAACTCTTCGTCATCCGGCCGCAGCCCGGCCCGGCCACGATCGAGTTCCAGGTGGTGAGTTTCCTGCGCCCGCGCCGGCTGGAGGTGGTATGGAATGGGGAGCCCGTGGCCTCCTGCACCGTGGGCACGGCGCTCCAGCGCTGCCGCCTTTCGGTGGATCTGCCGGCCGGGGAAACGCGCCTGGAACTCCAGGCCGAAGGCTATGACATCCCCCGCGAGGCCGGCGTCGGAGACGACCCGAGGCCGATCAGCATCGGCTTCAGCGCCATCCGCTTTCGCCCGTAGGAGTCGAGGATGTTCACGGCGGAAATCCTGGCCATCGGGAACGAACTTCTCCTGGGGGAGGTCCTGGATACGAACAGCGGCTTCCTCTGCCGTTACCTGACCTGCCGGGGCGGGCGGGTGCGCCGGGTGGTGCAGGTGCCCGACGAGCCGGAGGCCATCGCCGCCGAAGTGCGCGGAGCGCTGGGACGCAGCCCGGACCTCATCCTCACCACCGGCGGTCTGGGGCCGACCGACGACGACCTGACGCTTCAGGCCGTGGCCCAGGCCCTGGGCCGGCCGCTTGTGGAAAATGTCCAGGCGCTGGCGATGCTGGAAAGGCGCTACGCCGAACTCCTGGCCCAGGGCATCATCGCCGACGCCACCCTGACCCCGCCGCGCCGCAAGATGGCCCGGCTTCCGGAAGGCGGGGAGCCGCTCTTCAACCCCGTCGGCACGGCACCGGCCGTCCTCCTCCATCAGGGGAAAACGCTCCTGGTCTGCCTGCCCGGCGTGCCCGAGGAAGTGCAGGGCATTGTGGAAGGCTCCCTCCAGGAGCACCTGAGCCGCACCTTGGCGATGGGCCACCATGCCTGCCGCTCCTTCCGGGTAAACGCCGGCGAGGCCACCCTTTCTCCCCTCCTCCAACGCCTGGCCCGGAAACACTCGAACGTGTATATCAAGTCTCATGCCGGCCGGGTACGGCCCGATGCCCGGTTGCAAGTTCGGGTTACCCTCTCCTCCTACGGCGACACGGCCTCCGAGGCCGAGGCGCGGGTCCGGCAAGCGGCGGAGGAACTGTGCCGGATCCTGGCCGAGGCCGGACTGGAAGGGAGGGAAGAAGCCCTCCTCACCCCAGGCCCCGGGCCAGCCGCTCCAGGATGAGCACGGCCGCCTCCTTGTCCAGCGGCTGGTTTCCGCTGCCGCATTTCGGGTTGTGGATACAACTGGGGCAGCCGTCCTCGCAGGGGCAGTCGCGCACCACTTCCAGCGTGGCCTGCCAGAGTTCGTTCAGGAGGCCGAAGCCGCGCTCGGCGATGCCCACCCCGCCCGGCACGGCGTCGTAGATAAACACCTGCGCCTGCCCGGTGTCGGGGTGTCGGGGCGTGGAAAGCCCGCCGATGTCCAGCCGGTCGCACATGGCAAAGAGCGGGAGCAAGCCGATGGAAGCGTGTTCCACGGCGTGCAGCCCGCCGGCCAGGTCCAGCCCCCGCTCCGCCACCTCCCGACAGATGCCCTCGGGGATGTCGAACCAGAGCCCCACCGTGTCAAAGGTCTGCGGCGGCATGTCCAGCAGTACCTCCTCGAGGACTCGTTCCCCGGCATGGGCGATCTTGCGGTAGGCGATGACCTGCTGGGTTACCCGCACCGCCCCCAGATAGGCCCGGCTGCGCTCCAGTTGCCGATGCTGGACCGAACGGAGGATGTGCAGGTCGGTCCGGTCGAGCGGCTGGGTGTAATAGTGGACCTCCGCCCGGCGCAGGTAGGCCACCCCGCCGGCCAGGTCCAGCCGGAGGACGCGGTAACTTTCGCCCTGGTGCAGGTAGATGGCCCCGGGGTGGACACGATAGGGCGCGGAGACGGCCTCGATCGTCTCCAGGAGGCCCCTCTCTTCGTCCAGGAGGTCCAGGCTCTCGGCAGAGGTGGCCCGGATGTCCACCTCCTCGGCCGGGTAGCGGGAGCGGCCGGTATAGTACCAGCGTCCGCCCCGGGGGGCCAGCCGGCCTTCCCCGGCCAGGGCCCAGGCCGTCTCGTGGAGGGCCGGCCCAAAGACGGCCTCGTCCTCCGGGCTGAGGGGCAGTTCGAAGGCGGCGCAGGTCAGTTGATCGGCCAGGACGTAGGGGTTGGCCGGGTCGCAGCGGGCCTGTTCGTGCGGCCGGCCGAAGAGGTCGCGCGGATGCCGGGCAAAGTACTGGTCCAGCGGGTTGTCGGCCGTGATCAGGAACGTGAGGGCATGGCCCCGGCTGCGGCCGCTCCGGCCGGCCTGCTGCCAGGTGGAGGCGATCGTCCCCGGATAACCGTTCAGGATGGTGGCGTCCAGGTCTCCCACATCGATGCCCAGTTCCAGGGCGTTCGTCGCCGTCACGCCCAGGAGTTCCCCGTGGAAGAGGGCCTGCTCGATCGCCCGGCGCTCCTCCGGCAGGTAGCCGGCCCGGTAGGCTCGGATGCGCTCGGCCCGCTCCGGGGCGCTGCGGGCCAGTTCCTCCCGGGCCAGGCGCAGGACGAGTTCGGCCACCGCCCGGGCCCGGGAGAAGGCGATGGTGCGGATGCCCAAGCGCACCAGTTCGGCGAAGAGGAAGGCCGCCTCCGCCGTCGCCGAGCGGCGCTCGCCGGTGGCCTCCGAAAGGAGCGGCGGGTTCCAGAGGACAAAGTCGCGGCTGCCGGCCGGCGCGCCGTCCCGGTCGACCACCTGGACGGGCAGGCCCGTGAGTGTCTGCAGGTGTTCGCCGGGGTTGGCCATGGTGGCCGAGGCGGCGATGAAGGTAGGGGAACTGCCGTAAAAGGCGCACAGCCGGCGCAGGCGGCGCAGGATGCCGGCCACGTGGGAGCCGAAGACACCCCGGTAGACATGGGCCTCGTCCACGACGACATAGCGCAGCCCGGCCAGGAAACGCTGCCAGAGGGTATGGTTGGGCAGGATGCCCAGGTGGAGCATATCCGGGTTGGTCAGCAGAATCTGGGCCTGCCGCCGCAGCCGGCCCCGCTCCCGCGGGGGCGTATCCCCGTCGTAGGTGCCGAAGCGGATGGGCTCGGGCATGCTTTTGCCCAGTTCCTCCAGGACGCGCATCTGATCCTGGGCCAGGGCCTTGGTAGGGAAGAGGTAGAGGGCGCGGGCCCCGGGCTCGGAAAGGAGCGTATCGAGCACGGGCAGGTTGTAGCAGAGCGTCTTGCCGCTGGCGCTGGGGGTGGCGACGACGACGTGCCGGCCGCTCCGGGCCAGGGAGATCGCCTCGGCTTGGTGGGCGTAGAGGCGGGCGATGCCCAGGGAGGCCAGGGCTTCCTCCAGCGCCGGGTGTAGGGGGAGGCTCAGGTGACCGTAGCGCGCCGGCCGGGCCGGCAGGTGCTCGATATGCACGATCTGCCCCCGGTAGGCCGGGTGATGCCGCAAATAGTCCAGGAAGGTGCGCGTATCCGCCTTCATCCGCTTGCCCACCTTCGCGAGGAGCACCTCCCCAGCGCCTCGGCCAGCACCAGGAAGGCAAAGGCCGGCAGCGAAAGCATCCTCCGCCAGCGCCAGGGCTGGCGGAGGAGACGGTAGAGCCATTCCAGGCCATAGCGGCGCATCCAGGCCGGGGCCCGGCGTACCCGGCCGGAGATATAGTCCAGCGTCCCCCCGACGCCGATGCCCACGGCCACGCCGAGGCGGGGCAGGTTCCTCTTCAGCCAGAGGTCCTGGTGCGGCGCCCCATAGGCCACGAGCAGGATGTGGGGGGAGGCGGCCCGGATGCGGGCCCCGATCTCCTCCTCTTCGGCCGGGTCCGGTGAACCGGCATAGGTCCCGGCGATGGTCAGGGCGGGATACCGCGCCTGCAGCCGGCCGGCCGCCTCCTCGGCCACGCCGGGAGCCGCTCCCAGAAGGAAAAGCCGGTAGCCCCGTTCGGCGGCCCGTTCCGCCAGGCGCAGGGTCAGTTCGACGCCGGGAACGCGCCCGCGGAAGGGGCGGCCCAGGAGCCGGCCAGCCCAGAGGATGCCCACCCCGTCCGGCACGGCCAGGTCGGCCTCGGCGAGCACTTGGCGAAAGGCGGCGTTGCGCCGGGCCTCCATCACAAACTCCGGGTTGACCGTGGCCACCTGGTGCGGCCCGCCTTCCTGGATGAAGCGCTCCACCCAGGCCACCGCTTCCTCCTCGGTCACGTCGTGGATGCCCACGCCCAGGATGGGAATCCGTTGGGGCTTCCTAAGGGCCTCCGGCATCGTTCCTCCGTCAGCGTGCCGCGCTCACCTGCTCCAGGAGCGCCTGAACCGAGGGGAAACCCTCCAGGTTGGTATGGGGCAGGAAGAGGGCCGAGGTGTATTCGTGCATAAAGCGGTTGTCGGCCGAGAGTTCCAGGTAGGTCATCTTGGAGGCGATCTGGTCGGCCACTTCGCGCATCTCCCGGCAGAGGAGGGTCTGATAGGCCCCCAGGAGGGAAGTGTTGCCCAGGTAGCGGAAGCGGGACCAGGGCAGGTCGGGCAGGAGGCCGATCTGGATGGCTTTCTCCAGGTTGATGTACTGGCCGAAACTTCCGGCGATGAGAATCTGCTCGACCATCGAGAAGTCGAGTTCCAGGCTTTTGAGGAGGATGGAAAAGCCGGCGTAGATGGCCCCTTTGGCCCGCATCAGGTTGTTGATGTCCACCTCGGTGAGGACGATGTCCGGCCGGCCGTCCTGTCCCCAGACCAGCACGTATTCGGCCCCGTGCTCTCCCCGGCGGATGCGTCGGGTGGGGAGGTCGCGGCGGATACGGCCGGCCTTGTCCACTACGCCGGTGATGAACATCTCGGCCAGGGCCGAGATCAGCCCGGAGCCACAGATGCCCTGGGCCGGCCCGTCCCCGATCACCCGGACGGTCGGCTCCAGGGTGCGCCCGTCGATGATGACCTCATCAATGGCCCCCTCGGTGGCCCGCATCCCGCAGCGCACCCCGGCCCCTTCAAAGGCCGGGCCGGCCGAGCAGGCGCAGGCGATGAGCCAGTCGCTGTTGCCCAGGACGATCTCGCCGTTGGTGCCCACGTCGATGAAGAGGGTCAGGAGGTCGGTTTGGTACATCCCCGAACTGAGCACGCCGGCGACGATGTCCCCGCCCACATAGGCGCCCACGCTGGGGGCGCAGTAGACCGGGGCGTTCGGGTTGATGGCCAGGCCGATCTGGCCGGCGGTGAAGGTGGGGAAGCGGGTGATCGTCGGCAGGTAGGGCTCCTCGCGGATGTATTTGGGGTTGATGCCCAGGAAGAGTTGGGTCATGGTGGTGTTGCCGGCCGCCGAGAGGGCCTGGATCTCCCGCAGTTCCACCTTCTGCCGGCGGGCCACCTCAACCAGCAGGCCGTTGATCGTCTTCAGGACCAGCCGTTGCAGGTGGGAGAGTCCTCCCTCCTTCTGGGCGTAGATGATGCGCGAAATGATGTCCTCGCCACGGGCGATCTGGGCGTTGTAGGCCGATTCGCTATCCAGGACTTGGCCGGTGGCCATATCCACCAGGAAAAGTTTCACCGTGGTCGTGCCGATGTCCACCGCTGCGCCGTAGATGCGCTCCACCTGCCGCCCCGGGAGGACGTCCACCAGGCGATACGTGCCGTCCCGGGGCTCCAGGACGGCGGTGACCCGCCAGTCCTCGGCCCGGAGGCGCTGAGGGAGGACCTGGAGCAGGGGGAGGTCAATTTCCACATCCATAATCCCGTGCTGGCGCAGGAGGGAGCGCCGCAGCCGGTCAAAGTCGTTGGTGTTATCCACGAGGGAAGGGGGATCGCACTCCACGTAGAGGGCACGCAGGGTGGGGGAGTGCTTCCAATCGCAGGTGGGGGTCAGCGCCCGGTAATCGGCGACGCCGACGCCGGAGATGACCCGCTCCAGGCGCAGTTCCTCCGGCAGGAGCACGGTCGTCGGACCGAGGAGGCGGGCCTGGCAAGCCAGGACATAGCCCCGGGCGCGATCCTCCTCGGGGAGATGGGCGTTGGGCGGCTGCTCCACCTGACCGTCCTGCAGTTGCACCCGGCAGCGGCCGCAGCGTCCCTGGCCGCCGCAGGGAGCCGGCAGTTCCAGCCCGGCCCGGAACGCCGCCTCCAGGATGGTGGTCCCCGGGGGGACTTCGACCACCTTGTTTTGGGGCAAAAAGGCCACCTTTACGGCCATACGCGTCTGTTCCTCCACCGGTCGGGCCGGATTCCGACCCATCGTGCGGCCATACTATAACATACTAGGGGACAAAGCGTCAAACGCAGCGGTCGGTCGGATAACCGAACCCCGCGGTCGCGTCAAGTCAAATGATAATCAAGTCGTAGATTTCCTGCTGCCGCTGGCGGGGGTTCGTCCGATCGCGCAGCCGCTCCAATGGCCTCACGCTGCTCCGGGCCGATGGCTCCCGTGGCACAGAGGAGGTAGCCCACCTTCTGGGCCCCCTCCTGGACAACGACGGCCGGCCGGAGGACGTATCTCCCGGAAAGCGATGGTATCTACGGTGACTTGAACAGCGTCGGTAGATATACCTGGTAGCCTACGACCACGATCTGTCCCCCCTGCGCTGTGCCACAGCGGCTGGTAGCCATGACCGTGGGGGTGTAGACGCCCGGCAGTGTCCAGGAATAGGCGGCCGTTGGGCCGGCCGCTCCATTGTCCCAGGTGAAGGTGATCGGCGGACTCGTGGTGATGGGCAGGTAGGAAGCAGTGAAGAGACCTGGGTCTCCGACGGCAAGTCCATGCGGGCCTGTAACCTCCACCTCTTCAACGGGTTGGCAGAATACGGTGATCACCGTACTGGCACTGACCTCACCGCACAACCCCGTAAGTGTCACGGCCAGGGACTGCGGCCCCAGGAGCGTCCACGAATAAACCGCCGTGAGGCCGATGGTACCGTTATTCCAGGTATAAGTTATGGGCAGGCTGGCCGTGATCGGCACGTACAGGCCGTGGAAGGCCGCAGGAATGCCGGCCGGGACAAAGGACGGCCCGACGATGGAGGCTCCTTGCACCGGCGCGCACGACAGATAGGCATACTTCAGATCACCGGCCGCATCGTCGTAGTAGCTGATATGCCGGCCACCATCGGGGGATAGGGCTAGGGAAGTAAAGCCGCCGTTGGTGCCGAGGAACAAGTCCACCGTCTCCGTTATCCAGGCAGTGCCGACGAAACGCGCGTATCTGAGCACACCGGGAACCACAAAGTAACTGATGTGCGGAAAGCCCGCACCATCGAGCCTCAGCGAGGTATGCCCGCTGTCCAGTTCCAGGCCCGTGTCCAGTGTGGCAAAGTGCCAGGCTGTACCGTCGTGGTGGGCATACCTCAGGGCGTAGGCTGCCGAGTCGTAATAGGAAAGATGTGGGTGGCCAGCGACGTCCAGGGCCAGGCTCAGTCCCCCGCTACCGTCCCATAGGCTCGCTACGGCCTCGGCCTGCCACTCGGTGCCCTCCTTGTGGGCCAGGTAGAGGTTCCATCGGACAGAATCGACGAAAGCGATATAAGGTCGACCGGCATCATCCAACACCAGTGCCGGACGACCCCAGTCCGTGTCGGAACCTACATTGCTGGCCACGGTCTCCTGGTGCCAACCGGTATTGTCGCGGTAGGCATAGATGATGGCTGTCTGGGGATAGTCCATTCGACATCCACTGCCACGATCACCCAGGAGGTACCGTCGTACCGGGCGTACTTCAGCCTGCTGTTGGCCGCATCAAAGTAGCTGATCTGCGGCCGGCCCAGGCTGTCCAGGACCAGCGATGCCTCCCAGCCGCTGTTCCCACTGGTGTCGACGTGCTCACGTACCCAGCCCGTTCCGTGTAGTAGGCGTACTTGAGGCCGGTGAGGTAACCGTAGTAGCCAAAGTAGCTGATGTGGGGGCGGTCGGACGAATCGAGGACCAGGCTGGTGGAGCCGCCCCACGTCGGCAGGTTGTCATCGACCGTCTCTATGTGCCAGGAGCTCCCATCGTACCAGGCGTACTTCAGGACATGGTCGCTGGCGACTTCATAGTAGCTGATGTGCGGGCGGCCGGCCGAGTCGAGGGCCAGGGAGGTGTAGAAGCCGACCCACCCATCGGAAACCACGGTCTCGGTTAGTCAGGAGGTGCCGTCGAAATGGGCATAGAGGAGATCGCAATCGGGCCAGCTACGGAAGTAACTGATGTGGGGATGGCCCGCCGCATCGAGGACCAGAGAAGTGAACATTCCTACATTGCCACTACTGTCCACGGTCGTCGTGTGCCAGGCGCTGCCGTCGTACCAGGCGTACTTCAGGTCGGCATTCTTGGCATCGAAGTAGCTGATATGCGGGTAACCGGCCGCGTCAAGCCGTAGCGAGGTGAAGTAGCCGACGCTGTCGGAGGTATCCACGATCTGACGCTGCCAGGCACTGCCATCGTACCAGGTGTAATAGAGAAAATCCCCGCCGTAGGCGATGTGTGGGGCACCTGTAGCGTCCAGGGCCAGGCTGCGGTTGCCCATGTCGGAGAACGTGCTGGGCACGTCCACCCGTGTGACCTGCCAGCCCTCGGTGGGTACGGGCATCTGCTCGGCGGCGCGCCCCACCGTTGCCGAGCCGGCCGGCCTTACGGGTGTTCCTTGCCCACTGACCAACGGGGCCAGCCGTATGCCGAACACCAGCGAAAGCAATACCGCCAGGGTGACCATCCTGCGTGCCGTCATGGGTGTCCTCCTTTCTGGTATGCCGCCTGCGAAGCAGGCGTTATGGAATCCCAACTCTTCCATGGCTCCTGCTGGAGGAGTCCGGACCCGCTGACTCTGTGCTAGGGTCCCGCATTGAAAACGAGGGGGAGCAGAATGCGGTTGCTGATCAGGGCCAGGGTGACCGGTACGGTAATTGCCTCGGTCTGGCGGTACGACCAGTACACGTCCACCAACAGTTCGGTCCGCACCGTCTCCTTGACTCCGGCCGGATTCAGGGTCAGGGTCAGGCCGGCCGGCAGCGTTCCGGTCATCGGGGCTACCGTCAGCCAGTCTGTCGACCCCCGTATCTCCCACGGCGCCATCGCCCGTATATCTGCCGCCAGCGCGCGCTGCCTGATCACGGGGACCACGCTTCCCGGTTCGACCGCTGCCAGCACCGGCGCGATAGGTCGCAAGCGGGGCCAGCGGTACACGTACACACCGTCAGGAGCGGAGGCTACCGGGCACAGCCGGCCGCCCAGCGTAGAGAGCGCCAGCCCATAGTCGCGGCCGTAGGCTCCTACAGCCGGAATCCCGGCCAGGGGAAACCAGGAATCGCCGGCCTCTTCACTGATGTAGAGCGGGCCGCTCTCGCGTCCGATGATCACCGTATGATCCTGGGCAAAGTGTGGCGACACGGCGGCGACCGGAAGGAAATGACCGAGCACGCTGCCGGTGATGTCCACCCATGTGTTGCCTCGGTCCGTAGAACGGAAGGCTCCGCCATTGGACCCGCCGTTGTTGTTGACAAAAACGGTGTGATCGGTGGGATAGTCCGGCGAGATTTCGATGTTGAGGTTGGGCGAAAAGGTCGGGCTGGTCAGGTGCGTCCAATGGCTGCCTCCGTCCTCGCTGCGGTAGAGGTTGTCATTGTAGATGGAGACAAAGAGCGTCTGGTCGTCGGGGTAGCCCGGTGAAACTTCCAGGTCGGTCACATAGGGGCCGATGCTCGCTGTAAGCAGTTCCCAAGTCTGGCCGTTGTCGGTGGAGCGATATACCCCGTTCCAGTAGTCGGCGACAAAGAGCGTCTGGTCGCCTGGGTATCCGGGCGAAGGCCGGAGTATGTCGGTCGGCGACATCGGGGTACTACCGAGCACTTCCCAATGGTCCCCGAGGTCGTTGGAGATCAGAAGCTCGCTGCCGACCGCGGCGAGCACGGTATGGTCGCTGGCAAAGGCTGGCGACAAAGCCAGGACGACCTGCCCTGGCGCCGGAAAGGAAAGGGCAGTCCAGGTCCTGCCCGCGTCGGTGGAACGGAGCACCGGGTCGTCCTTTCCAGAGGCGGGGGCGGCGAAGATGACCCCGCCATCGTCCAGGCTAGGTGACACGACCAGTCGCTCGTAGCGGTATTCCGAGCCCCCGTAGTTCCGGGCCCGGCTTTGCCAGGTATCGCCCCCATCGGTGGAGGCCATCAGAGATTCCCGGGTCCGTACGTAGAGGGTACGATCCTGCGTGTACGTAGGCGACACGGCGTAGGAATAGGGGAGGGCTGCCAGGATCGTCGTCCAGGTCCGGCCGGCGTCGGTCGAGCGCGCCAGCGCTTCGCCGCCGCTGGTGCGTACGGCAAAGAGCCGGCGACTGGTGGCAAAATCGGGGGCGGCGGTGAGCGCCGTGAGCGTCTCTCCGGGTGCGAAGGGATAGATGATCTGCCAGCTTTGGCCACGGTCGGTGCTCTCGTACAGGCCGTCATCGTAAATGGCGGCATACAGGGTGGCATCGTTCGGGAAGTCTGGAGAGATGGCAACGGAGGCTACCACCCCGAGACCTCCACTGGCCGACACCCACGTCTCGCCGTCGTCCTCCGAGCGGAGTATGGTGCCGTTTTGCATGTACAGGAAGAGGGTCCGGTCCACCGCCAGATCAGGGGAGAGGAGGACTCTTCGCACTGGCACGCCACCGGGGGGCGTTACATTTTCCCAGTGCTCCCCGCCATCTGTGGAACGCAGCAGGTACTCGCCCGTGTAGGCCGAGGTTGCCACATAGATGACCGGATGGGCCGGGAAGGAGGGAGAAATGGCGATGCTGGTGATCGGACCGATGACCTGCTGGGCAGGGCTGCGCCAGGAGTAGCCGCCGTCAGATGACAGGAGCAAGGCGTTGAAACCATAGCCCAGGCCGAGAACGATAAAGCCGTCGTGGGTGAAATTGGGTGAGAAGGCCAGGGGACCCTTGGAGGCATAGTAGGCCGGATCGTCCAGTGCCTGCCAGGAATTGCCGCCATCTTCGGAACGGTAGAGATCGCTACCGGCAATGAAGAGAACTCCGGGGGCGGCCCACACGGTATCCATATACGTGCCCGGCAGGAACCAGGTTTCAAAGTGGCCGGTCGGGGCAAAGGGGCCGACGGCGAGGGGCCCAAAGGCTGGGTTGTGCCCACGGATCGGGGCTGCCCCGCCAGGAAGCACGGGCAGGACAACGGTGAGCAAGATACAGAGGGCGCTCAGGCGCAGGAATCGTCGCCAGCAAGAAATACCGAGAGGCATGGTTTTTTCCCTCCCTCGGGCAGAAACACCGTTGCTGATCGAATGATACCACGGCTGAACAGACCTGTCAAACATCGTTCCCTGCAGCGGTCGTTGCGATTCACCTTTCGGTAGGATTTTTCATGAGTGAATGCGCAGGTTTGACAACGGTTGTGCCCTGGGTTACAATGACGATTGCTCCGGGGCCGGCGGGTCCCGGCCCGACATCTTGGAGAAAGGGGTGTCCGAATGAAGATTCACGAGTACCAGGCCCGGGAAATCCTGGCCCGTTACGGACTGCCGGTGGTGGCCGGAGATGTGGCGGCCACGCCCCAGGAGGCCCGCGCCATCGCCGAACGGATGGGGCGGGCCGTGGTGGTCAAGGCTCAGGTGCATGTGGGAGGCCGGGGCAAGGCCGGCGGCATCCGGCCGGCCCGCACCCCCGAGGAAGCCGAGGGGGCGGCCGGGGAAATCCTCGGGAGGGAACTCAAGGGGATTCCGGTGCGCCGGGTGCTGGTGGCCGAGGCGGTGGAGGTGGCCCGGGAGTTCTACCTGGGGGTGGTCATGGATCGGGCGGCCCGGCGGGTGGTGGTGATGGCCAGCGCCGAGGGCGGCGTGGAGATCGAGACGGTGGCCCGGGAAAAGCCCGAGGCCATCGTCCGCCAGGTCGCCGATCCCTTCCTGGGCCTGCGCGAGTACCAGGCCCGGGCCCTGGCCTTTGACCTGGGGCTTGCCGGAGCTCAGGCGCTCTCCTTCGCCCCTATCGCCCTGGCCCTGTATCGGGCCTATGTCGAGAACGACGCCACCCTGGCCGAGATCAACCCCCTGGCGCTGACCGGGGATGGGCAATGGCGCGCGCTGGATACCAAGATGCTCCTGGACGATAGCGCCCTGCCTCGCCACCCCGAGTGGGAAGCCCTGCGCGATCCGGAATCGGAGGAGCCGGCCGAACTCCAGGCCCGCCTTCACGACCTCAACTACGTCAAACTGGAGGGCAACATCGGCTGTATGGTCAACGGGGCCGGCCTGGCGATGGCAACGATGGACACCATCCAACTCTACGGCGGCGCCCCGGCCAACTTCCTGGACATCGGCGGGGGAGCGCGGGCAGAGAAGGTAGCTGCCGCCCTGCGCATCATCCTTTCCGACCCCCACGTGCGGGCCGTCCTCTTCAACATCTTTGGCGGCATCACCCGTTGCGACGAGGTGGCCCGAGGCATCGTCTCCGCCCTGGAGGAGGTCCGGCCCCAGGTGCCGATGGTGGCCCGGCTGGTGGGCACCAACGAGGAGGAGGGACGGCGCATCCTGGCCGGAGCCCGGATGCTCACGGCGGAAAGCATGGCCGAGGCGGCCCGGCTGGCGGTGGAGGTCAGCCGCAGATCATCGTGAAGGCGGTGGAACGAGAGGCCCTGTTGGAAGAAGCCCGGCGGCGCAAGAAACTGTATCCGACCACGCGGGCGCTCTGGTTGGCCGGACTCTGGTTTCCCGGCCCCGAGCCGGTCCGAGCGTTGCGGAAGGCGCTGGATGAGGTGCTGGCCTTCCTGCCCCTGGCCCTTCTGTCCCACCTGGTCGCCCACACGGCGGGGCATGTGATCGTCGTCCCCCATGTGCCGGCCGGCCTGCGGCCGCGCCGGTCCTGTTACGTCGAGGGAGAGGTGTACGTGGAAGGGCGCACCTTCCGCAACCCCGTCTTCCTGCTGGGCGCCGACCTGGCCGGCGGATGGGGGGTCGGGCCGCATGAGGTGGCCCACCTCCTGGACCATCTCCTGGGCAGCGACGGCCGGCCGGAGGGCGCTTACCTTTCCGAGGGCGGCGGGGTAACGCCTTTCCTGCGCGAACTGGGAGGGGAACTCCACCGCCTCTACCTGAACCGGCCTCCGGGCGGATACCGGGACGGGATCGGCCCGCGGGGCTACCTGGCCCGCTCGGTGCAGGCTTATGTGGTCCGCCCGGAGGAGATCCGGAGCAAAGACCCGGCCATGTACGCCTTTCTGGACGAGGTGCTGCTCGCCGAGTCCTTCTGGAAGGATAAGGAGGGTTGCCTTGGCCATTCTGGTGGATGAGAACACCCGTCTGGTCGTCCAGGGCATCACCGGACGCGAGGGCGAATTCCACACCCGGCAGATGCTTTCCTACGGGACAAAGGTGGTGGCCGGCGTTACTCCGGGGAAAGGCGGGCAGGAGGTGGCTGGCGTGCCCGTCTTCGATACGGTGGCCCGGGCCGTCGCCGCCACCGCCGCCAACACCTCCATCGTCTACGTGCCGGCCCGCTTCGCCCCCGACGCCATCTGCGAGGCGGTGGACGCCGGCATCGCCCTGGTCGTTTGCATCACCGAGGGCATCCCGGCGCTGGACATGGTGCGCGTCTGCGAATACGTGCGCCGCCAGGGGGCCCGCCTGATCGGCCCCAACTGCCCGGGCGTCATCTCGCCCGGCCGGGCCAAGGTGGGCATCATGCCGGGACACATCCACACCCCGGGGCCGGTGGGGGTGGTCTCCCGAAGCGGCACGCTGACCTATGAGGTGGTGGACGCCCTGAGCCGGGCCGGCCTGGGGCAATCCACCTGCGTCGGCATCGGGGGCGATCCCGTGATCGGCACCTCTTTCCTGGACGTTCTGGAACTTTTCCAGGCCGACCCGGAGACACAGGCCATCGTCCTCATCGGCGAAATCGGCGGGACGGACGAGGAGCGGGCCGCCCGCTACGTCGCCGAGCATGTCACCAAGCCGGTGGTGGCTTACATCGCTGGCCGCACCGCTCCGCCGGGCAAACGCATGGGCCATGCCGGGGCCATCATCGAGGGCGGCACCGGCACGGCGGCGGAGAAAATCGCCGCCCTGCGTTCGGCCGGGGTGGAGGTGGCCGAGTACCCGGCCCAGGTGGCCGAACTCCTGGCCCGTCGGCTGTAAATTGGGGAAGGCAACGCGATGCGCTTCTGGCGTCGGCCGCTGGATGAAGGCCAGATCTGGATCGAGCACGGCCGCGTGCACATCATCGTGGAACGCTGCAAGGGCTGCGGCTTCTGCGTCGAGTTCTGCCCCTTGGACGTGCTGGCCGTCTCCGACCGCTACAACAGCAAGGGCTACCATCCCCCTTACCTGGTGCACCCGGAGCGCTGCGTGCGCTGCGGCCTGTGCGAGATGCTCTGCCCGGAGTTTGCCGTGTACGTGCTCAAGGACGAGGCACGGCCGGCCGCGGTGGGCGCCTTGCCGTGATGACATCCGGACATCCCTGGAGCGACGGCGCTTCCGCCGGCCCCAGGATAAGGAACTGGGCCCATACCCGGACACGGTGGGGACATGACCAATATGGAAGACGGCATCCTGGTGGGTGAGCATTTTATGAGCGGGGATGTGGCCTGTGCCGAGGGGGCCATCGCCGCCGGCTGCCGCTTCTTTGCCGGCTACCCCATCACCCCGGCCACCGAGATCGCCGAGCGGATGGCCGAGCGGTTGCCCAAGGTCGGCGGCGTCTTTATCCAGATGGAGGACGAGATCGCCTCCATGGCCGCCATCCTGGGGGCCTCCTGGGCCGGGGTCAAGGCCATGACCGCCACCTCCGGCCCCGGCTTCAGCCTGATGATGGAGAACCTGGGGCTGGGGGTGATGCTGGAGACGCCCTGCGTGGTCGTGAACGTCCAGCGGGCCGGCCCGTCCACCGGACTGCCCACCCTGGTCGGGCAGGGCGACATGATGCAGGCCCGCTGGGGCAGCCACGGCGTCTACGAGATCATCGCTCTCTCGGCCGCTTCCCCGCAGGAACTGTTCGACGTGACCATCGCCGCCTTCAACCTCTCGGAGAAGTACCGCATCCCCGTCCTCATCATGACCGATGAGGCCGTCGGCCACATGACCGAACGGGTGATCATCCCGCCGGCCGAGAAACTCCGACTCTTCCCGCGCCGCCTGCCCCGGGTGCCTCCGGAGCGGTATCGCCCCTTCGAGCCGGAGGAGGACCTGGTTCCTCCGATGGCCATCGCCGGCCAGGGCTATCGCTTCCACGTGACCGGCCTGACCCACGACGAACGCGGTTACCCGGCCACCGTCGCCTCGGCTCAGGAACAACTCGTCCGGCGCCTGGTGGATAAAATCCGCCGCAACGCCGACGACATCATCCGCCTCGAGGAGGACGGCACCGAGGACGCCGACGTGATCGTCGTCGCCTACGGCATCTCGGCGCGCGTGGCCCTGCTACCGGTGCGGCAGGCCCGGGAAAGGGGCCTGAAGGTGGGCATGGTCAAACTGGTGACCGTCTGGCCCTTTCCCGAAAAGCGCCTCCGCATCCTGGCCGAGCGGGCGCGGGCCTTTGTCGTTCCCGAACTGAACGCCGGCCAGATCGCCCTGGAGGTGGAACGGTGCGCGGCCGGCCGGGCGCGCGTCCTCCCCGTCCTCCATATGGGCGGGGAAGTCATCCACCCCGATAGGATTCTGGAAGCCATCGAGTGCGCCGCCCTCACCCCTTCCCCCCTGCCCCCCTTCCCCTCTCCCCCTGGGAGAGGGGAAGGGGGGATCGGGGGGTAGGGGTGAGGGTCGGGGCAAGGGCAAAGGAGAACCAATGGACCGCTGGGACCGGGTTGAGCAACGTCTGATGACCGAGGCCTGCCACTGGGTTCCCCCGGAGGAGGTGGCCCGGGAACTGGAGACGGGCGAACGCCACCCCTTCGACGCCCTGCTGCGCGAGGACCGCATCCCTCACATCTGGTGTCCCGGATGCGGCCTGGGGGTGGCCTTGACCTGCTTTCTGAGCGCCCTCCTCCAGACCGACTTGGACCTGGACAAGGTCGTGGTGGTCTCCGGAATCGGCTGTTCGGGGCGGGTGGCCGGCTACGTCCGGCTGGACTCGTTCCATACCACCCACGGCCGGGCCATCCCCTTTGCCACCGGGCTGAAACTGGCCAACCCCGAACTCAAGGTGGTGGTCTTTTCCGGCGACGGCGACCTCATCGCCATCGGCGGCAACCACTTTATCCACGCCGCCCGCCGCAACCTGGATATGACCGTCATCTGCGTGAACAACCTGAACTATGGCATGACCGGCGGGCAGGTGGCCCCCACCACGCCGGTGGCCGCCCGTACCACCACCTCGCCCTACGGCAACTATGAGCCGCCCTTCAACCTCCCCGCTCTGGCCGCGGCCAGCGGCGCCGTCTACGTCTCCCGCTGGACCACGCTCCAGGTGCGCCAGTTGGAACGCTCCTTCCTGGAGGCCCTGACCAAGCGGGGATTCACCTTCGTTGAGATCATCTCGCCCTGCCCGACCCTCTACGGGCGGGCCAACCGTCTGGGCAGCGGACTGGACATGATGCGCTATTTCCGCGAAAAGAGCGTCATCCGCCACGGGGCCGACCCCCGCGAGGCCGACATCTACTTCGGCGGGCCGATCGTGGTGGGCAACTTTGTGAACCTGGACCGGCCCAGTTACCAGGAGTTCCGCGACTGGCTGTGGCGGGAAAGCGACTACGGCCGGAAGCGGGAAGAGATCATCCGGAAGTTGTACCAGGGGGAGAAGAGCGGGGCTGAGTACAGTTGAAGGTTGGAAAGAGTGTAGGTCGATTTGGCAAACCGACCTCCATCCTGAGCCCTGGCCCCTGATGAGGTGAGGTGATGGATCGGGTAGAAGTGCGCTTCTGCGGCTTTGGCGGGCAGGGCATCATCCTGGCCGGCTTTATCTCCGGGAAGGCGGCGACGCTCTATGACCGGCGCAACGCCGCGCTCACGCAGAGTTACGGCCCGGAATCGCGGGGTGGGGCCTGCAGCGCCGAACTCATCATCTCCGACGAGCCCATCCTCTACCCGCACCTCCTGCGCCCCAACGTCCTGGTGGCGATGTCGCAGCCGGCCTATGAGCGCTACCGGGAGGAACTGGCGCCCGACGGCCTGCTCCTCGTGGATGCCGACCTGGTGGAGCCGGGCGAGGTGCCCCCGGGGGTGCGCCTCTACGCCATCCCGGCCACCCGCCTGGCCGAGGAACTGGGGCGAAGCGTGGTGGCCAACATCGTCATGCTGGGCTTTTTCACCGCCGTGGCCGGGGTCATTTCCGAGGAGGCGATGCGCCAGGCCATCCTGTCCTCGGTGCCGCCGGGGACGGAGGAACTGAACCAACGTGCCTTTGAACGGGGATGGAACTATGGGAAAGAAGTATTGGCCCGGCCGGCCGCATCCCCTGCCGGGTAGCCGGATTTTCCCGGCCCTCCTCCTGGCCCTGCTCCTCTTTTCCGCCTGCGGGGGGCGGCTGCCGACCACCCCGCAGCCGGCCGCCCGGACCATCGTGATCAAGGGCTCCGACACCCTGGTCAACCTGGCCCTGGCCTGGGCCGAGGCCTATATGCAACTCCATCCCGAGGTGCGCATCTCCGTGAGCGGCGGCGGCTCCGGCACCGGCATCGCCGCCCTCATCAACGGCACGGTGGACATCGCCAACGCCTCCCGGGAGATGAAGGAGGAGGAACGGGCGGCGGCCCAGACCAACGGCATCTTTCCCCAGGAGTACACTGTGGCCTATGACGCCATCGCCATCGTGGTCCATCCCTCCAACCCGGTGAACGGACTGACCCTGCAGCAACTTTCGGACATCTACACCGGCAAGATCACCAACTGGCGCCAGGTGGGGGGAGAGGACCGGCCCATCGTGCTCCTCTCCCGCGAGTCCAACTCGGGCACCTACGTCTACTTCCTGGAGCACGTCATCCGCCTGGGGCAGAAAGATAGCCACCTCCTCCTTTCGCCCGATGCCCTCCTCATGCCCTCTTCGGAAGGCATCAGCGCCGAGGTGCGCCAGAACCCCAACGCCGTCGGCTACGACGGCCTGGGGTATGTGACGCCCGACCAGAAGGTGCTGGCGGTGGCCCGCGAAGAAGGTGCCCCTTACGTGCTTCCTTCCGCCGAGACGGTCCAGGACGGCACCTATCCCATCGCCCGGCCGCTCTATATGTACACGGCCGGCCGGCCGGATGAGGAGGTGCGGGCCTACCTGGACTGGATTCTGAGCGAGGGCCAGGCCCTGGTGACCCAACTGGGCTTTGTGCCCCTGCGTTAGCGAGGTGGAGATGGTCGGAACACCCGCTCGGACGCGCTGGACGGAATTCTTCATCGTCTCCTTCATCCGGGTGATGGGCTTTTCCACCATCGGCTTCATACTCCTTATCTTCCTTTTCCTCCTTCGCGAGGGCGTGCCGGCCTTTGGGGAAACCACACTGGACAACTTCTTCGGCACGCGCTGGTACCCCACCTTCGGCCTCTACGGGGTGCTCCCGCTCCTCCTGGGCTCGGTGGTGGTGACGTTGAACGCCATCGTCATCGCCCTGCCGCTGGGGGTGGCCACGGCCGTCTTCATGCGCGAGGTGGCCCCCGGTTGGGCGCGGGAAATCCTCAAGCCGCTCATCGAGGTGCTGGCCGGCATCCCCTCGGTGGTCCTGGGCTTTTTCGGCATGACGGTGCTGGCCCCGCTCGTCCGGGAGGTGCTGGGGGTGCCGACCGGACTGACCGCCTTCACCGGAGCGCTCGTCCTGGCCTATATGTCCCTCCCCACCATCGTCAGCGTGGCCGAGGATGCCCTCGACGCCGTCCCCAAAAGTTACCGCGATGCCGCCCTGGCCATGGGGGCGACCCGCTGGCAGACCATCTGGCGGGTGGTCGTGCCGGCGGCGCGCTCCGGCATCGTCACCGCCATCATGCTGGGGATGGGACGGGCCATCGGGGAGACGATGGCGGTGATGATGGTAACCGGGAATGCCGCCCGGATGCCGCTCTCCTGGGATGCCCTCTTCCGCCCCGTCCGCACGATGACGGCCACGATCGCCGCCGAGATGGGGGAGGTGGCCCAGGGCAGCACCCATTACCACGTCCTCTTTGCCATCGGCATCCTCCTCTTCCTCATCACCTTTCTCATCAACCTGACGGCCGCCCTGACCATCTTCCAGCGAAGGCGCCGAGGAGGGTTGCGCTAGTGAGCCGCTACCTGCAGGAGAAACTCGGCTTCCTGGTGCTGGGGCTGGCCGCCCTGATCGTGGTGCTGCCCATCCTCCTGGTGGTGGGCGGGATCGTCGTCCGGGGGGCGGCGGGCATCTCCTGGGAGTTCCTGACCGGGATGCCCCGGGAGGGCATGAAGGCCGGCGGCATCCTGCCGGCCATCGTCGGGACCCTGCTCCTGACGCTGGGCACGGCGCTGGTGGCGATTCCCATCGGGGTGGGCGGAGCCGTCTATCTGGCCGAGTACGCCCGCGACACTTGGCTGACGCGGCTGATCCGGCTGGCCATCATCAACCTGGCCGGCGTCCCCTCGGTGGTCTACGGCCTCTTCGGGCTGGGGCTTTTCGTGCTCTTCCTGCAATTCGGGTCCTCCATCCTGGCCGGATCGCTCACCCTGGCCATCATGACCCTGCCGGTGATCATCAGCGCCGCCGAAGAGGCCCTGCGCGCCGTCCCGGTGGAGTTTCGCCTCGTGAGCGCCAGCCTGGGGGGAAGCAAGTGGCAGGGCATCTACCACATCGTCCTTCCCCAGGCCCTGCCGGGCATCGTCACCGGCATCCTCCTGGGCCTGCTGCGGGCGGCGGGGGAGACGGCCCCCATCCTCTTCACCGTGGCCGCCTTCTACCTGCCCCGCCTGCCCACCTCCATCCTGGATGAGACGATGGCCCTGCCCTACCACCTCTACGTCATCAGCACCCAGGTTCCGGGCATGCCGCCGCAGGTTCAGTACGGCACGGCGCTGGTGCTCCTGGCCGTGGTCCTCTCGATGAACATCGTGGCTACCCTGATTCGGAGGCACTACCGCCGCCGGCGGTGGTGGTGAGGCGATGGCGGCCAAGATACGGATCGAGAACGTCAGTTACTTTTACGGCGAAAAGCCGGCCCTGCGCAACATCTCGCTGGACATCCCGGCCAACGCCATCACCGTTCTGCTGGGGCCGGCCGGCGGGGGCAAGACCACCCTCCTGCGCTTGATCAACCGCCTGAACGACCTCCTGGAGGGGACGCGCCTCCTTGGCCGAATCCTTCTGGACGGGCAGGACATCTATGCCCCCGGGGTGGACGTCACGGCGTTGCGCCGGCGGGTGGGCATGGTCTTTGCCCTGCCGCTTCCCCTGCCGGGGACGGTGCGGGAAAACGTGACCTACGGCCCGCGCCTGGCCGGCATCCGCGACCGGGCCCGGCTGGATGCGCTTGTCGAGCGCTGCCTGCGCCAGGCCGCCCTCTGGGACGAGGTCAAGGACCGCCTGGACGAGCCGGCCAGCGCCCTCTCCGGCGGTCAGCAGCAGCGCCTCTGCATCGCCCGCAGCCTGGCCCTCGACCCGGAAGTGCTCCTTTTGGATGAACCGACCTCCGGCCTCGACCCGATCTCCACCGGCAAGGTGGAGCGTATGCTCATGGAGTTGAAGCGGGATTACACCATCGTCATCGTTCCCCATAGCATCCAGCAGGCGGCCCGCCTGGCCGACTTGGCCGCCTTTTTCCTGATGGGGGAACTCATCGAGGCCCGTCCGGGCCGCGAGTTCTTCACCAACCCCCACGACCGGCGGACGGAGGACTATATCACCGGGCGTTTCGGATAAGCGGTCGGTCGGTTCGCCAAACCGACCTACACCTTCAACCGGAAACTTGCTAACCTTCAACTGTACAGGATAAAGATGGAGCAGGTGGACCTGTCCCGACAACCGACGGAGCCGGCCAGCCCCGAACGGACCAAAATCCGGGTGGAACACCTGAACTTTTACTACCGCGCCCAGCCGGCCCTGCTCGACGTTTCCATCGACATCCCGGACCGGCAGATCACGGCCCTCATCGGGCCTTCCGGCTGCGGCAAGTCCACCTTCCTGCGCTGCCTCAACCGGATGAACGATACGATTCCGGGCACCCGGGTGGAAGGACGGGTGCTGCTGGACGGGCAGGACATCTACGCCCCCGGCACCGACGTGGTGGCGCTGCGGAGGCGGGTGGGCATGGTCTTTCAGCGGCCCAACCCCTTCCCGCAATCCGTCTTTGACAACGTGGCCTTTGGCCCCCGGGTGCTGGGGATGGCCCGGGGAAGGGAAGTGCAGGAAATCGTAGAGGAGAGCCTGCGTCGGGCCGGCCTGTGGGACGAGGTGAAGGACAACCTCCGACAGGAGGCGCTGGGCCTCTCCCTGGGCCAGCAGCAGCGCCTCTGCATCGCCCGAGCCATCGCCGTGCGTCCCGAGGTCATCCTGATGGACGAACCGTGTTCGGCCCTCGATCCCATCGCCACCCTGCAGATCGAGGAGTTGATGCGTCAGTTGCGCGAGCACTATTGCATCGTCGTGGTCACCCACAACATGCAACAGGCGGCGCGGGTTTCCGATTGGACCGGCTTCTTCTGGCTGGGCCGGCTGGTGGAGTTCGGCCCCACCCAGACCATCTTCACCCGGCCGAGCCAGGCGCTCACGGAGGACTATATCACCGGGCGGGCCGGGTAGGGGCCCTCACCCCTCACCCCCTCGCCCCCTCTCCCCTCTCCCATTGGGAGAGGGGAGAGGGGGCGAGGGGGTGAGGGGTGAGGGCGGAGGAGGACGAATGGGCAGACAGAGTTTTGAACAGCAGTTACAGAAACTTCAGGAGGATGTGCTGGTCCTGGGCAGCATGGTGGAGAACGCCATTACCGAGGCGGTGGCCGCGCTCAAACGGCGCGACCTGGAGGCTTCCCGCCGGCTCGTCCTGGCCGACCGGGAGATCAATGAGAAACGGTTTGCCATCGAGGCCGAGTGCCTCACCCTCATCGCCACCCAGCAGCCGCTGGCCGGCGACCTGCGCACCATCGCCGCCGTGCTAGAGATCGCCACCGAACTGGAGCGCATCGGCGATTACGCCAAGGGCATCGCCCGCATCAGCCTGATGATCGGGACGGAACCGCTGGTCAAGCCCCTCATCGACATCCCACGCATGGCGGAAAAGACCCGCGACATGCTCCATCGGGCCCTGGAGGCCTTTATCCGGCGCGATGCGGCCGCGGCGCGGGCCATCCCCGAGGAGGATAGTGAGATCGACGCCCTCTACAACCAGGTCTACCGCGAACTGCTCACCTACATCATCGCCGATCCCCGCACCATTGACGGGGCCACCCACCTCCTCTGGGCGGCACACAACCTGGAGCGCACCGGCGACCGGGTGACCAACATCTGCGAACGGGTGATCTTTACGGTCACCGGGGAGATGACCGAACTGGACGTGAAGGAAGAGGACTTGCGGAATCCATTGACGGCTGACATCCGCCCATAACTCGTTCTGGCACGAATGTAGGTTGAGTAGCGCGTAGCGCGTATCGAAACCTGGCGGCCCGAAACGCTGTTGAGATGGTGGGGGACGGCCGTCGCGGAGGCGATTTGGGGCCCGTCGCGGCCGGTCGGGGGCCGCCGTAAGGTCTCGATACGCTGCGCTACTCGACCTAAAGGGCCTAGGTGGGATGTATGAGCGGATGTCAGATTGACGGCTCTTGCCGGCCCGAACTTCTGTGGTACAATATGGGCCTAAGGTGC
>JBMFNL010000032.1:0-37947 GCA_049970175.1 Chloroflexia bacterium
GGTCGCACTGGACCGGAGGGGTTACGGTGAGGAAGACGGCGGTGAAGGGGCCCCACTCGTTGCCGCCGGCGGATCGGCCGTGGACCAGGATGTAATGTTGTCCAGGAGCCAGGCCGCACGTGTCCACCGTGGCCAGGGCCGTCTCCGATGCGCCGCCCCAGGAGCCGTCCTGCGGGGACATCGGGGTGCCCGCGCCGTCCTGGCCGGGCCGGTCCACAAAGTACTCGGCCCCGCCGATGTTGACCGGGGTATCGCCGCAGCAGCGGTGGTCTTGGATGAGCGCGCTCAGGGAGACCGGCTGGCCCTGGGGAACGGGGTTGGGGCTGACGGCCAGGTCCTGGGCATCGGGGCCGTAGGAGGTCAGGTAGGGGGTGCGGGCGATCTTGTGGGCGTAGAGAAAGGCCGGCCGGTTCTCGTTCCAGAGCGAGCGGTAGCCCGGCGCGCCGTCTATGCACTCGTAATCGAAGAAGAACCAGTCGTCCCCGCAGTTGGAACCGGGGTAGCCGACTTCGAAGGTGTAGGAAGGCACCCCGAACTTGCCGTAGGTCCAGTCGTCCGTGGAGCCGTTCACCAGGTACCAGATGTGCTGAATCGGATTGTAGCCGTTGTAATAGGCGAACTTGCGCCCGATCTTGCGCATCCCGGCGTCGTTGGGCGAAAGGTTATTGGTAAAGCCCCAGGGCCACAGGACATAGTCCGAATAGGAGTGTAGGGAGATAAAGATGCCGGTGGTGGTCACCGGGGCGGCCGGAGGAAGGGTATAGTCCCCGTTGGGCCCGTTCTGGTCCCGGAAGACGGTGATGGCAAAGTCCTGGAAGGCGATCGTCTCCGGTTCGCTGCCCAGGGAGGGGCCGCGATAGGTCTCGTAGCAGGGATACGGGCTCGAGCCGTTATCGTCTATTCCCCACATAAAGTTATGGTTGCGGTTCAGGTCCACGCCCCAGTTATTGGGGTCGCCGCAGCCGTCGTCGTTATCCATGTTTTTACGCCGGTAGGCGTCCAGGCTGTACTGCTCGTTCACCCGATGGCCGTCGGGGTTCTGCATCACCTCGACGTAGACGACGTTCCAGTCCACCAGCCAGGTCACGTCGGGGTCCACCCCATAGCCGCCCTGGCCGTTGTAGCCGGAGGTGAGGTAGCGGATGTAGCGCATGGCCAGTTCGGGGGTGGCCACCTCGCGGGCGTGGATGTTGGCAAAGAGGAAGAAGGGGGGCTTCTCGGAGATCGGCCCATAGGCCGGGTCCTCGTTGGTGATACGCATGACCCAGATGTCGCGGTGATGGCCGCCGTGGGAGGTCTGCCAGGCGTCGCCGATGTCCATGAGTTCCACGATGTTCGGGTAGGTGTTGTTGACCTCGTTCAAAAAGTCTACGATGTAGCGGTTGAGGGAGTTGGTGTAGTCGCTGTCGAAGTAGTAGTAGCGCGGGTCCAGCGGGTTATCCAGGGTGGGGTTGAGGACGCGCACGACCTCCACCCGGTAGCCCTGGGCCCGCAGCCAGGCCTCCTCCTCCGGGGAGACCAGGGCCAGGAAGGCGCGTTCCTCCGGCCGGTCTTCCCAGATGTCCAGGGTGGCGGCCAGGGAGCGCAGTGTCTCCAGGGAGGCTTCTCCATAGCCCACCCAAACGATGCGCGGGTGGGGGGAACTCTCCGGCGTGGCCGGGGCCGCCGAGAGGAACCCGGGCAGCAGGCCGGCCAGGAGCACGACCAGGGCGGCCAGGGAAAGGACGGTACGGAACACCTTGGGCACATTCATGTTTCACCTCGTTTTCCCGGCTGAAGGTGCCGGCGCATCAGACCGGAGGCGCATCGGCCAGCCGGCCGACCAGGGCCAGGAACGCCTCGAAATCCCCCAGGTTTTCCCGAGCATAGCGTAGCACACGCTGCGGGTCCACATCCCAGTAGCGGTGTACCAGGAGGTTGCGGAAGCGGGCCATCTGTACCAGCCGGCCGGTCAATTCATTATCCAGCAACCCCAGTTTCCACAGGCCGGCGAAACACTCGGCATAACTGGCCGGGGCAGACCGGGCCGTCTTCGCCAGGATGTGCATACACAACCCGGCCACCCCCTCGATGGCCTGCAGGAGCAGGTGCATCACCGTGTATATGTTCCGTTCATCGGCCAGAAATTCGGGGTCCGGCAGGGCCACATAGCGGCGGACCTTGGCCAAGCACTCCCGTATCTCCCGACTGCGGGCTTTGATCCGCTCCAGATCCAGACCCTCCATCACGAGGTTACCTCCCGCAGGTAGGCCCGGCCCAGATAGGCAAATTCGGCATACGCCCGGCCCACCTGCTCGATAAAGGCGGTCAGCAAAGCCTCGTCACGGACGAAAATGGGTCGCCCCCGGAGGACCGTATGCTGAAACCCCAGCGGGGCATCGTTCAGGACGCGGACGTCCACCGGGAGGTCCAGCAGCAACGTCCATTCGACCGAGCGTTGCATCTCATAGTCGAAGGGGTCTTCCGCTTCGGGTCGAAGGTAAAGCGCCACATCCAGGTCGTGGTAAGGAAGGCCCTGCAGGAAGGAGCCGTGCAGGTAGGCAAAGGCCACCTCCGGCCGGCCTGCCAGGGCCTCCCGCAGTTTCCGGTAAATCTGTTCCGTATCCTGGTCGGTCATAGGCGGACCCGGGTTGGGATCGGCCGGCATGCTCCAAGAGACCGGCCAAACGAGATTGGTAAAAGTGTAACACAAAGGGAGGCGGCGGTCAAATGGTGTTGCGCCGGCCGGCAGGTTCGGATATAATGGCGGCCGACGGCTTGGCCCGGAGGTGACCCGTGGAAAGTGCCGAGGTGAAGAGGCCGATCATGTCGGCCGAGGAGATGCGACGCGCCCTGATGCGGCTGGCCCACGAAATACTCGAACGAAACGCCGGGGCGCAGGACCTGGCCCTGGTGGGCATCCGGGCCCGGGGCGTCCCCCTGGCCCGGCGCCTGTCCCGCATCATCGCCGAGATCGAGGGGACGGCGGTGCCGGTGGGCGCGCTGGACATCACCCTCTACCGGGACGACCTGTCCATCCGGCCGGACCACCCCATCGTCCGCCGCACCGAGATTCCCTTCTCCGTAGACGGGCTGTCCATCGTCCTGGTGGACGACGTCCTGTACACCGGCCGGACGGTGCGGGCCGCCCTCGATGCGCTGATGGACCTGGGCCGGCCGCGGCGCATCCAACTGGCCGTATTGGTGGATCGCGGACACCGCGAACTGCCGATCCGAGCCGACTTCGTCGGCAAGAACGTCCCCACGGCCCGCGATGAGGAGATCCTCGTCCACCTCCAGGAGACCGATGGGGTGGACGAGGTGGTGATCGTGAGGAGGGAAACATGACCGGCCATCCGCCGACGGCTCGCCGCCGCCACGTCCTGGACCTGGACGATTTCACCCCCGAAGAGTTCGAGGCAGTCTTCTCCCAGGCCGAGGCCATGGCCGAAATCCTTTCCCGACCGATCAAGCAGGTGCCGACGCTGCGCGGCCTCACCGTGGTGAACGCCTTCTACGAGCCCAGCACACGTACCCGCATCTCTTTCGAGCAGGCGGCCAAGGCGCTTTCGGCCAACGTGATCAACTTTACCGCCCAGGCGAGCAGCGTGGTCAAAGGGGAATCGCTGGTGGACACCGTGCGCACCCTGGAGGCCCTGGGCTGCGACATCGTGGTGATGCGCCACAGCATGTCGGGGGCTCCCTACCTGGTGGCCCGGCACTTTCACGGCCCCGTCCTCAACGCCGGCGACGGGCAACACGCCCACCCCACCCAGGCCCTGCTGGACCTTTATACGATGCGGCGGCATTTCGGGCCGATCTCCGGCCTGAAGGTGGCGATCATCGGCGACATCCTGCACAGCCGGGTGGCCCGCTCCAACCTCTGGGGACTGAGCAAACTGGGCGCCCGGGTGGTGTTGTGCGGGCCGCCCACCCTCCTGGGGCCGGCGGCCTACTGGGAAACCCTCTTCCCCGGCGTGCAGGTCACCCACCACCTGGAAGAGGCTCTCGAGGGGGCCAATGTGGTGATGGTGCTGCGCCTGCAACGGGAACGCCAGGAGGCCGGATTGCTGCCGACGCTGCGGGAATATACCCGCCTCTTCGGCCTGACGATGGATCGGCTGGCCCTGGCCGCCCCCCACGCTCTGGTGATGCACCCGGGGCCGATGAACGAAGGGGTGGAAATCGCCCCCGAGGTGGCCCGCTGCGCCCAATCGGTGATCGAGGAACAGGTGACCAACGGGGTGGCCATCCGGATGGCGCTCCTCTACATGCTGGCCGGCTCAAGGAGGGAAGTCTGATGCGTCTGCTCATCAAGGACGGCTGCGTGATCGACCCTTCGCAGAACCTGGGGACGGTGGCCGACGTGCTGGTGATCGACGGCCGTATCGCCGAGATCGCCACGGCCCTGAGCACGACGACGATCGACCCCCGCATCCCGGGCACCCAGGTCATTGATGCGGCCGGTTGCATTGTGGCTCCGGGCTTTGTGGACCTGCACTGCCACCTGCGCCAGCCGGGGGAGGAAGATAAGGAGACGATCGCCAGCGGCACGCGGGCGGCAGCCCGGGGAGGATTCACCCTGCTCTGCGCCATGCCCAACACCACCCCGCCGCCGGATACGGCGGCCGGGGTGCGTCAGGTGCTGGAACTGGCCGCCCAGGAGGGGGTGGTGCGGGTGCTGCCGGTGGGGGCGTTGAGCAAGGGGCGGGCCGGCCGGGAACTCACGGAGATGGCCGAACTGGCCGAGGCCGGGGCGGTGGCCTTTTCCGATGACGGGGACCCGGTGGAGAACGGACAACTGATGCGCCATGCCCTCCTCTACAGCACCCTGGTCGGGCTGCCCATCCTGGCCCATTGCGAGGATCGGGCCCTGAGCCGGCAGGCCGATATGAACGAGGGGCCGCTCTGCACCCTGCTGGGGCTGCGCCCGTACCCGGCGGCGGCCGAGGTGGCGGCCGTGGCCCGGGAGATCGCCCTGGCCGAACTGACCGGAGGCCGGCTGCACATCTGCCATGTGAGCACCGCCGGGGCGGTGGAACTCATCCGCCAGGCCAAGGCTCGGGGCGTTCGGGTGAGCGCCGAGGCCACGCCCCATCACCTGACGCTGACCGAGGCCTGGGTGGCCGGTTCCCTCTATCGGGCCGTCCGCCTTCCGGAAAGCGAACCGCTCCTCATGCCGCCGGCCGATTTTCCTCCCTACCATCCCCATACCAAAGTCAACCCGCCGCTGCGCCGGCGGGCCGACCTGGAGGCCCTCTGGGAAGGCCTGCGCGATGGGACGATCGATGCCATTGCCACCGACCATGCCCCACATACCTGGGTGGACAAAGAGTGCGAGTTCGCCCTGGCCAGTCCCGGCATCTCCGGACTGGAGACGGCGCTGCCGCTCCTCCTGACCCTTTCTCACCAGAACCTGGTGGACCTCTCCACGGTGGTCGGCGCCCTTTCCTGGAACCCGGCGCGCCTGCTGGGCCTCCCCTACGGCACGCTCCAGGTGGGCCGGCCGGCCGACATCACCATCTTCGACCCGGAGGAGGAATGGACCGTCCGGCCGGAAGACCTGGCCTCCCGGGGCAAAAATACCCCCCTGGCCGGCCTGACGCTGCGCGGCCGGGTGCGCTGGACGCTTGTGGAGGGACAAACGGTCTGGGGACCCCCGCCCATCCCCGGCGATCAGTACCGGCCCCGTCCCCAGGTCTCCCGCCTGGAGGGGCTTTTGGGGAAAACCGGGCCGCTTCCACCTCGGAACCTGTAACCAGGCTGCCGGCCGGAAATTTCCAATGGGGAGGGCGTGGTCCTCAGGAAATTTTTGCTCCGCACCGGGTGCAGAAGGCCGCATCGGGCGCCACCGGCGCGCCGCACTGAGGGCAGAGAGGCCCCTTGGCTGCCCGGGGGCGGCGGAGCCAGAAGAACAGGGCCACCGCCGCCAGCAGGATGACCCCGACGATGACCAGCACGATGATCAGCCAGAGGGGCATCCCGCCGCCCCCCAGGCCCACCTCGGCGGTGATCTCCCCGGTCGGGTTCTCCCAGGTGGCCGTGCCGCCGCTGACCTTGGTGGCGTTGCTGGAGTAGATGGTCCCGGCGTTCAGGACGAAGGTGTATTTTCCTCCGAACTGGTAGAGCGAGGACAGGGCCATTTCGCCCTGCTTGCTGGGGTCATAGGAGAAGCGGAGCCGTTCTCCAAGCGGCTCGATGCGGGCCGTGCCGGTGAAGACGGCCCGGTTGAGCAGTTCCCAGCCCTGGCCGGCCACCTGTACGCTCAGGATGTAATCGCCCTGGTCCGTCTTGCGGGTACTCACCTGGGCGGAGATACCCTGCGCCTGGAGCCGTTCCTGCTCTCTTTTCCCCTCGGCTTCCAGTTCCTGGCGTTGTGCCTCACCCATCATCGAGACCACCGAGGCCGGCACGGTCATCTCCATCCGGGCTTCCCACCTTTCCCCCGACATCAGGGTGAGTTCCTGGCGAAGTTGGAAGCATCCGCCCAGGATGCCGGCCAGGACCAGCAGGACGATCGCTCCTAACCATAGCCGAAGGCGTGTCATCTTGCCCTCCTGCCTTCAAAACGAAGCGCTCTTCCACATGGCGATGTTCAAAGAGGCCACCGAATATCTTCTCAAAAGCCGCACGATGGGCATGATACCCTCCGACTCTCTAACGGGGACCCGGGCCCTAGTGCTGCTCCCCGCCCCCCAGGGGAGGCCATCCCCGCTCCAACTGCACCAGAGCCCATATTCCCACCAGGAGCACGGTGGCCCCGATGCCGTAGCCGGCCACGATCTCGCCCCAGGAGATACGCCCTGCCGTCCCGGCCCGCAGCACCACCGCGCTCACCAGGATGGCGGCCATTCCCAGGGCAAAGGCCAGGACGTAGATGACCAGCACGGCCTCCCGCCGGCTCATCCCCCGGGCCACCAGCCGGTGGGAGAGGTGGTCCTTCCCCGGGCTGGTGAGGGGATTCCGCCCCCGCCGCAGCCGTGAAATCGTGACCAAAGTGGTATCAAAAATGGGAATTCCCAGCACCAGGACCGGGATCATCCAGGTGATCAGGTCGGCGTTGGCCGGGAAGGGTGGGGAGGGGAAGCGCAATTTGATGCCCAGCGCGGCCAGGATAAAGCCCAGGAAGAGGCTGCCGGCATCTCCCATAAAGATGCTGGCCGGGTTGAAGTTGTAGCGCAGAAAGCCCAGGCAGGCCCCCAGCAGGGCCGCCGCCATGGCCGAGACCAGGTACTGCCCGCTGAGGGCCGCCAGGAGGAGAAAAAAACCGGCCGCCACCGCCGCCACTCCGCCGGAGAGGCCGTCCATGTTGTCCAGGAGGTTCAGGGCGTTGGTGATGCCGATGACCCACAGCACGGTGACCGCCGTATTCAGCCAGCCCCAGGGGAAGACGTGGACCTCCACCCCGGCCAGGAGCAGGAGGGCCGTCGCCGCCCCCTGGCCCAAAAGTTTCACCAGGGGCCGCAATCCCCAGCGGTCGTCCCAGATGCCCAGGAGGGAAATCAGGCTGGCGCCTACCAGGATGGCGATCAGTTCGCGGATGTAGCGAAGGCCTCCCAGGAAGACCAGCGCCAGGATGAATCCCAGGTAAATGGCCACTCCGCCCAGGAGGGGGATCGGCTGGAGGTGGATTTTGCGGGCGCTGGGCCGATCCACCGTGCCGGTGCGCAGGGCCAGCCGGCGCATAAGGGGAGTGGTCAGGAACGTGCCCACCAGGGCGGTGGCCAGGATGAGCAGCGTGCCGGCCGTTCCTTCGATCATGGGCTTCCTCCGGCGCTCCCCAGGGTGGCCACCAGCGCCCGGGCCAGGGCCCGCTCCCCATCGTCGGCCCCGAGGAGGGCCAGGCGGGCATAGAAGAGCGCTTCCGGCCCGCGGCCCTGGCTCTGGTAGGCGCGGGCCGCGCCGTAGCAGACCTCAAAGTTGAAGGGGGCGGCCTGGAAGGCCCGGGCAAAGGCCTGGCGGGCCTCTTCTTCCCGGCCGGAGTGGAGCGCGGCCTCCCCGAGTCTCAGGTGGATGAGGGCGACCTGGTCCTGCTGGTCGGCCGGCACGCCCTCCGCCGCCAGCCGGGCCTCCCGCAGGGCATCGTCCCAGCGTTCGAGTTGCAGGTAGAGGCCGGCCAGGTCATAGTGGGCGCGATAGTCCGAGGGGTCGGCCGCCACCTTCTGCTCGTTCGCCTGGATTTGCTGCGCCTGAAGGGCCGGCAACTGCTCCAGGAACTTTTGCAGCGCCTCCACGTCGGCGTCCTTCTGGGCCTGCCGGGCCAGTTCCAGCGCCGCCTCGGCCTGCTCGCGGGCCAGGTCGAAACGGCCCAGTTGCTGGTAGACCAGGGCGGCGTTCTTGTGGGACTCCAGCGTCTCCTGGTAGAGGAAACCCGACTCATAGGCCAGGGCCGCCTTCCGGTAGTCGCCCTGGAGGATGTGGATATACCCCAGAGTCTGGTAGGCGGTCCCGGCCTGGCGGCGCAGGTTGTTCAGGGTGGTGGTGGAGGCCCCGGCACCCGCTTGCCATAGTTTCCTTTCGGCCTGCGTGGCCACGTACTGGTAGGCCCGCACCATCGGTTCCAGTTGCTTGGCCTCCGCCAGGAAGCGCAGCCGGCCCTCCTGCTGGGCATCGCTCAGGAGGTCCGGCTTGAGTTTGACCCCATCTTCATAGATGCGCGCCGCCGCTGCGGGCAGCCCCAACTGGCGGTATACGTCGCCCAGAATCTGGTAGGTGTCGGAGAACTTTTCGTCCAGGAAGAGCGAATACTGGAGTTCCGCCGCCGCCAGGGTCAGCAGCCCCCGCCGGATTTCGTCCTCCTGCAGGAATGCGGCGGCCTGCCGGCGGTGTTCGGACACGGCCTCCAGATGGGTATCGCCGGCCCGCCCGCCGGAGGTCAGGTGGTGTTGCTCCCAGGTCTCCAGCCAGTCCTGAGCCTTCTGCAGCACGGTGTCCCGGACGGCGGTATAGGCCTCCCGGTAGGCAGAAGCGTTCGCTCCCTCCTGTTGGGCGCCCTTCGCCAGGCTGTCCAGGGTGTTCAGCGCCACCAGATAGCCCTGGGCCAGGCGGTTGTGGAGGTCGGCATTGTTCGGGGTGAGCGAAAGGGCCTGCTCGCCGTAGGCCAGGGCCTTGGCCAGTTCCTCCGGCCGGGGCTGATAGCAGGGCGCCAGTTGGGCCTGCTGGAACCAGGCCAGATGGAGCGCGGCCAGGTTGCGGTAGTGGTCCGTGTTCAGCGGGGAGAGGTCTCGGGCCGTGGTGATGGCCAGTTCGGTGCTGGCGAAGAACTGATCCTGGGCCTGGCACTGGAAGGCGGCCTTGGCCTGGGGGTCGCCGGCCTTGTCCGGCGGGACCGGGATATAGTCCTGGGAATTCTGCGCCCCCTGCAGGTAGAGTTGGGCCAGGGAGAGGAAGTAAAAGTCCTCATGGGGCATCAGGAAGATCGCCCCGTGCAGGTTGCGCATGGCCTCGCGCTTGGCCTCGTCGGCCTGATCGGCATAGTTCTGAGCCTCCTCCCCCGTCGCCTTCTTGGCCAGATTGTCCAGATATTTGGCCACCTCCCCCATCTGGTTCGATTGCCAGAAGAGGTGGTCGGCCTGGATGGCCCGGAAGTTCGCCCGGTAGGCCAGGAGGAGGCCGGCCAGGAGTATAACGGCATAGACGACGGCCCAGCCCGCCGGGAGGGTCTGGCGGAAGCGCCGTTGCTGCATCCGGCGTCGTCTCCGGGAGACGGTCGGAGGCAGCGTCGTTTCCACCTCCACCGGCGCGGCCTCCACCTCGCGGCGGAAAGGCGGCATCCAGGTCAGGGCCACGGCCAGCCCGATGGCCATCCACATATACATGCGGGTGGAGACGATGGGGATGCCGGTGAGCGTTTCCACAAAGTGGGCCGCCCCTATGCTGAACAGGGCCACGGTCAGGGCCTGGGTGTAGCCCTCGGGCGCCTTCCAGAGCAACTTCCAGACCAGGACGAAAAAGGCCAGGAAGTAGAAGAGGTAGGCGGCCAGGCCCACCACCCCCATGGTAACCAGTTCATCGAAGATGGCGTTGTGCGAACGGTCCGGGGAAGCGTTGCGCTTCTCCACATGGGCCAGTTCGGGAGGATAGTAGGGGTTATAGGCCACGTGCATGCTCTCGGGACCGTAGCCGACGAGGGTGCGCAGCCAGTTCTGGCGAATCATCCCCACCGCCCCGGTGCCGATCTCGTCCCCGAACCAGATCAGGATGCGCACCTTGCCGGTGCCGGCCGAGGCTTCGAAAAGCCGGCCGAAACGGCCCAGGTAGGGAACGTCCTTCAACGGCTGAACGTATCGCTCGACCAGGGCGCTCAGTCCGGGGCTCTCCTTGACCAGGCTGCCCAGGAGCGGGGTATCGGGCAGGTTGAAGACGGCCAGCGCGATGGCCACCAGGGAGAGCGGCACCAGGACGCTCACCCAGAGCCAGCGTCGCCCCCGCTTCCGCGTGACCATCGCCACAAAGGGCCCCAGGACGGCCACCAGCGCGGCCAGGGCGGCTCCGATCCACGGGCCGGCGGAACGGGGCCAGCCGGGGCCGAAGAGGACTCGGACCAGGAGAAGCCAGGTCGCCGCCAGCGCCACCGCCCCCAGCGCCACCGGCATCCACCAGACCAGGGTGAGGCCCAGGAGATGGAAGGTCCGGCCGGCCAGGGCCATCCAGCCCCCTATGGCCAGCGCCCCCACGGCCAGCAGGTCCAGCACCAGGAGCAGGGCAAAGGCCACCGCCTGGCCCACCTCCCCACCCGACAGGCGGAAGAGCCTCCAGAACGATACCCGCTTTTCCCCGGCCTTCCCCCGGGCGTTCTTGGCCACCAGGAAGAGGACGAGCAGGACGAAGACGGCCACGCCGGCCAGGAGCCCGGTGAAGGGGCCGCGGCTGCGGGTCAGGATGATGCAGAGCACCTGGAGGGCGGCCAGGAGACCGTAGCCGCCCACCTGGATCAGGTAACCCAACCGTCCGCCGGCCCGGGAAACCAGGAAGATGGAGGATGTGGCCAGGAAGATGAGGAGGGCGAGGAGGTACCAGGGCCATTTGACCAGGTCGCCGGTAGCCCGGGGCAGCCAGACCCCGATGATGGCAAAAAGGAAGAGGCTCTGTCCGACCAGGAGGGTGTAGCCGGCCTCGGCCCAGAGGATGTCGCGCCCCCAGGGCAGCCGGGCGTGTTGCCAGCGGCTCAGCAGGGCCGTAAGGAGGAGGCCCAGGAGGTAACCGGCCCAGACGAAGCCGTCGGTGCGGGCGTCGTGGGTCACGTCCTTCAGGGCGCTCCCCGGCACCCGGTAGCCCAGCAGGGCCAGGGTGTCGGCCGCCTGGTCGGGGACCTTGTCCCCAAAGGTGGCCAGGGCGGTGCGCGCCTGCTGGGGAAGCGGTTCCAACCCCAGCGCGGGCGACAATTGCTCTCCCAGCCCCAGGAGGAGCGCCGCTCCCAGGGCCAGGAGGGCGGCCAGGACGACCAGGTAGGCATAGGGCCGGCAGCGTTCCCAGAAGCGCCGGAAGCGGGACCAACCGGCGGGGCGGTTTTTCTCCCAGAGGAGGTCCAGCAGGGTGGGGAGGGCATAGAGGAGCGCCGGAATCAGGGTGATTCCCGTCACGATCAGGGTGAAGAGAAGGTTCTGGCCGTAGAGCGGCCAGATGTACTTGCCCAGGTTCAGGTGGTAGACCAAACCCGGGGCCTGCTGGGCCGAGCGCATGGCCTGCTCCCAGGCCTGTTCCAGTTGCCCGACGGCCAGGCTGATCCGGGCCGGGGCATAGGCCAGCAGCAGGAGGAAGATAAACCCGCCGAATGCGCCCAGCACCCAGGGATAGGTCCGCCGGAGGATGGGGGCATCCTCGGCCGGCGTTTCCTCCGGCGGCGGGCTTTCCTGCACCTTCTGCCAGGCGCGGAGGAGGCGGTAGCCGGTCAGGGGCAGAATCATGATGAGGTAGGCGGCGATGAAGATGGCGTTGCCCATCGTGGAGGCGACGCGGGCCTGCACGTTGCCCAGCCAGGGCAGGGGGTCGATGCCCAGGTTCTGCACCAGCCCGTAGAGGACAGAAGGCACGCTGGTCACCAGGATGACGGTGATCAGCCGCTCCAGTTGCTCCTTTCGGCGCAAATTTGCGGCCAGGATGAAGAAGAGGCCGATATAGGCCAGGACGCTCAGCGTGCCCTGCTGGCGCACATAGCCGCCGTAGAAACTGGCCTGGGGAAAGACCGAGGTGAGGGTGGCCAGGAAGTGTACGGCGACATAGACCAGGGCCGGGATGACCATGGCCGTCTTGAGGGCCTCGCGCCAGGAGTGGCGCAGGGCATAGGCGGCTCCGACCAGGGCCAGGCCGGCCCCACAGCCCACCACAAAGGTCAGCACCGCATCCCCGATGGCGGCGGCTACGGGGAAGGGGGTGCTCTCCACCACCCCCAGTTCATAGACCGCCTTCTGGCCGATCTCCCGGCCGGCGGCGTCGCGCACGGTCTGGAACTCCCCTGTCTCCTGCCAGGCCAGCATGCCGTCGATCGGCCCGCCCCGCCAGGTAACCGCGCCGACGAGCAGGAGGGCCACGGCCAGGACGGCGGCGGCCGCTACAATCCCCCAGAGCGCTTTCTTCCACCAGCCCGCTTCCTGCAACCGCTCCCGGTTCTCCTCCAGGGTACGGATGGCCCAGACGGCCATCATCATCGTCACGATGATGCGCAGCCAGAGCGCCTTCTGGGGCTCGAAGATGCGGCTATCCTTGGTGTAGATGTCGAAATAGAGGGTGACCAGGACGACCGCAAGGAGCCAGCCCACTTCCAGCAGGATATCGCACCAGCGACGTAACTTTGCGGACACCGTTTCCTATCCCTCCTGGCCGGCCTGGCGCTGCCGGGCCTGTTCTAAAATCTGGCGGGCGCTTTCCCGATGGGCCGCGCTGACTTTAGGCCCGCCCAACATCATGGCCAGTTCCTCGATCCGGGCGGCCCCCTCCAGGCGCACCGCCTGGGTGGTGGTGCGGCCGGCCCGCACCGCCTTGCCGATGGAGAAATGGGCATCGGCATAGGCGGCGATCTGCGGCAGATGGGTGATGCAGATGACCTGATGGGTCCGGGCCAGTTCCCGAAGTTTTTCCCCCACCACATAGCCGCTGCGCCCGCCCACGCCCACGTCAATTTCGTCAAAGATCAGGATGGGGGTGGCATCGGCCTGGGAGAGGATGCTCTTGACCGCCAGGAGGAGGCGGGTGCTCTCCCCGCCCGAGGCGATGCGGGCCAGGGGACGCAGTTCCTCGCCCGGGTTGGGCGAGATGAGGAACTCCACCCGGTCGATTCCGCCGGCGTCGAAGGCGTAGCGGCCGGCCGGGAAGGGGAAATCCCCCTCCACCGGCAGCCCATCGGCCCCTGTGGCGCGCTCCAGGCGCACGGCAAAGGTCGTCCCGGCCATGTTCAGGTCGGCCAGGGCCCCCTCCACGGCCCGTGAGAGCCGGCCGGCCGCTTCCTCCCGCCGGGCGGAAAGCCGCCCGGCCTTCCGACCCAGTTCGTGCAAAAGTTCCTCCTCCTCCCGACGCAGTTCCTCCAGGCGCTCCCGACCGCTCACCAGGCCGGCCAGTTCTTCCCGGGCCCGCTCCGCCGTCGCCAGCACCTCCTCGACGGTCGGCCCGTACTTGCGCTCCAGTTCGCGCACCAGAATCAGGCGCTCCTCCACCTCTTCCAGCCGGCGCGGGTCCAGGTCCAGCCGCTCCCGGTAGGCGCGCAGGGCGCGCAGGAGTTCCTCCACCTGGTCGGCAATTGCCGTCAACAGGTCCCGCTGGGGAGCCAGGGTGGGGTCCATCTTCAGCAGGGCTTCCATCTCCCGGGAGGCCATCCCCAGGAGGTCCTGGACGCTGCCGGTCGGGAGGCGGGCCGGCCGGCCCTCGCCGCCGTGCAGCAGGGCGTAGAGGCGGTCCACCGCTTCCAGAAGGCGGGCCCCCTGCTGCAGGCGCTGTCGCTCCAGGCGCAGTTCCTCCTCTTCGCCGGGACGGAGCCGGGCCGAAGCGATCTCCTGGAGGCAGAAGCGCAACACCTCGGCCCGCTCTTCCTGCCGGGATTGCTCCTCCTCCCGACGGCGGATCTCCTCCCGGAGCGCCCGCAGCCGGGCCACGCCTTCCGCCACCTCCTGACGGAGGGACTCGCAGCCGGCGTAGCGGTCGAGCAGTTCCAGGTGATGGCGCACCCGGAAAAGGGAGAGGTGTTCGCTCTGCCCGTGGATGTCCACCAGCCGCTCGCCGATCTCCCGCAGGAGGGAAACGTTCACCGCCCGGCCGTTCACCCGCCCCAGGCTCCGTCCACCGGCCTCCAGTTCGCGGTAGAGGATGAGGTTTTCATCCTCCTCGGAGGCCAGGCCGTACTCTTCCAGGAGCGGCCGGAGCAGGCGGGCGGTGCATTCGTCCAGGGCGATGACGCCTTCCACCTCGGCCCGCGTCGTCCCACTGCGCACCAGGGTCCGCTCGGCCTTGTCGCCCAGGAGCAGGCCCAGGGCGTCGATGATGATGGACTTGCCCGCCCCGGTTTCCCCCGTGAGCACGTTGAGGCCGGGCGAAAGGGTCAGGTTCAACTCCTCGATAATGGCAAAGTTGCGGATGCGTAACTCCAGAAGCACGCCTTTTCCTCCACCGGCGCAGCGGCAGGCCCATTGTACCGCAAAAGCGCCTCCGGCGCAAACCGGGGTCGGTCTACGATTTGACGATTGCGGGCAAAGGGATCATTCGCACGCGATCGTCCTCGACGACGGCAAAATGCCCCGCCCAGTCTGTGCGGCTCTCCAGGGCGGCTACAACCGCTCTTGCAACATGGGCAGAGGAGGGAGCAGAGATTCGCAGGAGGACCATGCCGCGCACAGCAGGAACGCGGCTACGGAAGGCCATCTCCCCAAAATCCTTATCCAAGGTAACAACAATTCGCTCTTCTCGCCGGGCACGCTCCAGGATTTCTCCATCGCTGCTGCCGGGGGCCTCTGTGCGCACCCAGACGACATCGTGCCCCCGCTTCCGTAACGCGACCACCGCATCCTCCGGGATGTTCTCGTTCGCCAGGATGCGCATGCTAGGCCTCAGTCAAGGACAGCGGGTAGACCTTCTCGGCTCGGAGAATAGCGCTGGCATAGGCCAGACAAGCCTGGATGTCCTCGTGCGTCAGGCCAGGGTAGTTGCGCACGACTTCTTCCGCACTCCAGCCCTGGGCCAACAGGTCGACGATGAATTCCACGGCCAGACGCGTGCCTTTAATCACCGGTTTCCCCTCTAGGATGCCGGGATCCACAATAATTCGCTCTTGCCGGCGCATAGCAGACCTCCGGCGGGAGATACCGTAGCGGCAAACCCATTCGGTCGCCCGTCCCCCATTCAGCGCACCAGCCCCCCACAGTAATGCATCCGGAAGAGCACCTCCTGCTGGTAGAAGACCAGCGTCTCCCCCTGAAAGAGGGCCAGGTCGCCTTCGTTGTGATCTTCATAGCGCAGGCTGCGCTCCTGAAAGAGGTGGGGCCCCAACAGACGACGCTCCCGGTAGCGGGCCAGTTGGGCCCGTTGCAGGAAGGCGGCCAGTTCCTCGCTGGACAGCGGCAGTTCGTAGAGTAAAATCAGGTAATTCATCCCCCAGATCACCGTCCCGGCCCGCCGGACCACCTCCTGGCCGATCAGGCGGCTCTGGCCGAAGTAACTGTCCCGGTAGGAGAGGCTGCCCTCGCGGTAGACGATCTCCACCGCCCCGGGGCGCTCGGGCGGTAGCCTCCGGCTGCGTCCCAGGCAGGTGTGCTCGCGGGCCAGGATGATAAAGCGCTCCAGGTCTCGCAGGTCCATGGCCGTCCTCCCGTTCACGGGCTCGGCACCGGTGCACCTGGATTCTAACAGAAGGGCCGGCCTCCGTCAAACGGGGGATTTATTGAAGTTTCGACAGTAAAAACTTGACAAATTCGCCAAAGTGTGGTATCATGGTTTGGAGTATCGGTAGGACGGATCGTCGGGCGGATGGCCGTCCGGCCATCGGCCCAAGGAGAAGAAGATGTCGCCGGCCAGCACGCGAGAGCAGATCTGCCTGCTTCTGCGCACCGACGGACCGATGACGGCCGTCCGGTTGGGTGAGCGCCTGGGAATCGGGGTTACGGCCGTGCGCCAGCACCTGGAGCGGCTGCGGGCCGAGGGGTGGGTCGAGGTCGTCGGCCTGAAGCGGGGGCGCGGCCGGCCGGGCCAACTCTTTTCCCTGACGCCGGCGGCCGACCGGCTCCTGCCCCAGGGCTATGAGGCCCTGGTGCTGGACCTCCTGGAGGCCCTCCTGCGCCTGCCCCAGGGGAACACCCTCATCCGGCAACTCCTGGTCACCCGGCGGGAAATGTGGCTCGAACGCTACGGTCCCCGCCTGGCCGGGAAACCGCTGGATGAACGGCTGGCCCAGGTTACCGCGATCTTGAACGAGAAAGGGGGGCTGGCCCATTACGCGGCCCAGGCCGACGGCTCCTACCTCCTGACCAATCACCACTGCAACATCTCGGCCGTGACCCTGCGCCACCCGATCTTCTGCCAGGAGGAACGGGCCTGGCTCCAGGAGGCGCTGGAGGCCCAGGTCGAGACGCTCCACCTGCGGGCCGGCGGAGATCCCTTCTGTCAGTTTCGCATTCTCCCGCGCCCGGCGGGGCCGCTATCCGCCGGGCCGGGACAAGGAGGAGGATAATGCAACGGGGACCTTTTCCTCATCTGGCCGCTGTCCGGCCGGATCCCTGGTCGAAGGTGAAACAGGCGGCCCGCCGGAAGTCCTTTCGCAAGGGGGAAATCCTCTTTCAGGTGGGCGAGCCGGCCGGCGAACTGTACCTCCTGGAGCGGGGCCGGGTGCGCCTCTTCAGCCGCTCTCCCCAGGGCCGCAACCTGACGCTGAGCGTCGTGGAACCGGGGGATATCTTTGGCGAACAGGCCCTGTTCCCCAGGCGAACCTGGACCAGCCATGCCCAGGCCCTGACCGACGGCCTCCTCTACGCCCTCCCTCGCCGTCAACTGGAGGAACTGCTGCGGGACGACCCCACCCTGGTCCTGCAGGTGATGGAAAACCTGGGACGGCGGCTGCGCTCCATAGAACGGCGCCTGGGCGACCTGGTCTTCAAGTCGGCCCCGGAGCGCCTGGCCGCCCTGCTCTTGGATATGGTGGATCCCAGCGCCCGGCAGGGCTCCGGGCCGACCCGGCTGCCCTTCCGCTATACCCACCAGCAGTTCGCCGAGATGATCAATACCCACCGGGAGACGGTGACCAAGATTCTCAGCCGCTTCCGCGACGACCGCCTGCTGGACTTTGACCGGGATCAGATCGTCCTTCTGGATATGGAACGCCTGCGGGAGATGAGTTTGCGCTGAGGTGTTGCCGGCGGAGGGGCCGGCATACCCCCGTTCAACGGAGGAGCGGGAAACGATGGCGAAAAGTTTACAGGAGGCCCTTCTGGAGGTCGAGGAAGACCTGAAGCGCATCGGACTGCAGGTCCGTGCGGGGAAAAAGCGCCGGCGCGGCCGCCGCAAGGGGCCGGCCGCCCCGGAAAGTTCCGCCCGGCCGTCTCAATCGCCTTCGGGCGTGCAGTCGAGCGGTTCGTAGGGATAGACCCCGAAGTATTCCTCCACCCGAACCAGTTTCAACGCCCCGGTCGGACAGGCCGCCAGGCAGGCCGGCTCCGGGTAATCCCGGCAGAGGTCGCACTTTTCGGCCCGCGCGCCTTTCGCCTCCCCTTCCGTCCGCCGGCCCAGCAGTCCGGCCAGCAGCCGTCCCCAGAGTCCGCCGGCCGGTTCGGGCGTGATCTGCACCATCTCGATGGCCCCGTAGGGACAGGCCGAGACGCAGCGGCTACAGCCGTTACAACGCTCGTTCACAAAGATGCGGCCGGCCTCGTCCCACTCCAGCGCCCCCACCGGGCAGGCCGGGAGGCACTCCGGGTACAGGCAGTGCCGGCAGGCGGAGGGCAGGGTGACATACCCGACGATCAGGCCGTCCAGGTGCAGTCGGGAATGCCCGAAGCGCCGCCGGCAGGCTTCCTCGCAGCGGCGACAGCCCCGCGGACAACGCATCCGTTCCCGCACCAGAAGGCGTCGGGCCACGGCCGCCTCTCCGCGCACCACCTGATTGAGCACCTGCGCCTGCCGGGGGTCGCTCCGGAGTTCCAACGTGCGCCGCAGCCGCTTGCGTACCATCTCCTCCACGGCCCGACGCAGCGCCGGTTGCTCCTCCAGGAGGGCCCGAAAGGAAGCCTCGAGAAGTTCCAGCACCTCCAGACGGGTGAGCGCCCAGACCGTGGCCGAACGGGGCTGCTGAAGCACCAGGGCCATCTCCCCGAAAAAGTCGCCGGCGGCCAGGATGGTCAGGGCCTGCTCCTGCTCCGTTCCATAGCCCTGGACGACGGCCGCCTGACCCCAGGCGATGATGAAGAGGGAACGATCGGTTTCCCCTTCTCGAACCACGACCTCGTGGCGTGGGTAGGAGCGGGGGAGAAAACAGCCGGCCAGGGCCTCTCGCTCCGGGCGGGAAAGGGCGCTGAAGAGCGGCACCCGGCTGAGGGCCGTAACGGTCTGGCGTTCCGTATGGGCCCGGTAGAGGGCGGCGCGGAGGGTCGGGGCTTGCTCCAGATGTCGGCTCAGGGCCTCCCGGGAGATCTGCAGGGTCAGGCAGGGGGTCAGGGTCTGGACGGTGGCCGAGCGCGGCCGGCCGGTGAAGAGGCTGCCTTCGCCGAAAAAGTCGCCCCGTTCCAGGAGGCCCAGCAGGACGGGCCGGCCGGCCCGATCCACGGTGGTGACGCGCACCTGCCCCTGGAGGAGGATGTAGAGGTGCTGGCCCTCCCCCCCTTCGGACAGGATGCGCTGCTCCGGCGAAAAGGCCCGCAGCGTCATCTGCGGTACCAGGGGGGCGATCTCCTCCTCCGGGATGCCGGCAAAGCAGGGCAGTTTTCGCAGTTCCCCCAGCGCCTCGGATAGGGTGGTCATCGCTCCTCCCGGGAACGCCGCGCCGGCCGGCTACGGCTTGACCCCGTACTTGTCCATAATCCGCACCATCTCGGCATCGTTGGCATACTGGGGAGTCAGGCTGTAGAACTGGCCCGTAAAGGTCACCACCCGCCCCTGGGCATCCAATTGCACCGAAAGCCAGCCCAGCGACTTGCCCTGCGGCCCGGCAGCACAGAGGATCACCGAGCCTTCCGGCCCCTCTACCGTCTGCGGCTTGACCGTCTCCCCGCCATAGGCCCCGATCACCACATCCAATCCGGCCACCTGCTGGGCCAGTTTCACGTTTTCCGTCCGCGGCAGGTTGGAAAGCAGGATGATCACGTCGGCCTGAGGACGTACCTCCTCCACCGTGCGCCGGACCGCTTCCAGGGCGTCTTCCACCGTCAGGCTGATGCCCAGAGTCTTCAGGCGCGCGGCGGGAATCGCCCCGGTGACGCCGATGATGGCGACGCGGTGGCCGTCCAGGGAGCGCAGGATATAGGGCTGCACATTGGGCAGGGCCCCGGCCGGCCCCACGTTGGCCGAAAGGATGGGGAATGCGGCTTCGCCAAAGCGCGCCCGGACGACCTCCGCGGAAGCGGCCAGGTCCATCTCCCCCAGGGCCATGGCATCATAGTGCATGGCGTTCATGGCCTCGACCGGCAGGGCACCGCCGCTGGGATCGGTCGTGGCCGAGGGCCGGGCTACGGTATAGAGGCTGTTGCCGCTATCCAGAAGGAGCACTTCCCCCTGGGCCTGGGCCCGCAACTGCTGGACGGCGCTGGCCCGCCGGGCCAGTCCTCCCTGGGGCACCCCTCAGCCGCAGGGCCGCACTTCGCCGTGCACCTCGCCCGTGTAGAGGATGGTCAGGCTGAAAGCCACATCGCCCCGGGTGGGGGCCGGCGTGGGGGAAGGGGGCACGCCGGTTGTGGGAACGGCCGTGGCCGGCGGTCGGGTGGCCGGGGGTCGGGTGGCCGGCGGTCGGGTGGCCGGCGGTCGGGTGGGCTGCGCCGATGACACCGTGGCCGTCGGTCGGGTGGGCTGCCGGGCGGGCGACGCCGTCGCCCGGCGGGCGGCGGCCGGGGCCGGGTAAGCGGTCTGGGCCGGCGTTTCTACTACCCGACAGGACGCCAGCAGGACGGCCAGGAGGATGAACCACGCCATCTGCACGATAGGAAAGGTACGGTCTGAACGAGCCACTTTGCCCCTCCTTCATTGTACGGCCGGGCGCATCCGGGATGCGCGTAGCCTATTGTACTCTGACCCGGAGCGAACGTCAATCGCCTATTCCAGCGGCCAGCCGCGGGCCTGGCAGAAGCGCTCGATGGCCTCGACGACGGCGCGCAACTGGCGCAGGAGGAGACGCACCTTGACCGGAGCCTGGGCATCGCGCTCGGCCCACCGCTCCAGGTCGCCTTCGTAGAGGGTGCGCGTGATTCGGCCGGCCCCGTCGAGCACCTCGTCCAGAGAGCGGAAGCGGCGCAGCCGGGCCCAATCGGCGGCCTCCAGGCCGGCCTCCTCCCCCTCTTCGGCCTCTTCCCAGACCCGCTCCTCCTCTTCCTCCAGCGGGATGCGGGCCAGCCGCTCCGGCGGCCCCTCCACCGCTTCCGGGGACACCTCCCGAGGCAGGCGCGCCCCGGCCTCCAGCGCCTGCAGGGCCGTCTCGATGGTCAGGGTGGGGTTGGCGGCGAAGAAGGAGGCCAGTTCGCTGACCTGGGCGGCGGTCAGTCCTCCCTCGGCCGCCTCGCGGGCCACCTCCTCCCGGGTGCCCTCGTTGGGAATCCGCAGCAGGTGCTGGGCCTGGGTGACCGTCAGCGCGCCCTGGCGAATCAGTTCCTGGATGGCGGGGGAGAGTTCCAGGAGCGAAAGGTAGCGGCGGACGGTGCGGGCGGAGAGGCCGATGGCCCGGCCAGCCTGGGCGTCCAGTTCGCCCTCGCTCAGGTGCGGCTGCTGGCGCTCCAGACGCCCGCGCAGCCGGGCGATGGCCTCGGCCTTTTCCATATCGTTTAGGTCCAGGCGGTGCAGGTTCTCCACCAGTTGGGGGACAAAGAGTTCGTCGGGGTCCACGTCCAGGAGGAGGCAGGGGATGCGCTCCAGGCCGGCCATGCGGGCCGCCTCCAGGCGCCGGTGGCCGTAGGCCACCCGGTAGGTATCCCCCCACATATGGATGACGCCGATCGGCTGAAGCAGCCCCACGCCGGCGATGGAGGCGGCCAGGGCGGCCAAGTCGCCCGGCTCGTGGCGAATCGCCCCCGGGTCGGGCTGAATCTGCTCCGGGCGCAGGAAGATCAGTTCCTCTCCCATGGGAAACCTCCTACGAAGCACAATGCTCCAGGCGTTCCTGCATATGTTTCCAGTGGCTGCCCTGCCAGTAGACCCGCCGGCAGGAGGGACAGAGCCAGAAGTGCTCCTGATGCTGGCGGACATAGGGGGGGACGAAATCCTGTACCGCCGAGAGGGGCACCTCCTCCAGCGGCACGTTGCAACGGAGACAGCGCGACCCCATCCCCGGCGCCGGGAAGAGGCGAAGGACCTGCTCCAATTGGGCATCCAGGTCTTCCCCCTCGATCAGGAGGGAACGGATTCCCCGGCGGGCGGCCAGGTCGTGGTCGCGGGTCAGGAGGATGCGTCCTTCCCGGCGGGCACGTTCGGCCAGCGAGAGGTCGTCAAAGGGCGGCTCGTAGACGACGTCGTGGCCGGCCGCCCGCAGCCATTTGGCCAGCCGGCCCAGCATCCCATCCACCAGAAAACGCACCTTATCGGCCATCTTCCCGCTCCCGGTCGTGCAAGGCCCAGAGCCGCCGCAACCAGTCCGGGATGCGCACCTCCTCCAGATGGTCCCCCCGAGGCAGGTACGGCTTGATGTCCAGCACCGGCGTGCCGTCGAAGGCATCCAGGCCGCGCACCCAGAGCACGTTCCCCTCCCGCCGGAGCAACTCCACCGCCGTCAGGCCGATGGGGTTGGGCCGTTGGGGCGAACGGGTGGCCAGGACGCCCACCAGCGGCATCTCCGGGCGCCGTTCCGGGTGGACCTGGAGGGGTGACGTCCCCGGCGGCACCCGGTCGAAGTAGAAAAGGATGAGCAGGTGCGAGAATCCCTCCAGCCCCTCCAGGGCCGCAAGGAGGTCCTCCCGCACTTCGATTCGAGAGACCACCTCCTCCCAGCGAACCTCCCCGGAGGGTATGTCGTTGTGGACGACGCCGATGGGGCGGAGGAGAATGCTTCCGGAGGAATCAGGCATCGCGCTTTTCCTGCGGCGGCCGGCGCCGGCGGGCCTGCTCCAGGAGGGCGAGTTTTTCCTCCGGGGAAAGGAAGGCGGCCTCGACCCCGTTCAGGCGGATTCGGCGCACCTCCTCGGGCGTCAGGTCCATCTCCTGAAGCAGGCGGTACTCGTGGGGCAGGTCAATGCCCGAGATCACCGGGTCGTCGGTGTTCAGGGTGACCCGGATGCCGTGGCGGAGGAAGCGGGGAAGAGGATGCTCGGCCAGGGTGCGCACGGTGAGCGTCTGGAGGTTGCTGGTGAGGCAACTTTCGACGGCGATGCCGCGTTCGGCCAGGAGGTCCAGGAGGGCGGGGTCCTCGGCCGCCCGGACGGCGTGCCCCAGCCGCTCGGCGCCGAGTTCCTCCACCGCCTGGCGGACGCTTTCGGGGCCGGAGGCCTCCCCGGCGTGGGCGATGGTGTGCAATCCGGCGGCCCGGGCGCGGCGAAAGTGCTCGACGAAGAGGTGGCCCGGGTAGCCGGCCTCGTCCCCGGCCAGGTCCAGGGCGACGACGCCCCGGCCGGCCCAGGCCAGCGCCGCCTCCAGTTCCTCCTGGCAGCCCAACGGCCCGAACTGCCGGGACATGATGACGATCAGGTTGGCCCGGATGGGCAGGTCGGTGGAGTCGGACACCGCCTGGCAGATGGCCCGGGTGATCTCCCGCGGCTTCAGGTGATGCACCTCGGCCATAAAGAGCGGGCTGAAGCGCAGTTCGACATAGTCCAGGCCCTCGGCGACGGCATCCTCCAGGTTCTCCCGGGCAATGCGGTAGACCGTCTCATAGTCCACAAAAGTCTGCTGAAGGAGGGCGAAACGCTTGAAGAATTCCGGAAGGGAAGGAATCGGCTCGGAGACCTGGATAAAGAGGCGCAGTCCCTCGGGCGTTGCGGCCGGAAGCGGCAGCCCCTTCTTCCGGGCGACTTCCCAGATCGTCCGCAGGCGGACGTTGCCGTCCAGGTGACGGTGTAGGTCCACCAGCGGCAGGTCGTCCGATTCACAGTCCCACTTCTGCATCGGAGAGGCTATCGCGCAACAGGTCCAGGTGCTGCAGGGCCAGGCCGGTGCCGATGACGGTGCACTGGAGGGGGTGATCGGCCACGTAGCAGGGGACTCCGGTGGCCTGGGTGAGGAGGCGGTCCAACTGGCGCAACTGGGAGGTGCCGCCGGCCATGACGATGCCCCGGTCCATAATGTCGGCGGCCAGTTCAGGCGGCGTCTCCACCAGCACGGCCCGCACCGCCTCGATGATCTGCTGGAGCGGCTCGGTGATGGCCTCGGTCACCTCGGTGGAGGAGAGTTCGATGGTGCGCGGCAGGCCGCTCACCTGATCGCGTCCCCGCACGGCCATCTTGAGCGGCGGGTCCAGCACCAGGGCACTGCCGATCTGAATCTTGACCTCCTCGGCCGTGCGCTCGCCGATCAGGAGGTTGTATTTGCGCTTGACATAGGCAACGATGGCCTCATCCAGGCGGTTGCCGGCCACCCGCAGCGAGTTGCAGACCACGATGCCGTTCAGGGAGATCACGGCCACCTCGGTGGTGCCGCCGCCGATGTTGACGATCATATTCCCGCTGGGCTGGGCGATGGGGATGTTGGCACCGATGGCGGCGGCCAGCGGCTCCCGAATCAGGTGTACGGTGCGGGCACCGGCCTGTAGCGCCGCATCGCGCACCGCCCGCATCTCCACCGTGGTGGCCCCGGCCGGGATGGTCACCATGACCTCCGGCTTGAGGAAGCGCAGCCAGCCGCTCACCCGGTCGATAAAGTAGCGGAGCATGGCCTCGGTGATCACATAGTCGGCGATCACCCCGTTGCGCATGGGCCGGATGACCTCGATGATGTCCGGAGTGCGCCCGACCATCTCCAGGGCCTTCTGGCCCACCCCCAGGATGCGCCCCCGCTTGGTCAGGATGGCCACCACCGAGGGCTCGTTCAGGACGATGCCCTTGCCGACCACATAGACCAGGACGTTGGTGGTCCCCAGATCAATGCCGATACGCCGTGCGCACACGTCCTAACCTTCCGGGCCATCCATCCGCCTCAACCCCCATCGGACGCCGGGCCATCCTTTCCACAATTTCGCCTCCTCATCGTTCGGTCCTTTCTGTCCCCTCCCTTCGAGGGAGGGCTTCGCCGGCCCGTCGCCGCCAGCGGGCCACCTTCAGCCGCACGAGGGCCTTGCGCAGCGAGGCTTCCGCCCGCAAGAGTTCCTCCCGGCTCAGGCGTTCCCGCTGCCGCAGGAGTTCCTCGGCCCGGCGGCGGGCTTCTTCCGCCCGGGCCTCGATGATCTCCTCGGCCCGCTCGGCCGTGTCGGCCAGGACGATGATGTGGTCCTCGGCCACCTCCAGGAAGCCCCCGCTGACGGCGATGTGCACCTCTTCCCCGCCGCGGCGGTAGTAGAGGTCGCCCGGCTCCAGGGTGGTCAGCAGGGGCGTGTGGGAGGGCAGGATGCCCAGCCGGCCCTTGCTCCCCGGCGCGCTCACGAAATCGGCCGGCTCCTCGCTCAGGAGGGCCCGCTCCGCCGTAACGATGGAAAGGCGCAATCCGGCCATCTCATGCTCCCGAGAGGCGCACCCGCTTCCCGGCCCGTTCAAAGACCTCGTCAATGGTGCCGACCATGTAAAAGTACTGCTCGGGGATGTCGTCGCCGCCCCCTTCCAGAATCATCCGGAAGCCGCGCACCGTCTCCTCGCGGGGCACGTACACCCCCTTGCGCCCGGTGAACTGCTCGGCCACGTGCATCGGCTGGGAAAGGAAACGCTGAATCTTGCGCGCCCGGGCCACCAGGAGTTTGTCTTCCTCCGAAAGTTCGTCGATGCCCAGGATGGCAATGATGTCCTGGAGGTCCTTGTAGCGCTGCAGGACGCGCTGCACTTCCCGGGCCACCCGGTAGTGCTCCTCGCCCACGATGCGCGGGTCGAGGATGCGCGAGGTCGAGGCCAGGGGGTCCACCGCCGGATACAGGCCCATCTCGGCGATGGAGCGCTCCAGGGCGATGGTGGCGTCCAGGTGGGCAAAGGTCGTAGCCGGGGCGGGGTCGGTATAGTCGTCGGCCGGAACGTAGATGGCCTGAACGGAGGTGATGGAGCCCCGCTTGGTCGAGGCGATGCGCTCCTGAAGTTCGCCCATCTCCGTGGCCAGCGTGGGCTGATAGCCCACCGCGCTGGGCATCCGCCCCAGCAGGGCCGAGACCTCCATCCCGGCCATGACGAAGCGGTAGATGTTGTCAATGAAAAGGAGGACGTCCATGCCCCGGTCGCGGAAGTACTCGGCCATGGTGAGGCCGGTCAGGCCGACGCGGAGTCGCACCCCCGGCGGCTCGTTCATCTGGCCAAAGACCATAACCGTCTTGGAGATGACGCCGGTGTGGATCATCTCCAGGAGGAGGTCGTTCCCCTCGCGGCTGCGCTCGCCCACGCCGGCGAAGACGGAGACGCCCTTGTGCTTCTCGGCGTTGTTGTAGATCATCTCCTGGATGATGACCGTCTTGCCCACGCCGGCCCCGCCGAAGACGCCGGTCTTGCCGCCCTTGGTGAAGGGGGCCACCAGGTCGATCACCTTGAGGCCGGTTTCAAAGATTTCGGTGCGGGCGACCTGGTCCTCGAAGGAAGGGGCCGGCCGGTGGATGGGCCAGCGTTCGGCGGTGACCACCGGGCCCTTTTCGTCAATGGGGTTGCCCAGGACGTCGAAGAGCCGGCCCAGCGTCTCCTCCCCCACCGGGACGGCGATGGGCTGGCCGGTATCATAGGCCGGCGTTCCCCGCTTCAACCCGTCGGTCGAACCCATGGCCACGCAGCGCACCCGGTCCTCCCCCAGGTGTTGCTCCACCTCGGCGATGAGGGTCCGACCGTCCATCTCGATGCGCACCCCGTTGTAGATTTCCGGGAGTTCCTCCGGCGGAAACTCGATGTCCACCACGACCCCGATGACCTGCACCACTCGTCCGACAGCCATGCGGATACCTCCTACCCCTCCAGCGCCGCCGCCCCACCGGTCAGTTCGGTGATCTCCTTGGTGATGGCGGCCTGCCGGGCTTTGTTATAGGAAAGGGTGAGTTCCCTGACCAGTTCGTTGGCGTTATCGGTAGCGTTGCGCATGCTGACCATGCGCGCGCTGTGCTCGCTGGCGATCGACTCCAGGATGGCCTGGTAGACCTGCACCTCGACGTAGCGAGGCAGAAGTTGGGAAAGCACCGTGATGGGGTCGGGCTCGTAGATATAGTCCACCCGTCCCCCCTCGAGGCGCTCGGCAAAACTCAGAAGCGGCAGCAGAGAACGCACCTGCGGGCGATGGACAAGGACGTTGACGAACTCGGTGTAGGCCAGGTAGGCGGCGTCAATGTTGCCCTCGGTAAAGTCCTTGATGAGGATGTGGGCGATGGGCTGGGTATCCACCAGGGCGGGGCGGTCCTTCAGTTTGGTCAACTCCGCCGCGACCTCGACCCCCAGCCGCCGCATATAGTCCAGTCCGCGCCGGCCCACGGCCAGGACCTGGACGGCCACGCCCTTTTCCTGCTGCTCGCGGATGAAGCGTACCCCTTCGCGGATGATCTCCAAATTATAGGCCCCGCAGAGGCCCCGGTCGGCGGTCACCAGGACCAGGGCGGCGGTGCGGATTTCCGGTCGAGGGGAGAGGAGCGGATGGAGGGGCCGGCCGTCGGGCGGCGTGTAGCGGTCCACCAGGTCGTTGATCACGCGCCACATGCACTGGGCATAAGCGCGCGAGGCCAGCACGTTGGCCTGGGCCCGGCGCATCTTGGAGGCGGAGACCGCCTCCATGGCCTTGGTGATCTGGGCCATGTTCTTCACGCTGCGAATGCGGCGGCGTATCTCACGGATGGTGGGCATAGGTTACCCCGCAGAGAGCCACGTCCGACCAACCGTCCCGGCCGCGGCCTGGAGGGGCGTTCGAAACCGCTCCTCGATTCCCTGCACATACCGGGGGTTGATCTCGACCATCAGGAAATCCCGTCCCAGCGCCCGGGCCACGTAGCCGGTGGTGCCGGTGCCGGCCACCGGGTCCAGCACCAGGTCGCCCTCGTTGGTCGAGGTCAGGATGACCCGCTTCAGGAGTTCGACCGGCTTCTGGGTGGAGTGGAGTTTCTTCCCCCCATCGCGGAGGCGTTCTTTCCCCGTGCAGATGGGCAGGACCCAGACGTTGGCCCCGACCCGGCCGATGCCCCACCGCCGGGCGGCCTCCCTATGAAAGGTATACCCTCCGGCCCCCCTGTCCCGGACCGCCCAGATGAGGGTCTCTGTGGCGTTGGTGAAGCGTACACCCAGCCAGTTCGGCATCGGGTTGGTCTTGACCCAGATGACGTCGTTGAGAATCCAGTAGCCCAGGTCCTGCATAATTTTCCCGATGCGGAAGATGCTGTGGTAGGTAGCGATCACCCAGACGGTCGCCGTCGGCTTCATCACCCGGCGAACCTCGCCCAGAAGGCCGGCGATAAAGGCATCGTACTCCTGGAAGGAAGAGAATTTATCCCAGGAATCGTCCACGCCCTCGACGACGGTCCGCACGTTCCAGCGTCGCAGTTCCCGGCCGCCGGGCAGTTGCAGGAAGTAAGGCGGATCGATAAAGACCAGATCGGCGATCTCGTCGTCCAGTTTGGGAAGCACGTGGAAGGCATCCCCCAGGAGGACCCGGTTCCGCACCTCCTCCAGGGGGTAATGTGTCCGGGTTTCTCGATCTTCGATGACCAGGCCGGCCATCGGTTGCGCGCCAGAAGAAAACGCCATATCCCGGCCTCATGCCCTGGCTTTGAATTCCTGCAGGGCCTTTTTCAGCGCCGCCTCCGTCTCTTCCGTAAAGTCCTTGGTCTCGGCGATGGTCCGGCCGATCTCCGGGTAGGTCTCGTGCAGCCAGCGCAGGAGGTTTCTCTGGACTTCTTTGACCTGAGGGACCGGGACATCGTCCAGATAGCCGTTGGTCACGGCGTAGAGGATCATCACCTGATCCTCCAGCGGGACCGGCTCGTACTGCGGCTGCTTGAGCACCTCGGTGATGCGCAGGCCGCGGGTGATCTGGGCCTGGGTGGCCTCGTCGAGTTCGGTGCCGAACTGGACAAAGGCCTGGAGTTCGCGGAACTGGGCCATATCCAGTTTGAGTTTCCCGGCCACCTTCTTCATGGCCTTGGTCTGGGCCGCCCCGCCCACGCGGGAGACGGAGATGCCCACGTTCAGGGCCGGCCGGATGCCGGCGTAGAAGAGGTCCGGCTCCAGATACAACTGCCCGTCGGTGATGGAGATCACGTTGGTGGGGATGTAGGCGGTGACGTCGTTGGCCTGGGTCTCCACGATGGGCAGGGCGGTGAGCGAGCCGCCGCCGTACTGTGGGTTCAGTTTGGCGGCACGCTCCAGGAGCCGGGAGTGCAAGTAGAAGATGTCGCCCGGATAGGCCTCGCGCCCCGGCGGCCGGCGGAGGAGGAGGGAGACCTGGCGGTAGGCCCAGGCGTGCTTGGAGAGGTCGTCGTAGACGATCAGGGCGTCCTTGCCGCTCTCCATAAACTCCTCGCCCATGGCGCAGCCGGCGTAGGGGGCGATGTAGAGCATGGGGGCCGGCTCGGAAGCCGAGGCCACGACCACGACGGTGTACTCCATCGCCCCGTAGCGTTCCAGCGTGGCCACCACCTGGGCCACCTGGGTGCGCTTCTGGCCGATGGCCACGTAGATGCAGAGGAGGTCCTTGCCCTTCTGGTTGATGATCGTATCCAGGGCGATGGCCGTCTTGCCCGTCTGCCGGTCGCCGATGATGAGTTCCCGCTGCCCCCGGCCGATGGGGAACATGCTGTCGATGGCGATGATGCCGGTCTGCACGGGGGTGTTGACCGGCTCCCGGCGCACCACCCCGGGGGCGATGCGCTCGATGGGGCGGAACCGGTCGGTCAGGATCGGCCCCTTGCCGTCAATGGGCCGGCCCAGGGCATCCACCACCCGGCCCAGGAGCGCCTCCCCCACCGGCACCGAGACGATGCGGCCGGTGGCCTTGACCAGGTCGCCCTCCTGGATGTCCACATAATCGCCCAGGATGATCACCCCGACCTCTTCTTCCTCCAGGTTCAGGGCGATTCCCATGCTGCCGTTGGGGAACTCGATGAGTTCGTTGTACATGACCTGGCTCAGGCCGGATACCCGGGCGATGCCGTCCCCCACGGCGACCACCTGGCCGACGTTGACCGGGTGCAGCGGCACCTCGAAGCGGGTGATGCTTTCCTGTAACTGCTGGGAGATTTCGTCCAGAAGGGACATTTTTGACCCCCGAGATACGTGTTGCGTGTTGCGTATTCCGTATTGCGTATTTCGTATCAGGCCAGTTCGCGGAAGAGGTCGTTCAGTTTTCGGACGACGCTCAGGTCCACCACCTGGTCGCCGACCTGCACGACCAGGCCGCCGAGCAGATGCGGGTCGGTGCTGTACATCACCGGCATTTCCCGCCCCAGGGCCCGGAGGACACGGGAGTTGATCTCCGCCTGTGTCTCCTGGTCCAAGGGAACGGCGCTGCGCACCTGCACGGCCGGCATCTCCTCCGCCGGGATACCGGCGAGGGACCGGGAAAGTTCCTCCAGCGGCCGGTCCAGGGTGGCGACGTACTGTTCGATCAGGCTGCGGTGGTGGGGCGTGTCCAGGCTTTCGCCGATCAGGCGGCCGGCGGCCAGCACGGTCAGGGCGGCCACCCGCCGGCGCGTCTCGCGGGCCGCATCCCGGCGCTCCAGTTCGAGTTGCAGCCGGGCGTCCTCCAGGAAGCGCTGGGCCTCGGCCCGGGCCTGCTCCAGGAACCTTTCCCGTTCCAGCCGGCCCTGCTCCCGGGCCTCGTCGGCGATGGCCTGGGCCTGACGCCGGGCCTCCTCCAGCCGCTTCCGGTACTCCTCCTCGGCCTGCCTCTCCCGCTCCTCGGCCTGCTCGGCCTTTTCCATGCTTTCCCGGATGCGGCGGGCCCGCTCGTCCAGCGTCCGGCGAATCGGGCGGTAGAGCAGCCGGTTCAGAATCCAGATCAGCCCGATAAAGGCCACGAGTTGCCAGAGGAAACTGACCAGATCGATTCCTAATGCACCCATACCTTTACGCCTCGTCTTTACCTCAAGATGCGCCGGAGGCTATCCGCCCCCGAGGCACAGTGGCTTCTCCGGCCGTCGCGTCTCAGACGAAAAGGATCGCCAGGGCCGTGACGAAGGCGTAGATGGCGACGGCTTCGGCCAGGCCGATGCCGATGATCATCACGCCCTGGATCGGGCCGGCCGCCTCGGGGTTGCGCCCGATGGCCTCCATCGCCTTGGCTACGGCCATGCCGATTCCCAGGGCCGGAGCGATCGAGCCGATACCCATCACCAGCGCCGCGGCGAACTTGATGTGCAACATCGTCCTCTGCCTCCTTTTCTACTTACAACCTGATCACCGGTTCTCACCACCTGATTTATCGATGCGCCTCTTCATGCCCCCCTCCCACGGCCAGGGCGATGTAGACGGTGGTCAACACGGAGAAGAGGAGGGCCTGGATATAGTAGAAAAAGGCCTCGATGCCGAGAAATACGGCCGGGATCAAGGGGGCCAGCAGGTTGAAGATGACGGCCAGGAGGACATCGCCGCCGTAAAGGTTGCCGAACAAACGGGCACTCAGGGAGATGACCCGGGAGAGTTCGCTGACCACGTGGATGGGGAACATGATCGGCTTCATCCACGCCGGCGCGTCGGTGGCCAGGTGCCGGAGGTAACCCATCGGCCCATGGGCCATGACGCCCAGGGCCTGGACGGTGACGATGGCCACGACGGCCATGCCGGCGGTGATGGCCAGGTGGCTGTTGGGGGCGCGGAGAAGGGGCACCGGCTCGCCCGGATGGTCGCCGCCGAAGAACCAGAGCAGGGTGGGGTTCTCATGCTCTTCGTGCTTGGCGGGTTGGGCCGCCGGACGGGCCTCGGTCCCGCAGCCGGCCGCCCGGGCCGCCTCGCCCGAAAGCGGCACCAGGGCAAGCGTCGCTTCGGCCTGGTGGCGCTCTCCGTCCTCCTCATTCCAGGCCACCAGGCGGACGGTCACGGTATGCGGCTCGGTGAGGTGGTAATCCAGCCAGGCCGCCTCTTCTTCCCCGTGCCCTTCCTGCCTTTCGCCGTCCACATACCACTCATAGTGGGGGGCGGTGGCCTGGCCGGCCAGGGCGTGGAGGGTGACCCAGTCGCCCGGGCAGAGGTCGCCGGCGGGGATGCGTTCGATCGAGGCCTCCTCCACCGGCATAAAGGTCGGCTTGACCAGGATGGTGCTGAAGCCGGGGAGAAGGCTGAACCAGTTGGCGAAGATGATGAAGATAAAGAGCGTGCCGACCAGGGGAAAGATGACCCTTCCGATGGGGCGTTTCTTCAGCCGGCCCCGGCCGGCCGCCGGCTCCAGAAGCCGGATGACATACTCCACGGCCCACTCGACCAGGTTCTGCCAGCCGGTGGGGTTGCGCAGGCGTTCCTCCTCGCTACGGCGGGCCAGGCCGCGGTAGATCAGGGCGGACAGGAGGACCAGGACGAGCATGGCCACCAGGCTGCTGAAGGCGGTGCTGGTGATGGGGATGGCCAGGCCGCCGATGCGGAAGCGCAGGACCACATCGGGTTTGGGCTTGGGGGTATGCAGGCGGGCCGAAAGCAGGGTCGTGCCGCTGCCGAAGATGGCCTGGCTGAGGAAATAGAGCCCCACCAACCCGCCTAGGATGATCAGGAGGATGAGCCAGGAACGCCATTTTTTCATCGAAACCTGCCTCCGGTGTCAACAGGCGCAACGACCGGTTGTCCTCTGGGCCGGCCAAAGTATACCACAGGAGGGCATATCGCGCAAACGACCTGCTAGAGGAAGCGCACCAGAAGGTAAACCACCAGGCCGCACAGGAGCGCCAGACCCAGCGCCAGGTAAAAGAACTTGCGCTGTTCCTGCACCCGACGACGGGAATTCTCCAGGTAGCACTCCTGGCAGAACGGCTTTTCCTCCTCCTCCCCAAACAAAAGATCCGGCAGCCTCCGGGGGGCCAGGAAAAGGGTGCGCAGGAGGGTGGTCAGGAGGTCGCCCAACTTCAGGTAAGGAAGAGCCATCCGGGTGTGATCCCGGCAGAGAGACTTGCCGCAGGCGGAGCAGTGTTCTTCCGCATCTGCGGCGCAATAGGCACAGGTCTCGGCCATCTCGCCTCCTTATTTCCCGTACTTTTCCACAAAGCGGCCCATCCGCACCAGTGCCTCCTCGATCTGCTCCATCGAGGCGGCATAACAGCACCGTACAAAGCCCATGCCGCAGTCCCCAAAGGCGTTTCCCGGGACCACGGCCACCTTCTCTTCAAAGAGGAGTTTTTCCGAAAACTCTTCGCTGGACATGCCGGTGCGCTCGATCTTGGGAAAGGCATAGAAAGCCCCCCGGGGCTCGAAGCAGGTCAGGCCGATGGCGTTGAGCCCCCGAACGATGACCTGACGGCGGCGGTCGTACTCGGCGCGCATGCGCTGGACGTCGTCCTCCCCGGAGCGGAGCGCCTCCACCGCCGCCCACTGGCTGGGGGTAGGGGCGCACATGATGGCATACTGGTGCACCTTGCGAATCTCCCGGGCGATGGGGGCCGGCGCCGCCACATAACCCACCCGCCATCCGGTCATGGCATAGGCCTTGGAGAAGCCGCCCAGGAGGACCGTCCGCTCCCGCATCCCCGGCAGGGAAGCGAAGCAGGTGTGCTCCACCCCATAGACCAGGCGGTCGTAGATTTCGTCGGAGTAGACCAGGAGGTCGTAGCGTTCGGCCAGCCGGGCGATCTCCAGCAGGCACTCGCGGCTCATCACCGCCCCGGTGGGGTTGTTGGGATAGCCCATCAGGAGGCCCTTGGTGCGCGGGGTGACGGCCTTTTCCACCCGATCGGCCATCAGTTGAAAGTCGTCCTCGAAGAAGGTGGGCACGGTCACCGGGGTGCCGCCGGCGAAGATGACCCCGGGCCGGTAGGAGACGAAGCACGGTTCCGGGACGATGACCTCGTCGCCGGGGTCCACGGTGGCGATAAGGGAAATGGCCAGGGCCTCGCTCACCCCCACGGTGATGAGGAGTTCGGTTTCGGGGTCATACTCCACCCCGTAGAGCCGCTTCAGGTGTTCGGAGAGGAGTTGGCGCAGTTCCAGGAGGCCGGAATTGGAGGTATAGGCGGTGCGGCCCTCCTGGAGGGAGCGGACGCCGGCCTCGATGATGTGGGTCGGGGTGACGAAATCCGGCTCGCCCACGCCGAGGGAGATGACGTCCTTCATGGTGGCCAAGATGTCAAAAAAACGGCGGATGCCGGAAGGGGGAACGCTGCGCACCTTGGCGGAGATAAAGGTTCGCGACATGCGGGGCCTCCTGTTCGGCCATGCGCAACTCTGGGCCAGGTCTCCGTTGACCGGGGCCGACTCGAGGTCGGTCCCCTCGTTCGATAGGTTCATTGTACAATACTCCGGTGGAAAGCGCAAATGTCCGCTGACAGGTATGTCCCAAAGGTGTCGAATCGTAGGCGGTCGGTCCGGCTGACCCTCACCTCTCACCCCCCAACCCCCTCTCCCAGTGGGAGAGGGGAGAGGGGGCTAGGGGGAGCGGGGTGAGGGAAAAAGTCCTCTTCGGGAGGCAGCCGGCCTGAAGCCCGGACCCCCGGCATTTGACAAAATCCGGCCGGCCGGTTATCATATACCCCTGGGGGGTATATCCTATACCCCCGGGGGGTATATGCGATGGCTCTGGCAACGAATACCCAGGCCCGCATTGTGCCTCGGGTGCTGGAAGATCGCTGCCGGGTCTGCCGGAAATGTCCGGCCCGCCAGGTCTGCCGGAGCAAGGCGCTCCGCCGGATCGATCCGGGCGAACCGCCGGTGGTGGATGCCGCCCTCTGCTACGGCTGCCACCAATGTGTACCGGCCTGTCCCTGGCAGGCCATCGTCCTTCCCCGGTCCGTTGGAGGAAGCGATGTCTGAAACGGAAAGGCTGGAAAAGCGCCTGGCGGACCTGCGGGCCCGCCTGCCTCGACATTCGGTGCCTCCGTCCATGCTCCAGGAAATCGAGGAACTGGAAGAAGAACTGGCCCGACGCCGCCGGCAGGAGGAGCAGAATGCCGATTTACGTATACGTGTGTCGTAAGTGTGGCCGGGAATTCGAAAAACTCACCCTTTCGATGGCCCGTGAGGGGGAGACGGTCTGCCCGCTTTGCGGGAGCCGAGAGGTGGAACACCGGCCGGCCCTCTTCGGCCTGGGAGGAGCCCTACGGAGCGGGGATGAACCCGGGAGCGCCTGCCGGCCGGCTACGAGCGGCGGGTGAGCCCTCTAGGGCAGGGAGCCGGTGGCTCCCCGAAGCCGGTATCCCCTGGAGGAGGAAAAAAACATGCCCGAGGTCCTTCCCTCAGAACTGCCGAAATATCCGCTGCCCGCCGAAGCCCAACGGGCCATCCTGTATCGCGTGCATCGCCTGGAGGGGCAGGTGCACGGCCTGGCGCGGATGGTGGAAGAGAAACGCGATTGCCAAGAAGTCCTGGGCCTGATCTCCGCCATCCGTTCCGCCGTCCAGAGCCTGGGCACGCTGGTGCTGACCCACTACCTCTGGGAATGCCTCTACAACCAGGCCGGCCTCTCCTCCGAAGAAGCCTACGCCGCCACCCGACGTCTCCTCGTCCGCCTGCTCCGCTAGTCCGGGCCGTGCGGGCCCGGGCCCGGCAGAATCCGGGTCCGTCCACCGGTGCAGGGCCAGTCGGAGCCGGGCGAAATCTCAACCCAGAGCGAGGCGGGATAGGATCTTTTCCTCCCAGGCGCCCATCTCGGAGTGGGCAAGCGGCCGGGGGATCGCCACCTCCAGGTATACCCGGCCCGGCCGGGGGGTCAAGAGGATCAGCCGGTCGGCCAGGAACAGGGCCTCGCGGACGCTGTGGGTGACCAGGAGCACCGTCTGGCCGGAAGTCCGTGTCAGCCGGCGCAGTTCCTCCTGCAACTCCCGGCGGGTGAGCGCGTCCACGGCGGCGAACGGTTCGTCCATCAGCAGGAGGTCGGGTTCCACGGCCAGGGCGCGGGCCAGGGCCACCCGCTGTTGCATCCCCCCGGAGAGTTGATGGGGATAGGCCCGGGCGAAATCCTCCAGACCCAGTTGCCGCAGCATATCCAGAGCGCGCTCCCGGCGTTTCTCCCGTGGCATCCCCAGCATCCGCAACCCGAACTCGACGTTGCCCTGGGCCGTGAGCCAGGGGAAGAGGGCCTGCTCCTGGAAGATGAGGGTGCGTTCCCGTCCCCAGCCGAGCACCGGCCGGCCGCGGAAGCGCACCTCTCCGGCGGTGGGACGTTCCAGGCCGGCCACGATGAGGAGAAGCGTCGTCTTGCCGCAGCCGCTGGGGCCCAGGACGGCCACGAACTCCCCCTCCCGCACCACCAGGTCGATCTGGCGAAGCGCCTCGACCGTTTCAATCCCGTTGCGGTAGAATTTGGAAAGCCCCCGTACTTCCAAGCAGTTCATGGGCCTTTCTCCCCAACTGCCAGCGCAGAAGGCGTCGCTCCAGGAGGCGACAGGTTCCATCCAGGCCCACCCCCAGCAAGCCGATGACGACCATCCCCGCCAGCACGGTATCGGTGCGGAACGTATTACGGGCTTCCAGGATGAGGAAGCCGAGGCCGTGGGATACGGCCACCATCTCCGCCGCCACCACGCACATCCAGGCCAGCCCCATCCCCAGACGCAGGAGGGTGAGGAGTTCGGGCAGGGCGGCGGGGAAAACCACCTCCAGGACGGCGCGCCGGCGAGAGGCCCCCAGCGTCAGCGCGGCCTGGAGGAGGCGGCGGTCCACTCCCCGCACGGCCGAGATCGTGCCGACCAGGAGGGTAAAGACGGTGCCCACAAAGATGATGAAGACGGCCGGCGCATTTCCGAGGCCCAGCCAGAGGATGGCCAGCGGGATCCAGGCCGGCGGGGCCAGCGGCCGGAGGGCCTGCACCAGCGGCCGAACCCAGCGCTCGGCCCGTTCGTTCAGTCCCAGGAAAAAGCCCAGCGGCAGGGCCAGGCCCAGGGCCAGCGCATAGCCCAGGAGCACCCGTCCCAGGCTGGCCCCCAGGTGCAGCCAGAGCGTCCCGGAGAGGGCCAGCATCCCCAGCCGGCCGGCCACCTGGGAAAAGGGCGGCAGGAGGACGGAATCCACCACGCCCATCCGGGGAAGCGTTTCCCAGAGCAGGAGCAGGCCGGCCGGAAGGAGCAGGCCGCGCCAGAATGCCCCCCTCATCGCCGTCCCTCCAGGACCCGCAGGAGCGGCTCCAGGTCCACCAAGTCCAGGCCGGCCGGGTCGTGCTCTAGAAGCCCCTGGCGGAACATGAGGCCGGCCATACGGGCGATCTCCTCGGCGCTGAGGGTGTAATCCACACGCATCTTCTCCGGAGATAGCGAAGCCTCGACCAGGACCGGGTCAAAGGCCTCCAGGTATTCCACGATCACCCGGGCGGCATAGGCCGGATCCTCCTGGGCACGCTCGACGGCCCGGACGTGCACGTCCAAAATTTTCTCCACTTCCTGAGGATGCTCCCGCAGGAAATCCTCCCGTGCTACTACAACGCAACAAGGATGGTCCGGCCACTGTTCCGTGTAGTAGCCCAGGATGCGGCCCCAGCCCTGGCGCACGGCATCGGTCATAAACGGTTCGGTGTTGGAGGTGGCCTCCACCTGCCCGGTCTTCAGGGCGCTCACCATATCGCCCAGTTTCTGGAAATAGACCAGGGTGACGTCGCGCTCCGGATCGAGGCCGTGGAGTTCCAGGGCCTGGCGTAGGAGCACGTCCAGGATGGAGGCCCGAATCGTGGCGATCGTTTTCCCCCGCAGGTCCTCCCAGCGGGCGATGCCGCCGTCGGCGCGCACGAGCAAGCCGTCGCTTCCCCGGCCGGTCATGGCGACGATGCGCAAATGCGCCCCCTGGTCTATGGCGGCGATGGCGGTGGTCACCGGGACGGCGCCCATCTGCAGGTCGCCGCGCTGGAGGGCCTCGATGATCTCGGTGTTGCTGGGGATGAGGTGGACCCGCACCTCCAGGCCGGCCTGTCGGTACATCCCCTCCCGGTCGGCGATGTAGAAGGGGACGTGGTCGTTGGCCGTGCGCACGCCGATCTGGATGGGGCCGGCGGCCGGCCCGCAGCCGATGAGGAACAGGAGCAGAGAGCCAAGGACGAGGATTCCAAGTCTTCCGGCCATTTCCATCTTCCTCCTTCTTATCCAGGCCTAATCGCCATGGGCCCTACGGGCAGAAAAGAACGAGCACCCAGCCAAAGCCGGCTGGGTGCCCCAAGGTCGGGCTAGACATGCCGATAATCACGCCCTTCATTTATACTCCAGGAGGAGAAAGATGTCAAATGGGCCCTACCACCGGATGCAATTGGCACTGTCCTCGAACACTACGCCCAGCGGGCCGTTCGTCGGTCGAGCGATGCCCTGAGCGGTGGGTTGAGCCGCCGGGCGCGAGGCTTGATTTCGATACGGCCGTCACTGCGCTCCGGCCTACTTCACACGGCGCCTCGCCCAACGACAAACATGCATACCCTACCACCGATCCATAACCAGCGGCAGAAAGATCCGCCAGATCGCCGATTTGACCACGAGCGGGTGCCCTAACATGGCTTGGCCGCAGGCGTTGGTCGCTGTTACGAAAACCGTATAGGTATTCGGTTGCGCGTAAATGTGGGTAACGGTCGGGCCTACGGCCGTATTCCCGTCGCCAAAGGCCCACAAGAAGGCCATCGGGGTACTTCCGCCGGCCGAGGCGGTGAAGGTGACGGCCTGGCCGGCCGTCGGGGTGACCGGCT
>JBMFNL010000033.1:0-37232 GCA_049970175.1 Chloroflexia bacterium
CCAGGGCCTGGACGGTGGCCTCCAGGCGCTCCAGGCGTTCCTCGGTGCGCTTCTGCGCCTCGGCCAAAGCCCCGATGGCTTCCCAGACCTGCCCGAAATGGGCACCCATCTCCCTTCGTAGCCGCCCCAGTTCGCCCTCCATGATCTCTTTACGGAGAGAGTCGGTTTGGGCCTCGACGACTTCACGGGCAATTTGTCGTATGCGCTCCTCGATTTCAGGCCGTACTTCTGTTTGGGTCATATTTTCCCTCCTGCCTGAACCCATCTCTCCATCGGCCTTAGGGAATACCATTATAGCATACGGACAGGTCGAAGGCAAACTCACTGCCAGGATGCATGTTTGGTTGGGCAAGGCGCCGGCTTTTGTCATCCCGGCCGGCCTGTGATACAATGTTCGGCCAGGAAAACGGTGTAGGAGGCCCGATGGACGTATCGCCTTTTCCTCCGACCTGGATCCAGGATGCCGTCTTCTACCAGATTTTCCCCGACCGCTTCCGTAACGGCGACCCCGGGAACGACCCTCCGAACGTCCACCCCTGGGGGTCCCCACCCACCCCCCGGACCTTCTTCGGGGGAGACCTGGCCGGCGTCATCGAGAAGTTCGACTACCTCCTGGACCTGGGGGTGAATGCCCTGTATTTCAACCCGATATTTATATCTTCTTCAACCCACCGCTACAACACCTATGACTACTTCCGCATAGACCCCCGCCTGGGCGACCTGGGGACCTTTCGCCGGCTCCTGCGCTTGGCCCATCGGAATGGGGTGCGCGTTATCCTGGACGGCGTCTTCAACCACTGTGGGCGGGGCTTTTTCCCCTTCCATGACCTCCTGGAGAATGGGCCGGATTCTCCCTACCGAGACTGGTTCTACATCCAGGGTTTCCCCCTCCACGCCTACGAAGAAACCCTCCCACCCAATTATCTTTGCTGGTGGAACCTGCGCTCCCTGCCCAAATTGAACGTGTCCAACCCCGAAGTACGGCGCTTGATCTTCTCCGTGGCCCGCTACTGGCTGAAGCAGGGGGCCGACGGCTGGCGACTCGACGTACCCAACGAGATCGACGATGATGCTTTCTGGCGGGAGTTCCGCCAGGTGGTCAAGAAGACCTCCCCCGAGGCCTATATCGTCGGGGAAATCTGGACCGACGGCCGGCGCTGGCTTCAGGGGGACCAGTTCGACGGCATCACCAACTACGAACTGCGGACCGTCCTCCTGGAATGGCTGGTCGAAGGCCGCTACCGCGCTCTGGCCCTGGCCCACCGGCTGCAGGCGCTCCTTTCCAAATACCGGCCGGAGACCGTCCGCGCCCAGTTGAACGTGCTGGGCAGCCACGACACACCCCGGTTGCTGACCGTGGCCCGGGGCGACCTGACGACGGTGAAACTCTTGTGGCTCTTGGTGATGACCTGGCCCGGGGCTCCCTGCATCTACTACGGCGACGAGATCGGCATGACCGGCGGACCCGACCCGGACTGCCGGCGCTGTTTCCCCTGGGACGAGAGGGAGTGGAACCATGAACTGCGGGATTACATCCGGCGCTTGATCGCCTGGCGCAAGGCGCTGCCGGCCCTGCGTCGAGGGGAGACGCACATCCTGTTGGCCCATCCGCGCCAGAACCTCTACGCCCACGGCCGGGGGAAGGGAAACGAAGCCGCGGTGATGGCGCTGAACGCCTGCGATGCCCCACGCACCTTTGATATCCCCCTGGAAGGGATGGAGGTCCCGGCCGGCCTGGTGCTGGTGGACCTCTTCGGCGGACGACGCTACCCGGTGCGCAACGGCCGGCTGGAGGCCGTCTCCCTGCCGCCGCGCAGCGGCACCCTTCTGGTCGGGGAGGAATTTCTGCCGCGCTTGCGTCTCCTACCTGTTGTGGTATAATAGGCCCGACTTGCCGCGACAAGGAGGCCTGGATGCCCAGAGCGTTGATCACCGGCATCACCGGACAGGACGGCTCGTACCTGGCCGAATTTCTCCTGGAACAGGGCTACGAGGTCATCGGCATGGTGCGCCGCTCCAGCACCGTCAACTTTGACCGCATCGCCCATATCCAGGACCGCCTGACCCTGGTCCAGGGCGACCTTCTGGACCAGGTCTCCCTCCTGGACATCCTCCAGGAGTACCGCCCCCACGAGGTCTATAACCTGGCCGCCCAGTCCTTTGTCCCCACCTCCTGGAAGCAGCCGGTCTTTACCGGCGAGGTCACGGCACTGGGCGTGACCCGCCTCCTGGATGCCATCCGCCTGGTGGACCCCAAAATCCGTTTCTACCAGGCCAGTTCCTCGGAGATGTTCGGCAAGGCCCGCGAGGTCCCCCAGAACGAGAATACCCCCTTCTACCCCCGCAGTCCCTACGGCGTGGCCAAGGTCTACGGCCACTGGATCACGGTGAACTATCGGGAGAGTTACGGCCTCTTTGCCTGCTCGGGCATCCTCTTCAACCACGGTTCACCCCGGCGCGGCCTGGAGTTTGTCGAACGGAAGGTCTCCTACGGCGTGGCCCGCATCAAACTGGGGCTGGCCGACGAGTTACGGCTGGGCAATCTGGAGGCCCGGCGGGACTGGGGCTTTGCCGGCGATTACGTCCGGGCGATGTGGCTGATGTTGCAGCAGGACCATCCGGACGACTATGTGGTCGGCAGCGGGGAAACCCACTCGGTGCGCGAACTGTGCGAGGTGGCCTTTTCCTATGTGGGGCTGGACTGGCGGGACTATGTGGTGGTGGACCCCAAGTACTATCGGCCGGCCGAGGTGGACCTCCTGGTGAGCGATCCCAGCAAGGCCCGGCGCATCTTGAAGTGGGAACCGACGGTAACCTTCGAAGAACTCGTCCACATGATGGTGGACGCCGATTTGAAACTGCTCCAATCGGAAGCCAACCGGCGCGGAGAGCCGGTGCACTGAAAGCCGGATTTTGGCCCAAGGAGGTTTCCTTTGCAGGAACTGCTGAAGCAACTGTGCGAACTCTACGGCCCTTCGGGGCGCGAAGATGCGGTGCGCGAGACGCTGCGCGGCCTGGTGGCCGACCTGGCCGACGAGGTGCGGGTGGACGCCCTGGGCAACCTGATCGTGCGGGCCCGAGCCGGGACGGAGGGCGGCAAGCGTGTCATGCTGGCCGCCCACATGGACGAAATCGGCCTGGTCGTCAGCCACATTGACGAAAAGGGCTTTCTCCGCTTTGCCCCGGTGGGCGGGCTTTTCCCGCTCACCCTGACCGGCCAGCGCGTCCGCTTCGCCTCAGGGCAGATCGGGGTGATCGGCCTGGAGCCGATCGAATCCAAGAACGAGACCGAGTTGCGCAAGATGTATGTGGACATCGGGGCCGGTAGCCGGGAAGAGGCGGAGAAGATGGTCCGCGTGGGAGACATCGCCTGTATGGACCGCCAGTTCGCCCTGGCCGGCCGCCGCGCCGTGGGCAAGGCGATGGACGACCGGGTGGGCTGCGCCGTCCTGGTGGAGGTGCTGCGGGCCCTTTCCCACAGCCCCCATGAGGTGTACGTCGTCTTCACCGCCCAGGAGGAGGTGGGCCTGCGCGGGGCCACGACCTCGGCCTACGGGGTCAACCCCGACCTGGCCATCGCCGTGGACGTAACCGGCACCGGGGATACTCCCGAGGCCCGGCCGATGGCCGTCGTCCTGGGCCAGGGGCCGGCCGTCAAGGTGATGGACGGCGGGATGCTGGCCCACCCCGGGGTGAAGGAACTCCTCATCCGCACGGCCGAGGCCCACCAGATTCCCTACCAGCGGGAGGTGCTCCTGGGCGGGACGACCGATGCCCGGGCCATCCAGACCGCCCGGAGCGGCGTTCCGGCAGGGACGCTCTCCATCCCCACCCGGTACGTGCACACCACTTCGGAAATGGTGGACCTGGACGATGTCGCCGGCGCCGTGCGCCTGCTGGTGGCCCTGCTGGAGGGACCCATCGAACTCTGAAACGGGCCATCCGAAAGCGGCCTCGGAACGGCCAAGGAGACGACGGTGGACAAACGAGAGCGTTTGCTGAAGGAACTGAGCGAAGCGGCCGGCGTGCCCGGTTACGAGGATGAGGTACGCGCGGTCATGCGGAGATACCTCGAGGGCGTGGCCGAGATCACCCAGGACCAACTGGGGAGTTTCATCGCCGGTCTACCGGGGCCGGAGGGAAGCCCCCGGGTGATGCTGGCCGGCCATATGGACGAGATCGGTTTTATGGTCAGCCACATCACCGACGACGGCTTCCTCCGGCTGCAGCCGCTCGGCGGCTGGTGGGAGCAGGTCATGCTGGGCCAGCGCCTGGAGGTCATCACCGCCCAGGGCCGGGTGATCGGCGTGACCGGGGCGAAACCGCCCCACCTGATGGATCAGGAAGAGCGCTCCAAGATGGTCCAGAAGAAGGACATGTACCTGGACGTGGGCGCATCCAGCAAGGACGAGGTGGTGGCCCTGGGCATCCGTCTGGGCGATCCCGTCGTCCCGGTCAGCCCCTTCACGGCGATGGCCCGGGAAAAGTCCTACCTGGGCAAGGCCTTTGACGACCGGGTGGGCTGTGCCCTGGCCCTGGAGGCGTTGCGGGAGATGGCCGCGGAGAAGCGTCCCCACGCCCTCTACATGGCCGGCACGGTGCAGGAGGAGGTGGGCACCCGCGGGGCCAAGACCGTGGCCCACCTGATCGACCCGGACGTGGCGATCATCCTGGAGGTGAGCATCGCCGGCGACGTGCCCGGCATCAAGGCGGAGGAGTCGGCGGTCAAACTGGGGAAGGGGCCGACCCTCCTGCTCTACGATGCCCGGATGATTCCCAACCTGCGGCTGCGCGACCTGGTCATCCAGACGGCGGAAGCCGAGGGGATCCCCCTGCAGTTCAGCCTGATGCCCGGCGGGGCCACCGACGGGGCGATGATCCACCTGCACGCGGCCGGCGTCCCCTGCGTGGTGCTGGGCGTGCCGACCCGTCACATCCACAGCCACGCCAGCATCATCCGCCGCGACGATTATGACCACACCCTGAAACTCCTGCTGGCCGTGCTGAGGAGGCTGGACCGGGAAACTGTGGAGGGATTGGCGGGGTCATAGGATTTTCCAGGGCGGAAGATAGACAAGCCGGGGCGCCGCCGGGAGGACCGGGCGGCGCCCCGGCAGGTTTCGAAAGGCTCAAAAGATCGGCGGCATGGTCAGCGCCGGATGGCCCTTTTCCTCCAGGTAGGCCAGGAGTTCCTCTACGGTAGTCGCCACCCGTTCGTCGGCGATTTTGTCAATGAGGTCGGGGTCGCCCTCGCGGATGGCCACCTGCTTCAGTTCCTCGGCCATCGTCTCCTTGAGGATGGAGGACATCCACACCACCCGCTTGAAGCCGCCGTCGGCGGAGATGAACTTTTTGCTCAGGAGGTAGTACTTGCCCACCCCCATCACGCCGGGAGTCTGCAGACCTCCGCCGGCCATGCCGGCCAGGGTGGAGAAGGTCATGCCGGCCGGGGTCATGCTGGGATCCTCCCGGGAGACCACCATGATGCCGTTGGCCTCGGGGATGAGCATGGCGATGCACTCGAAGCAGCCACAGTTCTTGACCCAGACGTGGTTGGCATAGTAACTGTGAATGTCCATCAGGGTGAGGTTGTAGACAAAGTCGTGCTCGTGGCCGTTCTCGATCACCTCGGCCCGGACGATAGCATCCAGGAAGGTATCGCCCTCCAGGAAAGGCTTCAATACCTCCGCGGCGGCAGGATCGGCCTGCCATACCCGTCGGACATTTCCGGCCACCGGTCGGGAGCGAGCGGTACGGTAGTGATATAAGGTGGAAGGAGGAAGGCACCGGGACGCCGCCGGAATCGAGGCCAGGACCTGACCTGCCCGATACGGGAGGACCTCCTCCAGCGATTTATCCAATGCCGGAGCACGTTTTAGGATTTCCTGGAGCCAGCCGGCCTTCTGGGGATGTTGCGTCGGCACCGTCTCGGCGAAACGGCGCAGGCTTCTCCCGTGCAGGAGGAGCTTATAGACCGGGCCGGAGCGGCGCAGATCGGCCACGATGCCCAGACGCTTGAGGAGCAGTTTCAGATGGCGGGCCGCACGGAGGTCATCTATGCCCAGGTAGGCTTCTCCGGAAATCCAGCGGCCGTTTTGCCGACGCAGTCGGATGCTGCCATCACCATCGAAGCAGCCGGCCAGGAAGGCGGCGATCCACTCGGCGGGAAGGCTGAGCATCCGACCCAGATCCCAGCGCCCGGCCCCGGCCATTTTCACCCCGAAGGATTCGGCGAGCATCCCCAACAGGGGGTTGGCCCCGTAGAGGTTGAAACAGCGCCGGGTCGAGCGGATGACCATGCCCGGGATGTCGGACCGGCCGGCCGGCTTCTCCATCCGCCCCAGCGAACGGCCGGGGAAAACGGCTTTGTACACCCCCTCAAACGCCTCCAGAAGAGCCGGATCGGTGTTGACAAAGTTGATGAAGCATTCGTGCCGTCCCCGCCGGGAAATGGAGCCGTCGGAGGCCAGCAGGCCCAGCAGGTAGAAGAAGCGCTCGTCCAGTTCGGGGAGCGACCAGGTGGACGGTCCGATGCGGACCTGCCGGATTTCCCCCTGGACCTGGTTCCAATCCTCTCCGAGGGCGGCAACCAGGGCTTTGACCGTCCCCAGAGGCCAGGCATGATCGCCGAAGGAGGGACGTTTCACCCGGGCCGCCCGACAGGCCGCGGCCAAGGAACCGAATCGGCGGCGCAGCCTCTCCTCCAGGCGCTCCAGGAAGGTCGGCTCGGCCACGCCAACGTCGTCGGGGAGAAGGTCGATGGCCGAAGGCCGTCGCTCCGGCAGGCGCAGATGCCGCAGGGCATATACCCGATCCCCCACCTGGACCTGGTCGGCCCGTACCCAGACCTGCCCCTCCGGACGGTCCACGGCCACCGGGTGATTGGGGGTCAGGAGCAGTTCGTCGCCCGTGCGGGTCAGCAGACGAATCAGGCGCGCCGGAGCGGGGTTTTTATGCATCCCGACGATACGGTCGTAACAGACCTGTCCGTCCGGCCCCTGGGTCAGGGCCGAAGCGTAGTGGAAAGTTTCCTGGATGTGCCGGTCCACAAAGTCGCCGATGGCAACGGGCCGGCCGTCTATGATGACTTCGGTATCGCGGGTGAAACAGGCGGTCATCGGGTTCTCGATGATCGAGTACATCGAGACCTGCTGCACCGTGTTGTGGGAGGTATGGTAGACGAACTCGTTGACCTTTTCGAAGTAGCCCTTGGCCGGGTCCAGGCAGCGGCCCTTGGGAACCGGCTGGTTGGGGCCGGTGGGGTTGATCTGGTGGGAAGCCTTGCAGTCCAGCCAGTTATAGGCCCCGCAGAGGCCGAGACGCTCGGGGGAGATGATGCAGACGTGGTTGGGGGCAAAGGACTGGCACAGGGTGCAGGAGTAAAACTCCTCCACCGCCTCGTCCACCAGGTCGGCCAGGCGCTGGTTGCGGTAGTTATAGGCCTCGCGGGCGCGGGCCAGCCACTCTTCGATCAGGGCCTTGTCGGTGAAGATGGTCACCTGCACCTTGTCCACGATGGCCCCGAAGTCGGAGTGGAAGCGGGCGTGGAGGATTTTGCCAAAGTGCTCCAGGTTGAAGCCCTTTTCAAAGGCCGCCTTGGAGATGCGAATCCAGGCGATGTCGCGCTGGCCGATGTGCTGGATGCCGGAGGCACCGTTGATAAAGTAGTGAATCTGGCGTTCCAGGACCGGCTCAAAGTCCAGTTGCATCTTGCGGCCGGCCACCTCGACCAAGATGCCCATGTCCATGGAGCCGCCTTCCGGCACCGTCTCGATGCCCGGCCCCACCACGGTCACCTTGCCGTCCTCGCACTCCTCCAGGCCCACCATGCGCAGGTACTCGAAGCAGCGGGAGTATTTGCCGCCGAACTCGACGCGCATATCCTCGCGGCGCACCCGCTCGCCCTCAAAGGCCGAGCCGTAGGGCACCGGAATCGGCACTTCGGCGATCTTGACCTTGACCCCGCGCACTTCGATGCACTTTTGCACCAGTTTCCGGGCCCGCTCCAGGTCGTTTTCGCCGGGGATGTCGTCAAAGGGCATGGAGATGACGTGCTCGTACTGGGTAATGCCGGTGGGGAGGATCTGGGGGATAACGGTGTCGGCGATGGTGGGGAAGCCATAGGAGATGGCCCCGGCGGCGGTGGCGTACTTCAGGTCGTCCACCTCGCCCAGGGCCAGGACGAAGGCAAAGACGCGGTACTTGTTATAAAGGAGGATCTCGCGGGCCTGGCCGCCCTTCATGCCGCCGAAGGTCAGCGCCGAGCGGGTGGCAAAGCCCAGGGCGTAGATGGCGGAGATGGTGTCGGTGCCGAAGGGGACGGTGTAGGTGTCATAGCCCAGTTCCACCCCTTCCTCCATCAACTGGTGGATGATGCTGCGCCCGTTGACGTTGCCGGAAAGAAAGACCAGAATGTTGCGCTGCTGCAACTGCCGCACAATCTCCACCGCGACTTCGTTAGATTTGGCCGCGCCGACGATGGCGGCAAAGCCGGGCATGCGCCCGTCCACCAGTTGGATGCCCCAGGCGCGCAACTGGATGTCGTCGATGGGGCCGTTGGCGTAGCCGCCGGCCTCCCCGCTCGCCACCATGTCCGGGCTGGTGAAGGAGGTGCCGGTGAGCACCAGGCCGGGGATGCGCTCGGGCTGCTCGCCCCGGGCGAAGCGGATGCCTTCGATGGCCTCCTCCGCGAGGAGGGTGGCCACGCCGCAGTCCAGCGTTTCGCCCAGGTAGGGAAGCCAGGTTTTATCCGTCGGCACGGGATGGAGGAGGGAGCGGGCGTGCTGGAGCACCGGGATGAGGTCGGAGAGTTTGGTCACCTGAATGCCGGTGAAGCCGTAGATCACCGGCAGGTAGTAGGCGGTGTTGGGAAAGGCCACCGGAGCGTCCGGCCCCAGTTCGGCGATGGCCCGGGCCAGCATCTCCTCGGCCTCCTTGACGATGGCGTTGGCGCCGCGAATGGCCGCGGTAGCAATGTAACGGGACATGGGATCCTCCTATCGGTCCGGCTTCCAAAAACCGTGTTCTTCCAGGTGGCGTTCCCCATCGCTCAAAGAAGGCAAATGCGGCAAACCCTCGGCCCGCCTGGGCATCGCCTATTCCAAACCTCGTGTGCTGTAGGGGCTGACCGGACGGCCGGCCTCCACCGCCGCCAGATACTTCATCATCAGCGCGTCGCCGCTGGAGCCGAACCGGCCGGGGTCGTACTCGGCCAGGCCCAGTGCCTTGCGCTTGGCGTCGATGTGGCGGAAGGAGCGCGCCAGAATCTCCTCGACATCCTCCAGGAACTCGAGTTTGCCGCCGACCCGCTCCTCCCAGCCCTTGCTGATGAACTCGCTCACGATGGGGCTGGCCTGCACCGGGCTGGTGCCGCCGAAGATGGTGTAGACGCCGGAGGCGACAAAGTAGCAGCCGATGGCGATGGCCTTTTCGCTCATCCACTCCGGGGCGATGCCTACGCCGGGGATGTCGCTGATGTCCGTGCCCAACCCACCTTCAGACGCCATCTGGGTCAGCACGGTGAGGATGCGGGTGTTGTCCACGCAGGAGCCCAGGTGCAGGACCGGCGGGATGCCCAGCGCCTCGCAGACCTCGCGCAGGCCCGGGCCGGCCATCTCCAGCGCCGTCTCGGGCGTGAGCAGGCCGAGTTTGGCCGAGGCCAACGCCCCGCAGCCGGTCTGCACCACCAGCACGTCGTTCTTGATGAACTCGCTGACCAAATAGTGGTGGAAGGCGTCCTGTTCGCAGGTGCGCGGATTGTTGCAGCCGACGATGCCGGCCACCCCGCGGAGCCGTCCCTGCATGATGGCGTCGTTCAGCGGGCGGAAGGACCCCCGGTAGTACCCGCCCATCATGTAGTTGATGTACTCGTGGGAAAAACCGGCCACCAGTCGGCTCCGGAAGTCGGGGATAAAGACCTTCTGGGGGTCGCGGTTGGGATAGTTGTCGCAGGCCATCCGGACGATCTGGCGGGCGATCTCGCGGGCGCGGTGCTCCTCGAACTCGATGTGGATGGCCCCGTGAATCTTGACCTTGGGGGAGGTGGTGACCAGATGGGTGTGGTAGCGCTGGGAGAGTGGAGCCAGCGCCTCCATGATGCACTGCACGTCCACAACCATGAGTTCCACCGCCCCGGTCATCACCGCCAGTTCCTGGCTCAGGAAGTTGCCCACCGAGCCCACGCCCAGCCGCATGAGCACCTCGTTGGCCGTGCAGCAGATGCCGGCCAGGTTGATGCCCCTGGCTCCCTTGCTCCGGGCGTATTCGATCATCTCCGGCTCGTTGCAGACAAAGGCGATCATCTCCGAGAGGGTGGGTTCGTGCCCGTGGACGATGATGTTGACCTCATCGGGGGAAATGATGCCCAGGTTGGCGTTGGTCTCCAGGGGAGTGGGCGTGCCGAAGAGAATGTCGGTGAGGTCGGTGGCGAGCATGGAGCCGCCCCAGCCGTCGGCCAGGGCGCAGCGCAACGCGCCCATGAGGATGTGCTCATAGTCCTGGTCGTCTCCCACGTGGGTGCGGTGCAGGATGTCCACCACCTCGCGGTCGATGCCCCGGGGGGCGATGCCCAGCCGGCGCCAGATTTCCTGGCGGGGTTGAGGGGCCCGGCGGACATAGATCAACTCGCCCTTTTGCTGGCCGAACTGGGCCAGGGCGGTGCGGGCCACGTCGCCGGCGATCTCCAGCGTCTCGCGCTTCTCCACCGGGATGCCCATATGGCCGGCCACCTCGCGCAACTTGCCGGCGTCGCGGATGAAATAGTCGGGGGCCTCGCCCTCGGCCACGGCCAGCAACGTCAGCACCAGGTCACGACCGTGGTCGGAGTGGGCGGCGGCGCCGCAGGCGACCATGCGGGCCAGGTTGCGCGCCGTCACCGTCTCCAGGGTGGCCCCGCAGATGCCGGTCATGCCGGGCTTGGTCAGGCGGCAGGGCCCCATATGGCAGACTTTGCAGCACTGGCCGATGTGCCCGATGGGGCAGGGCTTGAGGGCCTCGGCCCGGTGAAAGGCCGTGGTCAGGCCCTCCTCGGCCCGTTCCAGCATGGCCGTAACGGCCGGGTCTCTGCTTTTGAGTGCCATCGTTTCACCTCACATTGTCGCCCGGCCGGCGGCTCGGCCGGCCGGGTCCTGGTGGGGGGCCGGAATCAATACTTCCGAAAGTCGCCGGACATCTCGATGTCCAGGCGGTTGGTCCGGGTCACACGGGGCTGGAACTGGTACCAGAAGGAGCCGTCTTCCTTGCCCGGGGGCACCTGAGGGAGTTCGAGCGGCTCGCCGGGGCCGTAGCCGGCCTGGCGCAGGGCCTGGGCCAGCGAATCGGCCGAGATGAGGTCGGGGTCGTAGGTGACCACCACCCGTTTGAGGGCCGAACTGGCATAGACCTCGCGGACGCCCGGCAGGGAAAGGAGCGCCGCCCGGACGGCCAGGACGTGGTGGTCGGCATAGAGTTTGGGGACGATAAAGGCCGCCTTTTCCATCCAGCAACCTCCTCGTTGCTACATACCTCTCGGTCGAGTGTCCCCTATTTTACCACAGGAAGCGAGAAAAAGCAAAAGGTAAATATGAGCATCTAGATAAATTTTACCATCCTGCCGACCCCCGGTCAAGTGAGGCGGTGCACATTGCACTTGACGTCCAACCGGTCCGCCCCTATAATGGTCGCCGGGCAGGACCGCAGGCCCGAGCCGTCTTTCAGCGAGGCGAAGATGACCCTTCCGGCCGACTTTATTCGCTGGCTCTACGAAGAGCGGGCCCACCTGGTGCGTCGCCAGGCCGAGGGGGAGGCCGTGCCGGCCCACGAGATTTTCCTGGGCTTTACCCGGCACAGTCCGGCGGTGGTCTCCTTCGGCCCGGCCGGCCTCAACGCCTCCATCAAGGGGGTCGGGTTCATTCCCCGGGAGGAATACCTGGAAGAAACGCTTTCGGCCTATCTGGAGCATATCCGCCGTGGCTGGCGCGAGGGCTACAGTCAGGAAGGTCTGCTCCTCCTGATGCGCTTTCTCTACGGCGAGGGCTGCCTCGAACGGCTCGACCTGACCCGGCTGGGCACGCTGGAACTGGCCCGGGGACATTCCTGGACGAACTTGCAGGCCAACCCGACGGCCACCCTCCTCTTCTTCCAGCCGCCGGCCGTGAGTTACGAGGTGCGGGGTCGGGTGGAGATTCACCAGGAGGGCAGCATCTACCACACCCTGCTCAACGCGCAACACGATGTGTACCATCGCCCCAACCCGGAGGCATGGCCGAATCGGCCGGCCTACCTCTTTACCATCGAGGAGATCTACGATAACTCGGCCACCCGAACCGGCTTCGGCCGGCGCATCTACTGAGCCTCGGAAAGGCGGAGGCAGAACCCGCCCTCACCGACCCGGTTGGGGACGGAAAGAGGCACGATTGGGGATGTTGTGGTATAATGCTTTCCACCGCCGGACCCGTTAGACCGGAGAGGAAAGGTAATGGCAGAGAAGATCTACATCGGCGTCGCCTGGCCCTATGCCTCCGGCTCACGCCACCTGGGCCACGTGGCCGGCTTTGGCATTCCTTGCGACATCTTTGCCCGCTACCACCGCCTGGCCGGGAACGATGTCCTTATGGTCTCCGGGACGGACGACCACGGCACCCCCACCACGTTGCGCGCCGAACGCGAGGGCAAGACCCCTCAGGAGATCGCGGACTACTACAACCGGGAAATTGCCGATAACCTGGCCGAATTGGGCATCTCCTACGACCTCTTCACCCGCACTCATACCCGCAACCACTTTCGGGTGGTGCAGGACATCTTCCTCCGGCACCGGGAGCGGGGCACGATTTTCGCCGACACGATGATCGGCACCTACTGCGAGCACGACCGGCGCTTCCTCCCCGACCGCTATGTGGAGGGGACCTGCCCCTTCTGCGGCTACGAGGAGGCGCGGGGCGACCAGTGCGATGCCTGCGGCCGGCCGCTCAACGCTACGGAACTTCAAAACCCCCGCTGCAAATTGTGCGGCCACCCGCCGGTCTTCCGGGAGACGGAACACTTTTTCCTGGACCTGCCGGCCTTTGAAGGACGGCTGCGCCGATACCTCCAGGGGAAAGAGGCCTACTGGCGGCCCAATGTGCTCAACTTCACCCACGGCCTGCTGGCCGAGGGGCTGCGTCCCCGCCCCATCACCCGGGATATCGAATGGGGCGTGCCCATTCCCCTGCCCGGCTATGAGGACAAGCGCATCTACGTCTGGTTCGAGGCCGTCATCGGCTACCTTTCGGCCAGCCAAGAGTGGGCCGCCCTGGTGGGCGATGCGGAACGCTGGCAGGAATGGTGGAAGGACCCCGCAGCCCGCCATTACTACTTTATGGGCAAGGACAACATCGTCTTCCATACCATCATCTGGCCCTCCATGCTGATGGGCTATGACGAGGCCCTGCAACTGCCCTATGACGTGGTATCTTCCGAGTTTCTGACCATGGAGGGCAAACGCTTCTCCACCAGCCGGAACGTGGCCATCTGGCTGCCCTACTTCCTTTCCCACTACGATCCGGATCCCTTGCGCTACTACCTGACCATCAACGGCCCGGAGACGCGGGATACCGACTTCACCTGGGCCGAATTCCTCCGCCGCAACAACGATGAATTGGTGGCCACCTGGGGCAACCTGGCCCACCGGGTCCTGACGATGACCCATCGCTACTTCGGCGGAGCCGTACCCGCGCCGGGCGAACCGGACGCTCGGGATCGGGAGATCCTGGCCCGGGTGGAAGGCGCTTTCCAGACGGTGGGCTCCCTCCTCGGCCAGTGCAAGTTCAAGGCCGCCATTCAGGCGGTCATGGAACTGGCCCAGGAAGGCAACCGCTACCTGGAGGAACGCGCCCCCTGGCATACGGCCCGAAGCGACTTGCTTCGCACGGCCACCACCCTCTTCACCGCCCTGCGTCTGGTGGACAACCTGAAGGTGCTCTTCTGCCCCTTTACTCCCCATGCTTCCCAGGCCCTCCACACGATGCTGGGGTACAACGGCACGATCAGCGGGGAAATCCGCTTTGAGGAGGTCGTCGAGGAAGAGGGCGATCGGCACCGCGTGTACCGCTGGTATCCTGGACCGTGGGAGGGGCGCTGGGCCCCCAGCATGCTCCCGGTGGGGCAGAAACTGGGCCGGCCGCAGCCGCTCTTCCGTAAACTGGAGGAAAGCATCGTCGAGGAGGAACTGGCCCGAATGAGAGAACAGGGCTGAACGTGGCCGGACAAGTGATGACCCGAAAATGAGGAGGTGCCCCATGGTGGCAGAGACCCCTTCCCCGGAAGAGTGGCGGGCGTTGTATGCGGCGGCGATGCGCCTTTATGCGCTCCACCCCTGGACCTGGTTGTATGAGGACCAGATTCTGGGCGTGGTCAACCCGGAGAACGGCGAGGTGGGCTACTGCTCGGTGATGGGCAGCCTGGACCAGCATCTGGCCCTGGCCGTCTACCTGGGAGACGAGGGCTTTGACAGTTTCCTCAACCTGCGCGATGCGGAGGGCGAATGGGATACGGTCGAGGCCTTTATCCGGCAAAAGGCGCTCCAGGCCTCGTTTGAGAGCCGGGAGATGCTGACCGAGGAGGACCGCCAGGTGATTCGTGGCCTGGGCCTCAAATTCCGCGGCCGGCAGGCCTGGCCGCTCTTCCGTGACCATAGCCCCGGCTACTTCCCCTGGTATCTCACCGCCTCGCAGGCCCGCTTCCTGACCCTGGCCCTGGAGCAGACCGCCGAAGTCGCCGCCCGCTTCCGCGATAACCCGGCGGAATGGCCGACGGTGGATGCGGCGGAGGACCTTCTGGTGCGTGTCCCCGAGCCGGGCCCGGCCGGGCTGACCTGGAGGGAAGAGCGACGTCCGCTGCCTGCCGGGATTCCCACCCCGGAACTGGCCTGTTCCTGGGAGGCGGACATCGAGGAAACTTTGCGCCGGAAAAGCCCGAAGATGAAACGCCAGGGAGCACTGGAAATCGATACCTTCTATCTGCCGACGGCCGTCCAGGACCAACCGGGAGAAAGGCCTTTTCATCCGCAGATGCTTCTGGCGGCCGACCACGGGAGCGGCTTCATCCTGAGCCAGGAAATGATCTCTCCGGGCATGCTGGGCGACGCCCTGGTAAAGATGGTGCAGGGCCTGCTGCTCGAGGGCCTGGCGACCTGGCCTCGGCAGATCGGGGTTCGGCGGGAAGAACTGGCGCGGGTGCTGGACGGTCTCGTCGGCCCGCTGGGCATCGAGGTCCTGGAGGTGGAGGACCTGCCGGCCATCTCCCTGTACCGGCAAATGTTAGCCGAATGGAGCAGGTGGGGACGCTGAGCCTGCGTTGACGGATCGCCGGCCGCCGCCGGCCCTGGACAAGGGGTCTGCGCCGTGGGAGTGCTGGTACTGGATCGTCAGGTCATCCATTACGAGGTGCTCGGGCAGGGGGAGCCGGTGCTCTTCCTGCACGGCTGGACCGGCTCCTGGCGTTACTGGTTGCCCACGATGGAGGTGGTGGCCCGACACTTCCGCACCTATTCCTTCGATTTCTGGGGCTTTGGGGATTCGGACAAGGAGACCCCGGCCCACACCATCCAGGAGTATGTGGAGCAGGTCATCGCCTTCCTGGATGGCATGGGCATCGCCCGAACCCGGCTGGTGGGCCACTCGATGGGCGGAATGGTCTCCCTCAAGACGGCCCTGGACCACCCGGACCGGGTGGTGCGGGTGGCCACGGTCGGCGCGGTCATCGAGGGTTCGGCCCTGGCCCCGCTCCTCAAGTTGACGGCCAACCAACTCGTCACCCGGCTTTTCGTGCGCCGGCCCCTCGTCACCGGCCTGTGGAAACGGCTCCTCCAGAACATCCGCTCCGGCTGGCGCCGCTGGTTCCAGGAAGTCGTCGAGGAGAGCGCCAAGGCCGACCCCGAGGCCGTGATGCGCAGCGTCCGCTCTATGCTCCAGACGGACCTGCGCCCCGAACTGGAACGGCTTCGGGTGCCGGCCCTGATCATCCACGGGGCCGAGGACGACATTGTGAATCCGGATCAGGCCGAAATCTTCCGGAAGATGGACCTGCCGGCCGTCCGCGTCGTGGTGATGCCCCGCTGTCGCCACTTTCCCTTTATGGACGACCCGGAGACGTTCAACCAGATGTTGCTCGATTTCCTGCTGGAGGAGGAACCTTCCACCGGGCTTCCCGGAGAACCCACGGGAAGCCGTACACCCTGAACGACGGAGGGAACGACCATGCCCGTACTGATCCTGCGCGAACGCTGCGACAACTTGCCCCACTGTTTTGCCGCGACCGCCTGTCCCAACCAGGCCATTTTTTATGACGAGGGAAAGGGGCAGGTGGTGGTGCTCCCGGAGCGGTGTGGCGACTGCCGGGGGCCGTGCCTGAACTTTTGCGACCGTTATGCCCTGAAGTATGCGCCTTCCTTGGAGGAGTTGCGGCTGCTCCAGGCCGAACTCGACGGCACGATGTCGCCGGAGGAAATTGCCCAGGCCCGGCTGCGCCTGAAGCAGGCGGAGGAAGCCCGCCGGGGGGAGGCCGTGCCGGAGGTAACCGCCGAGGACTTTCGCCAGGAAGTCCTGCAGAGCCGCCTGCCGGTGCTGGTGATGGTGGATTCGCCCCGGTTTACGGTGACCAAGCGCCTCCTGCCGGTCCTGGAGCAGATGGCCCAGCAGTACGTCGGGCGGCTGGTGATTCGGCGGCTGAACGGGGATGCCGAGCCCGATCTGGCGGCCGCCCTGCGCGTCCGCGTCATACCGACCTTCCTGCTCTTCTACCAGGGGCAACTGGTGGACGGGGTGGAAGGGGCCTTTTCTCCGGCCCAGTTGCAGCAATGGATCGAGCAGGCCCTGGAGCAGGTGCAGGCCCCGGCCGGCCGGCCGACCCCGGGCCCGACCAAGACGCCGGCCCGGCCAAGGGGGTGAAGATGCGTCCCGGCCGGAGACGCCCCTGGCTGACCGCTCTGGGCCTTTTCCTGGCCGGCGGCCTGGCGGCCTACCTGCTGGCCCGTCGCGGCCGAAGGAAACGCCCTGCGGACACCCCCGTGGCCGAACTTTCGGCCCGCCTGCGAAAGGAAGCGGCCGCCCGGGCGAGGCGATTGCGCCGGCGGAAGAAACCGGCGGAGGAAGTCTCCTCTCCCGGTGGACAGGAGACGGCGTGAACGTAAGGAGGTGTTGCCATGCTGGAGAAGATTCATTGGTTGGGCCACGATGCCTTTCGCATCGACGGCCCCAAGGTGATCTACTTCGATCCCTGGAAACTGCCGCCTACGGCGCCGCGGGCCGACCTGATCCTCATCAGCCATGACCACTACGACCACTGTTCCCCGGAGGACGTCGCCCGCATCCGGGGACCGGCAACCGTGGTCGTGGCCCCGTCCCCCTGCGCCCAAAGGCTGGGAGGGAAGGTGCGCATCGTGCGGGTCGGCGATACGCTGCAGGTGGAGGGCATCTCCATCGAGGTCGTCCCGGCCTATAACGTGAACAAAAAGTTCCACCCGCGCAGCCCCGATAACGTCGGCTACATCATCACCGTGGAAGGAACGCGCATCTACCACGCCGGAGACACCGATTACATCCCGGAGATGGGCACTTTCCGCGCCGACATCGCCCTCCTCCCGGTCAGCGGGACCTATGTGATGACCGCCGAGGAGGCCGTTCAGGCCGCGGCGGCCATGAAGCCGGGCCTGGTCATCCCGATGCACTATGGCACGATCGTCGGCGACCTGAACGATGCCGAGCGCTTCCGAAAGGCCTGCCCCGTGCCGGTGCACATCCTGAAGCCGGAGTAGGGATTTCCGGGGATCGTTCGGCCTTGGTCTCTCGTTCGAGGGAAACCCTTCCCCTGGAGTGCAAGCCATGCTGAGGAGGTGGGACGTGGCTCAGGAAAATGCGGTGCTGCATGTTGGAGATCGGGATTTTGAGAAGACCATTCTGCAGGCCTCTCTTCCGGCCATGGTGGATTTTTGGGCGCCCTGGTGTGGGCCGTGCCAGATTGTGGCGCCTTTTGTGGAAGAACTGGCCCGGGAGTATGCCGGCCGCATAATCGTCGCCAAGGTCAATACCGACGAGCATCAGCAGTGGGCCGGCCGGCTGGGAATCCGCGGCATCCCCACCCTGATCTTTTTCAAAAACGGGGTCGAGGTCGATCGCATCATCGGAGCAGTGCCCAAAAAAGTGCTCCGGGAACGCCTGGAAGCGCTGCTGTAGGCGCTACCCCCAGGCGGGCCCCTTCCAACGCCCGCTGCCCCAGGAGAAACGCTCGAATCGGCAGGCGGCGTTTCCCTTCCCACTGCACCTCTTCCAGGGAAAGGCTCCCTTCGCCGGTGGCAACGAGCAGCCGCTGCCCGTCCCAGTGGACCGTTCCGGGGGCGGCGGGAAGCGTTTCGGGCCAGACGGCGGCCCGCCAGATGTGCAACCGCCGGCCCCGGAGAAAGGTGTACGTGCCCGGCCAGGGATCGTAAGCCCGTACCATCCGCTCGATGTGCTCGGCCGGGCGTTCCCAGTCCACCTGCCCGTCCTCCTTGCGGAGCGGCCGGCAGTAGGTGGCCCCCTCCTCCCCTTGAGGCCGTGGGACCACTTCTCCGGCCAACCAGGCCGGAAGGGTTCGAACCAGCAGGTCGGCGGCCATCTCGGCCAGCCGGGCAAGGAGTTCCCCCTGTCGTTCCCGACCGCTCAAGGGGAGGACCTCCTGGGCCAGGATCGGGCCGGTGTCCATCCCGGCGTCCATCCGGATGAGCGTGACCCCGGTCTCCCGGTCTCCGGCCAGGATGGCCGCGGCCACCGGGGAGGGGCCGCGCCAGCGCGGGAGGAGCGAGGGGTGCAGGTTCACACAGCCGTGGGGAGGGAGGTCCAGCACCTCGGGGCGCAGGATTTCCCCATAGGCGGCCACGACGATGAGGTGGGGGGCCAGGGCCCGCAGGCGCTCCCGGGCCTCCGGGGTGCGCAGCGTCTCCGGCTGCCAGAGGGGGAGGCCCTTTTCCAGGGCCAGGGCTTTGACCGGCCCGGGACGGATGCGGCGGAAACGGCCGGCCGGCCGGTCCGGCTGGGTCACCACGGCCGCTATCTCGTACCCCGCCTCCAGCAAAGCCCGCAGCGCCGGTACGGAGAAGGAGGAACTGCCCATAAAAACGACACGGGTCATCCGTGCAGGGCTCCGTGTGCCAGCGTGCGAACGTGCCAACGGTACATCTACCCCCGGGCGAAGCCGATGGGCTTTTCCTCCGGGGTTTCCGGCCCGGGCAGGTGGATTTCGCCGAACTTTTCCTCGTAGGAGGCCAGGTTTTCCCCCAGGGCCCGGTGGAGGAGTTTGGCATTCATCGGGGTCATAACCACGCGGGCATAGACTTTGGCCCGGGGCTGGTCGGGCATCTGCCGGATGAAGTCAATGACCACCTCCGAGGGGGAGTGGCGGATGACGGCCAGATTGGCGTAGACGGCCTCCAAGTCGGCCGGCAACTCGATGTTCAGGTGCATCGGCGGGGCCGGCGGTTCCTGTTTCTTCATCCCACGACCTCCTTGCGTCTTTCGAGAGCCCGGGCCAACAGGCCCAGGGCCAGGCTCAGAACCAGGTACTGCGCCAGGGCCAAGAGGGCGGCCCGCTCCAGGCTCAAGACGGGGAGTTCGGCAGGGGGCCAGAGCCAGGCCCAGGGCAGGAGAAGCGGCCGGCTGAGGGCATCCACCAGGCCGGTCACCGGGTTGGCCGGGTTGGCGATGAACAGCCGAAAGAGCAGGCGCAACAGGAGCAGCCCGCCGGCCAGGCCGGCCAGCGCGGAAAGCCAACGCAACGCCAGGACTACCGCCTTTCCGGCCATGCCTTATTCATCCCCCCAGGGTAGGGGTAGGGCACAGCAATGCCGTGCCCTACCCCTATCTAGCCCGGCAACGCCGGGTAGGGGCACGGCGTTGCCGTGCCCCTACCCCCATCCAAGTCAGTATCCCCGGAAGACCAGAGGCAGATAGACCTTGTAGGACGGGGCTCTCTGCACGGTGGTATATTCGATATCGGTCCGGGCGGTGACCTCGGCGGAGGCGATATAGGCCCGGTTGACCAGGTATTCAATCTGGGAGGGAATCGAGTCCTGGGCTCGGACAAAGATGCGCACATACCCGGACTGGCCCGGACTCAACGAACCCAAATGCCAGTAGCAGGTCTGCCCCTGACAGCTGGTCGGGTCCACGGAGGCCCCCTGGTAAACGACATAGGGGTCCAGCGTATTGGTCAAGACCACATTGCTGGCCGCCGTAGCCGTGTTGGTATACCGGATCGTGTAGAAGAAGTTGGCTCCGGGCGGCACCGGATCAAGGGAATCCATGGTCCCCAGGCGCAGTTCCGGCTTCAGGATGCCGGTGCTCACGGGCAGGGTCTCCACGGTCAGGACCTCGTCGCTGGAAACGCGGGCCTGGTTGATGACCTCCGTCAGGGTGTAGGGCACGGGTTTGTCCAGGCGGACCCGGATGACGATCGTAGCCGTATCGCCGACGTTCAGGCTGGCGATATCCCAGTGGCTGTTGCCTACCGAGGGCGGCGGAGAGGCCGATTCGAAATTGACGAAGGGGTCGTAGGTGTCGTCCACCCGGATGTTGGTGGCCGTCCAAGTGCCCAAGTTGCGGATGAGCAGCGTGTAGGTGATCGGGTCCCCGGTGTAGACAGCGGCCGGCGCAGCGGTTTTGGTGATGACCAGGTAGGGAAGGAGGACCCCCGTCTCCTCGGTGCGCTCGACCCGGCCGATGAGGTCGCCCTGGCCGTCGATGGCGGCGTGGTTGACCAGCGTCCGGATGTTCTGGTCGAGGGGCTTGCCCACCGTGAAGTCGAGGTCGATGGAATACTCATGCCCTGTCCCGCCAGCCGGCAGGCTGTCGATGCCGAAGACGAGGGTGCGGGTGGGCGTATAGTGGCCGACCAGGTAGATTTTCGTGGGGTCGCTGGGGGTATAGTTGACAAAGGTGGTGTTGGCGTCGTAGGTGTCGGTGATACGGACGTGGGTGGCCCCGTAGAGCAGGCTGGTGTTGCCAAAGTCGATGTGGTAGGCCAGGGAGGCGCCCACATCCACCGGATCCGGGTTATCGCTCTTGCTCAGGCACACGCCGAGCACGGTGATGTAGGGTGCCGGCTGGGGAGCCGGGATGGGATCGGGGTTCGCACCGTAGGCCCCGTCGAACCACTTGTAGTGCCGGTCGTAGGGAGGATCGCCGGGCTGGCTGGTATAGTCCCCCAGGTTGACGGTGGCGACGATTTGGGAGCAGGCGTCGGCCGTGGCCTGGATGACGACGTCGTAGTGGAGGCGGGCGGTCTGGTTAGGAGCAATCTGGTCCAGGGTCCAGGAAACCACCCCCGTGGCGCCGGGTGCCGGCTCATAGACCAGGTTGATCGGCGGGCTGGTCGGATCGGCCTCCACCCACGATTCCTGGATGGCCAACCCCTGCGGAAGGGTCTCGGTGACCACGATGTCATATGCCACCGCCCGGCCGGTGTTCTCGATGTCCACCTCGTAGTGGACCGTCTCCCCGACCTCATAGTTCACCTTGGGCAGGTCGGTACGGGTATGGGCAAAGTTGGTGACTGCGTCGCCCATCCAGGGCTGAATCACATAGGTCTTGGCCTCGGGATAGGGGGAGGCCAGACAGTAGCGTGGAGCGGAGGGAGAGGAGCCGGCCCGCCAGCATTCGCCGATGGTGTTCTTGGCCTCGAGCCGGCCGACGAAGTCGCTCCTGCCGTTGGCATAGACATGCTGGTTGAACGCGTTGCGCCCGCTCTGGAGGGTGCGGTAGGTCATGGTCACCTGTTTGGGGGTGGCGCCGCCGGTGTTGTCCACGTCGCTCAGTTGCCAGTGCAGCACGAAACGGCCGTTGCCCAGGCTGGTGACCCAGGGAGAGCCGACCAGGTTGGCTCCATCCACGGTCAGCGAGCCGGTAATGTAGCGTGCCCCCAGGGGCAGGGTATCGCTGAACTCGGGCCCGTACATCACCAGGCCGGGGTTCAACGTCAGTGAGACGGTGTAAAAGGCCGTCTCGGCGATATAGATGTCGTCGTTGGCGTGGAGGGTGTCGGTATCTTTGGTCACCGCATAGCCGCCGGTAACGACGTACTGCGCGGTATAAGGGGTATCCCGGTAGATGCCCTCGTCGGGGACCGTCCCCGGGAAGGTGGTGTAGCGGGCCTGGGCGGTGGTGGTGAAGGCGGTGCCGGCCGGCATGGTGAGCGGCAAGGTGGCGGTGATGACAAAGACCTCCTCGTCCGGGGGTGGATCGATGGGCGGGATGGTGTTCCAGCGCAGGATGGTGCTTCCGCCGGGGCCGGGGGAAACGGTATCCGGAAGAGGAGAAGCGGAGACGTAGGTCAGGCCGGCGGCGAGGGTGTTGGTGAGCACCGTCTCATAGGCGGTGGGGTGGGCGGGCGTTTCGCTGCGGTTGCGCAGGTGCAGGGTAAGGCGCACCGTTGCTCCGCCCTGGAAACTTCCGCCGGGGAAGGCGTGGGTGAAGTAGGAGCCGCTGGTCGAACTCTGGTAGCGCAGGTCGGGGCGGATGAACTTGACGCAGTTGGACGTTCCTCCGGTGCAGGCATCGTTCCGCTGGCGAAGGATGGTATCGCTGTCGGATGGCTCCTTGGACGGATCGTCGGACCAGCGGACGATGGGCACGATGCGGAGGTTGGTGTTGTGAGGCACCTCGCCGCTGTGGCCGGGGGTGAAATAGTTCTGCCGGGCCTGGGCCAGCAGACGGTAGGTTACGACCACCGGCCCGCTATCGGTGTTGGTGATCGAATCCAGGTTGGCCCACTCCAGTTGCGTCCAGTAGCCGCTGGGCCTCCAGGGGTCCATCGCCGCGGAGGAAGTGATGATGTTCGGGGGATCGATGGGCGAGATCATCTGGGTATAGGTCAGGCCGTCCTCCAGGAGGATGCGCAGGGTGGGGTTGTAGAGGATGAGGCCCTGGGGGACGGTAAAGACCGCCGTGATGGTGACAAATTCCCCGGCCATGGACTGGTACTGGTTATTTCCCGTGTAGGAGGGAGAAATCTGGTACTTGCCGACGGAGATGTTGCGGAGGTAGGCCGTGGTAGTGCGCTCCAGGGGCGGCCGGTAGACCCGCTCGGTGGGGACATCGCCGGGAGCCGAGGAGCGCAGGAGTTTGGCCGTGTTCTGGATGGGCGCGTGGGCCACGTTGCCGGTGAGGGGGACGGTGGCGCGGATGCTGAACGATGTGCTTCCCCCCACGGGCAGGCTGGGGATGGACCAGAGGGCCTGGGTGCCGCTCACGGTACAGCCGCCGGTGCAGGATTGGAAGATGGTCCGGGCCGGCATCGTGTCGGTGATGTAGAGGTCGTAGGCGGTGCCCTGGGTATCCCCGGTCGGGTTTTGCAGGCTCAGCGTCCAGGTGACCATCTGGCCGGGGTCCAGTTCCTGGTTGGTCGGAGGAACCTGGGTCTTGTTGAAGGTAAAGTTGGCCGGCTGGACCAGCGAGACGGTGACGGACGGTGCCGAAGCCGAGCCGCCGCTCCAGGACAGGGTGGAGGTGCTGATGGCCTGGCGGGAGGTAGATGTGTTGTTGTCCCAGTAGACGTTGACCTGATAGCGCACCTCATAGACCCAGGTCTTGCCGGAGGTGTTACTGATGTCGGGCAGGGCCCAGGTGAGGAGAGGCCGGCCGCTGCGCGGGTCTACCGTGGGCGTTACGTCGGGCACGTCCGGCGTGTCGGGGTTCATCGGGACGGGGCCGACGGAGGAGCCGTCCACGTAGGACACCTTCAGGTAGTTGCTCTGGCTCCCGAAGGAATCCTGCAGGGCGACACCGGTGACGGTGGTGCCGGTGGTGATGGTATAGCGGATGGTGTAGGTGATCGTTTCGCCGTAGGAGGCCTTGAGGTCGGGGGAAAAATCCGATTCTTCGTACTCCTTGATGGTGATGTCTTGGACCTGTTGTCTTGACGGCGCCGCCAGGATAGACGCCGGCGGCTGCACCAGGCCGGCGGCCAGGAAGACGATGAGGAACAGGGAGAACCAGGTCCTGGCCGGACGGATTCGGCGTAGCCTTCGGAAACTGACCTTTGTCTCCATGTGCACCTCCTTTACGCATCCGGGTTCAGGGGACGACTGCCGCTGGTTGTATTCTACCACAACTGGGGTCAGTTGTCTACATCGGGTGTGTCCCAGGTTTGTCGGGAAGCGGCCTCTTCCCTCACCCCACTCCCCCTGGGGTTGGGGGTGAGAGGTGAGGGCATCCGGCTCCGCTTTTTTTGACAGCCTACCCCTTTTGGGATATACTGATTTTCCAAGAGGTCCAAGCGTCCGTGGAGGAGGTGGCTGGTGCGCCGAAGGCTGGAACGACTGCGACAGGAACTATCCAGGCTAGGGCTGGATGCTTTCCTCATCCAGCAGCCGGAAAACCGCCGTTACCTGACCGGGTTCACCGGCTCGGCCGGCACGGCCATCGTTACGGCGGAGGCCGCCCTCCTGTTGGTGGACTTTCGCTACACCGAGCAGGCCGGGAAACAGGCCCCGGACTGGGAAGTGGTGCAGATCAAAGATTCCCTGGAGAAGGAACTTCCCCCCTACCTGGAGCGCCTGGGAGGCAAACGCTGGGGTTTCGAAAGCGCCTTTGTTACGGTCGCCCAGTACGAGAAACTCCGCCCGACCTTTGAGGCGGCCGGCATCGCCCTGGAGGGGGTGGAAAACCTGGTGGAAGGGCTGCGCGCCGTCAAAGATGAGGAGGAACTGGCCCTCCTGCGCCAGGCCATCCGCCTGACCGACGAGGCCTTTGCCCACCTCCTGGGTTGGGTTCGCCCGGGCGTCAGCGAACGCGAGGCCGCCTGGGAGATCGAAAAATACATCCGCGAACACGGCGGCGAGGGGCTGGCTTTCCCCACGATCATCGGCAGCGGCCCGAACGGCGCCATGCCCCACTATCAGGCCGGGGACCGCCTCCTGCAGCCCGGGGAGCCGATCGTGGTGGATATGGGCGCGGTCTACGGCGGCTACCACGCCGACATGACCCGCACCATCGTGCTGGGGGAGCCGGACGAGCAGTTCTGGCCCATCTACAACCTGGTGCGCGAGGCCCAGGAACGGGCCGAGGCCGGCCTCCACGCCGGCCTGCCCTGCGCCGAGGCCGACCGTCTGGCCCGGGAGGTCATCGAGGCTGCCGGCTACGGCGAACGCTTCGGCCACAGCCTGGGCCACGGTGTGGGGTTGGGCACGCACGAGCCCCTGCGCCTGAGCGCCCTTTCCACGGAGACCCTGCCGGCCGGCGCCACCGTCACCGTGGAGCCGGGCATCTACCTGCCCGGCTGGGGCGGCGTGCGCATCGAGGATGTTGTGCTGGTCCAGGAGGATGGGGTCGAAGTGCTGACCCGGTCTACCAAGGAACCGGTGATAGCGATCTAGCGGAGGAAGTCCATGGCCATGCTGGATACCGGAGAACTTCGCAAGGGGCTGACCATCCTGGTGGATGGGGAACTCTGCAAGATCATCGACTATGAGCACAACAAACGCGGGAGAGGGACGGCGAACGTGCGGCTGACGCTGCGCAACCTGCGCACGGGGGCCATCACCGAACGCACCTTTATGGCCGGCGTCAAGTTCGAGCAGGCCTTTCTCGATCGGCGCCCGGTGCAGTACCTCTATAACGACGGCTCCACCTACTACTTCATGGATACCGAGACCTTTGAACAGCCGGCCGTGCCGGCCGAAATCCTCGGGGAGGCCGTCCATTTCCTGCGCGAAAACGATACGGTGGAACTGGTCACCTACGAGGGCGAGATTCTGGACGTGGAACTGCCCCCCTCGGTGGTGTTGCGGGTCGTCCATACGGCACCCGGCGTCCGGGGCGATACCGCCGCCAACGCCACCAAGCCGGCCACCCTGGAGACCGGGCTCACCATCAACGTCCCGCTCTTTATTAGCGAGGGCGACCTGGTCCGGGTGGACACGCGCACCGGGGAGTACCTGACGCGGGAGGGGTAGTTCGCGCCGGTATGCCCGAAACGCGGCCCCCCCAGGAAGCCACCGGTGGAGTTGGTCCTTTCAACCCACGCCCGCCATGACCGCCGTCCGAGGAGGCCGGGATGAGGCTGAGAATCGATAAGGAAAACGAAGCGCTTTACCTTCGCCTGGATGAGGCGGCCGTGGTGGAATCGGAAGAAATCCGGCCGGGCATCATTCCGGACTATCATGCCGATAGCCAGGTCGTAGGCATCGAGATCCTGAAACGGACCGCTCGGGTTCCATCCGACCGGCGGCGAATCTTCCGGTTGGGGACGACCTGACCGAAAGGAGCGGGGCGACCTCGGTATGGAGCGGGCCGATGCCTACCATCCTTTCCGTCCGTGAACTGACCTCCTACATCCGTCAACTCCTGGAGTACGACGAGGTGCTCGCGGACGTCTGGGTGGAAGGGGAGGTCTCTAACTTTACCCGCTCCAGCGCCGGCCACCTCTATTTCACCCTGAAGGAAGCCGATTGCCAGGTCGCCTGCGTGATGTTCCGGAGCGCCGCCGGCCGGCTGGACCAACTCCCGACCGATGGGGAGGCGGTCCTGGTGCACGGCCAGGTCTCCTTCTACGAGGCCGGCGGCAAACTCCAGTTGTACGTGGATTTCCTGCGCCCTCTAGGCCTGGGGGCGCTCTACCTGCGCTTCCAGGAACTCAAGGAGCGGCTGGAGGCCGAAGGCCTCTTTGCTCCGGAGCAGAAACGCCCCCTGCCCTCCTTCCCCCGGCGCATCGGGGTGGTCACCTCGCCGGACGGCGCGGCCCTCCAGGACATCCTGCACATCCTCGGCCGGCGCTACCCACTGGCCGAGGTGGTGCTTTCGCCCACGCTGGTGCAGGGGAAAGAGGCCCCGCCGCGCATCGTGGCCGCCCTGGAGCGGCTGCGCGACCAGGCGGTGGACGTGATCATCCTGGCCCGGGGCGGAGGCTCCCTGGAGGACCTCTGGCCCTTCAACGAGGAGTGTGTGGCCCGGGCCATCCGCGCCGCCCCGGCCCCGGTCATCAGCGGGGTCGGACACGAGACCGACTTCACCATCGCCGATTTTGCCGCCGACGTGCGCGCCCCCACGCCTTCGGCGGCGGCCGTCATGGCCGTCCCGGACCGGGAGGAACTGCGCGCCCAACTGGCCGGCCTACGGAAGCGCCTCCTCCAGAGCCTGGAGCAACAGGTGGCCGGCCGGCGGCAACATCTGGAGGAATGCCGCCGGCACCTCCGGCGTCTATCGCCCCAGGCCCAGATCGCCGGCCGGCGGCAGCGGGTGGACGAACTGGCCGGCCGCCTGGACCGGGGGATGCGCCACCGCCTGGAAGTGGCCCGGGAGCGGGTGCGGAGCGCCTCTTTGCGCCTGGCCGCGCTCGATCCCCATGCCACCCTCCGGCGCGGCTACGCCATCGTCCGCCGCCTGCCCGAGCGGCAGGTGGTGGTCAGCCCGGCGCAGGTGGCCGCCGGGGACCGGCTGGAAGTTCAGGTGCGCGACGGCGCCTTTGCCGCCGAGGTCGGCTCCGATGAAGGCAGATAAAGCCTCGGTCCGGAAGACCCTCCTTCGACTGGCCCAACGGCACGGCCGGCCGGGCGGTGGCAGCCGGCCCGAAGCCCTGCGGAAGCGGACCTTTGAGATGCAGGTCCCCGACCTGCGGCCGATTTTGGAAGGGCTTCCATGGGCCGTTGTGGGAGCGGTGGCGGCCCGCCTCTACATGCCGGAGCGCACGACCCACGACCTGGATATCGCCGTATGGCATGAGGACGCTCCATCCGTTCGGAGACGGCTAGAGGCGGCCGGCTTTTCCTACGACGGCGAACTCGCCATCGGCGGTTCCTCCTGGCACTCGCCGGAGGGGCTGCCGCTGGACGTCGTCGAATTGCGGACGCCCTGGGCCCGCCAGGCCCTGGCCGAGGCGCGGGAAAATCGCGACCCTCAGGGCCTCCCGATCTTGCCCCTGCCTTACCTGGTGCTGATCAAGTTCGAGGCGGGCCGGGTCCAGGACCTGGCCGACCTGACCCGCATGCTCGGCCAAGCCACCGAGGAGCAGCTTCAGAAGGTGCGGGCGCTCTTGGCGCGCTTTCATCCGGACGACCTGGAAGACCTGGAAAGCCTGATCGACCTGGGGCGGTTGGAACTGGAAAGGTAGCGGCACACGCCGGGAGGAGCCGATGACGGTGGCCGAAAGAGTTGACCTACCCTTGGAACAGGCCTTTGCCGCGCTGGAGGAGATCGTCCGGCGGTTGGAAGGAGGGGACCTTCCGCTGGAGGAGGCCCTGGCCCTCTATGAACGGGGCATGGCGCTGGCCCAGCACTGCCAGGAACTCCTGGACCGGGCCGAACTGCGGGTTACCCGTCTGGCGGAGGAGGCCGGCCCGGGCCTCCGAGAAGAAGAGGCCGGGGAACTCCCCTTCTGACGACCCAACCTCCACCAGGCTCGTCGGGGAGAACGACCTTTGGAAAGGCCCATCCCGGGGATTCCCAGACGCTGGCAGCGTTACCAGGAGATCAGCCGCATCCTCCTGCGCCACGGCTTCGGCTTTCTTCTGGAGATGGCCCGGCCGCGCCGCGGCCCCTTTCAGCGCATTCGTCCCCTCGCACCTCCACCGGCCCGACACCTCTGCCTGGCGCTGGAAGAATTGGGGCCAACCTTCATCAAACTGGGACAGATCCTCAGCACCCGCCCCGACCTCCTGCCTCCCCCCTTCGTCGCCGAACTGGTCCGCCTGCAGGACCGGGTGGCCCCTTTCCCCTTTGCCGAGGTGCGCCGCCAGGTCGAAGGAGAACTGGGCGCCCCCCTGGAAGAACTCTTTGCCACCTTCGAGGAAACCCCGCTGGCCTCCGCCTCCCTTTCTCAGGTGCACGTCGCCACCCTGCCCACGGGCGAGGAGGTGGTGGTCAAGGTCCAGCGACCGGGCATCGAGGAGGTCATCGCCCTGGACCTGGACATCCTGCGTCGCCTGGCCCGGCTGATGGAAGACGAACTTCCCCAGGCCGAACTCTACGACCCCGCCGGCATCGTGGAGGAGTTTGCCCATACCCTGAGCGGCGAACTGGACTTTGTCCGGGAGGGGCGCAACGCCGAACGCTTCCGCCGCAACTTTGCCGACTTTCCCTACCTGTACATCCCTCGGGTCTACTGGGAACGGAGCACCCGCCGGGTGCTGACGCTGGAACGGGTGCGCGGCATCAAGATCGATGACATCGCCGCCCTGGAGGCGGCCGGCCTGGACCGCCACCGTGTGGCCCTGCACGCCACCGAAGTGGTGATGCAGGAGGTCCTGGAGGACGGCTTTTTCCACGCCGACCCCCATCCGGGGAATTTCTTCGTCATGCCGGGCGAGGTCATCGCGGCCATGGATTTCGGCATGGTTGGCCGGCTCTCGCGGAAGTTGCGCGAGGAACTGGTACATCTCCTGGCCGTGGCCGTGCGGCTGGACACGGAGGGGGTGGTGAATCAGTTGCTGCGCATGAGCCTGGTGGAGCAGGGGGTGGACCGGGTCGGCCTGCGACAGGACCTGGAGCACCTCCTTCAGCGCTATGCCGGCCGGCCGCTCAAGGAGATTCGGGCCCGCGAGGTTATGGAAGAGGCCATGCCGATCGCCTTCCGCCGCCGCCTGCGCCTGCCCAACGAACTCTGGCTGCTGGGGAAAATGCTGGGCATGCTGGAGGGCGTGGGGCTACAACTCGATCCCGACTTCGACCCCTTTGCCGTGGCCCGGCCGTATGCCCGCCGTCTCCTGGAGGAACTCGTCTCCCCCGCCGCCCTGGGGCAACGGGCCGGCCGGAGCCTGGGCCGCTGGGGCGAACTCTTCCTGGAACTTCCGGAGGCCTGGCCGAAGGTGCTGGGCCGGTTGCGGGAGGGCGACCTCTCCCTAGGATGGGAAATGCGCCGCATCGAGCAGCCCCTGGCGGCCCTGGACCTCCTATCGCTCCGTCTTTCGCTGGGCATCCTGGCCGCCGGCCTCCTGGTGGCTTCTGCGCTGCTCCTTCGGTCGTCGCTCGGACCGGGAACGTGGTGGGGCTGGCTTCTCGTCGCCCTGGGCGGAGCCGTCCTGCCGGTCCTGGGAGCGCTCCTGCTGTGGGCCCGGTGCTGCAGGAGGAAGCCAGAATGAAACGCCGGCTCCGGCTTGGGGGACTTGGCATCTGGATCATGCTGTTCACCATCATCGTCCTGAGCAGCCTGGTTGCCTGGATACAGTTGGGAAGGGCGCTGGCAGAAGGAAAACTCTACTGGGATTTTGCCTGTTACTACGTTGGGGCCAGAGTGCTCGAAGAACAGCCCGCCGGATTGTACCAGGCGCAGACCTTTTTCGAGGTGGGTCAGCGGTTTGGATTGCGGCCCTTCCCCTACGTATATCCGCCGCTGTTCGCCTGGCTTCTGCGGCCGCTTGGCCATCTGAATTACCCCGACGCCGTCATCCTCTGGACCGTCCTGAACACCGGCCTCTTTGCCGGATTGCTACTGGTAGCCTTTTTCCTGTTTCAACGGGAACTCTCCGGGTTGCGTTGGGTGCTCCCGGTTCTTCTTCTGTCCCCGCCTCTGGTCACCACCCTGATTCTGGGCCAGGTCAACGTGCTCCTGCTCCTCTTCCTGCTGCCGGCCATGCTGAGCCACACCGGCACGGGACGGCGGGGAGAGGTCCTGCGCGGTCTCGGCATCGCCCTGGCGGCCCACCTCAAACCGGTCTGGGGTCTCTTGCTCCTGTTCGAACTTTTCCGGAAGCGCCGCTGGTCGGTGGGAACGACGGTTCTTTCCACGGTGTTCCTGTGGGGTATGAACCTGCTTCTGTTCGGCCCCGAAGTCACCTTGGCTTTCTTCCGTTTTCTCCCGGAAACGGACCACATGATGCGCCTGTATCTGACCGGCCTGGACGGCTCTGGGGGGCGACGGCCGCGCTGCTGGGCACAGCCGGAACGTCCTGGCCTGCGGGCTGGCCGGAGCCGGCCGGTGGGTTCTTCCGCCCACTGTTCACGGCACCGCCGCTTCTGTCCACCCTGGTCCCCGTCCTGGCCGGCCTGGGGTTGCTATGGTGCTCCCGGAAGCCCCGGCCGGGGGAAGGAGGATGGGACAGCGCAGGATTGCTCGGCGTGGTGGTCGTGACCTTGGTAAGCCCCCACCTGCGCCACGATGCGGACCTGCTCCTCCTGCCCGCCCTGTTCTTCCTGGCCCGGCGTTGGAGGTGGCTGCGCCCCTGGCAACGGTGGGCCCTGTGGGGAGTCTGCGCCACCGTCCTGCCTACCACCTTTTGGCAATGGCTCTACCAGGAGGTCTGGCCTCTGGCGCTGACCGCCGTACCGCTCTTCTTCGGCCGGCTTCTTCTCTGGATGGTGTTGCGCTCATCTTTCGAGGCCGGCCCGCCACAGGCCAGTACCGGGGGTAAAGCAGAGAGACCGGCCGATGGAAATCGCCATCGGATGCATGTTTCTAGATGGGCACGGTCCTCTTCACACGGCGCCTCGCTCAACTACAAACATGTATCCGCCCAGGTCGTCCCGTTGGACATCCCGGCCCACCCATGCTATAATAAACCCGCCCCATCGGGAAGAATAACCGAACAAGGAGATGCTGATGATTACCAAACATCAACTGGAACTGCTCACCAACTACCCGCCTTCCGAATCGCCGGTGGTCAGTTTCTACCTCTCCATCGACCGCCGCGAACGGGAGGAAAAGGCCCCGTTCACCGCGCTGAAGAACCTGCTCAAGGCCGGCCAGGAGGAAATCTCCCGCTGGCCCGAGGCCTACCGGCCCACCCTCACCGAGATTCTGGCCCGCATCGAGGCGACGGCCGAGGAGGAACGCGGCGGAAGATCCCGCGGCCTGGTCATCTTCGCCGGAGAAAACTTCTGGCAGGCCTATCGCCTGCCCCAGCAACCCGGCAACTACCTGGTCGTGGATCGCTCTCCTTATGTCAAACCGCTCATCCACCTCTTCCGGCGCCAGCCCCGCTACTGCACCATTCTGGTGGATAAGGAACGGGCCCGGCTGTTCCTCATCCAGATGGGTGAGATCCAGGACTATTCCATGGTCCTGGACGAGGTGCCCAAGCGCCACGACCAGGGCGGCTGGGCCCAGGCCCGCCTCCAGCGCCACCACGACGATGCCGTCATGCACCACCTCAAACGCGCCGCCGAACTGACGCTGGAGTTCTTCCAGCGCGAGGGCTTTGACTTCCTTCTCATCGGCGGGACCGAGGAACTGACCAGCGCCTTCTACGACCGCCTGCATACCTACCTCCAGGAACGGGTGGTGGGCTTTTTGCCTATCGCCACCACGGCCGGCGCCGCCGAAGTCCTCGAACAGACCCTCCAGACCATGGGCGAGGTCGAGGAGCGGATGGCCGAGGCCCTGGTCGCGCGGCTGAAGGAGGAGGTGGGCTCGGGCCGGACGGCCGTGGCCGGCCTGGCCGCCACCCTGCGTGCCCTCAACGCCCATAAAGTGATGGAACTCCTGGTCGAAGAAGGCTACCAGTCGGCCGGCGGCCGCTGCAACCACTGCGGCAGCCTGAGCATCCGCTCCACCGGGAAATGCCGCTATTGCCACGGCGAAATCGAACGGGTGGAAGACCTGATCGACGAGGCCGTGGAACTGGCCTCCAGCCAGGGGGCCAAAGTCCACTTTATCCCGCCTAACGACGCCCTCTGGGAAATGGGGCGAATCGGGGCATTCCTGCGCTACGCCTGAGGAGGCCGCATGTCCGAACTGAGCGAACTCTACCAGCGCAATATCAACGTGATCGTGGAGCGAGGGGACGACCCCGAATACATCGTCATCCACTCCTCCCTTCTCGACCTGGACCACAGCATCCGCTTCTCGATGAAAGTACACGCCCGCACCAAGCGAATCGAACAGGCCAGCGCCCAGATGATTCGCGTGCCCTTTCGCAAATGCCGGGAAACCCTTCCCCTGACGGAAAAGATCGCCGGACTGGTGATCGAACGGGGCATCAACCGCAAACTGGCCGACGCCCTGGGGCACGATACCGGCTGTATGCACCTGGTCGAACTTTCCATGACGGCGGCGCGGATGGCGGCGGCGGTGCTGGTGGAAGCCCAGCGCGGCCTGGCCGACCGGGAGCACTTTGAGGCCCTGAGCGAGGAGGAACGCATCGCCATCGGTATGCCTTACCTGAAGAACACCTGTCTGGTCTTTCGCGTGCCGGAAGAAAAGACGGCTCCTTGATCACAACCTGGAGGTAGGCATGTCTCCGGAAGGACGCTCCCTGAGCGGCGCGGAGATCGTCCGTCTGAGCCGCGAGTATACCCTCTTCTCCTGGTCGGTGCAGGCGGAGGTCAACCCGATTCCCATCGTGCGTGGAGAGGGGGTCTACTTCTGGGATGCGGAGGGAAAACGCTACATCGACTTTTCCTCCCAGATTATGAACCTGAACATCGGCCACCAGCACCCCAAGGTGGTCCGGGCCATCCAGGAACAGGCCGGCCGGCTCTGCTACGCCCACCCCGGCATGGCCACCCAGCCCCGGGCCCTCCTGGGGCAAAAGATCGCCGAAATCGCCCCCGGCAACCTGAAGAAGACCTTCTTCTGCCTGGGCGGGGCCGAGGCCAACGAAAACGCCATCAAGATCGCCCGCCTGTACACCGGACGCTTCAAAATCCTGGCCCGCTACCGTTCCTACCACGGCGCCACCCACGGGGCCATTGCCCTCACCGGCGACTACCGCCGCCTGCCGGTCGAGCCGGCCATGCCGGGCGTGGTCCATTTCCTCGACCCCTACTGCTACCGCTGCCCCTTCGGCTGGACCCCCCAGACCTGCCGCCGGCAGTGTATTGACCACGTCGAGGAGGTCATCCGCTATGAGGGGCCCGAACACATCGCCGCCATCGTCATGGAGGGGGTTACCGGCTCCAACGGCCTCATCGTCCCGCCCGACGATTACTGGCCCCGGGTACGGGAAATCTGTAACCGGTACGGCATCCTCCTCATCTCGGATGAGGTCATGAGCGGCTGGGGACGCACCGGGAAATGGTTCGCCGTGGACCACTGGTCGGTGGTGCCCGACATGATCACCTGCGCCAAGGGGTTGACCTCGGGCTATGTGCCACTGGGGGCGGTGATCGTCTCCGAGCCCATCGCCCAGCACTTTGAGAAGCATATGCTCTGGTGCGGCCTGACCTACAGCGCCCACCCGCTGGCCTGCGCGGCCGGCCTGGCCACCCTGCAGGTCTATGAGGAGGAAGGGCTGGTGGAGAACGCCGCCCGGGTCGGCCGGCATCTGGGGAAACGGCTGGAGGAGATCAAGGCCCGCCACCCCTCCGTGGGCGACGTGCGCTACATCGGCCTTTTTTCGGCCCTGGAACTGGTGCGCAACCGGAGCAAAGAGCCCAGCCCGGCCATGGCCCAGATCGGCAAATTTCTGCGGGAGAACGGCCTCTTCACCTTTATCTTCGGCTCCTTCCTCTTTGTCGTCCCGCCCCTGTGTATCACCGAAGCACAGATCGACGAAGGTCTGGGGATCGTCGAGCGGGCGCTGGAGATCGCCGACGACCTGTACCAGGAGGGGTAAGCCTTCCGGTTCGGCCGGCCGGATTCCCCTGCGGGATGGCCCCAAAACGATGGGCCGGCCGCGTACCTCCGGGTATCCGGCCGGCTCCTTTCCAAAAGATGGGGGAGCGATTCCCCGGCCTGGCCCTACGGCAGCCGCACCTTGAAGGCGGCCAAGCCGGCATATCGGGCCCCGGTGGTCAACTCTTCCTCGATGCGCAGCAACCGGTTATACTTGGCGACCCGCTCGCTGCGACAGGGGGCGCCGGCCTTGATCTGCCCGCAACCCAAGGCCACGCTCAGGTCGGCGATAAAGGTATCCTCCGTCTCGCCGGAGCGATGAGAGATGACCACGCCCCAGCCGGCCCACTGGGCCAGACGGACGGCCTCGATCGCTTCGGTGAGGGTGCCGATCTGGTTGACCTTACACAGCAAGGCGTTACAGGCGTTTTCCTCAATCGCCCGCCCGATACGCTCGACGTTGGTCACCAGGAGGTCGTCGCCGACCAACTGGATTCGGGCGCCCAGGCGCTCCTGCAACAGTTTCCAACCCTCCCAATCGTCCTCGGCCAGGCCGTCCTCGATGGAGAGGATCGGGTAGCGCTCCACCCAATCGGCATAAAAATCCACCAGTTCGGCCGAGGTCAACTTCCGCCCCTCGCGCTTCAGGTGGTAGAGGCCGTCCTCATAGAATTCGCTGGCCGCCGGATCCAAAGCCAGGTAGATGTCCTGGCCGGGCCGGTAGCCGGCCCGCTCGATGGCCTCCAGGATCAGGGTCAGGGCCTCCTCGTTGGAAGCAAGGGACGGGGCAAAGCCCCCCTCATCGCCGACGTTGGTGTTCTGGCCGCGTTCCTGGAGCACCTTCTTCAGGGCATGGTAGGTTTCGACGCCCCAGCGCAGGGCCTCGTGATAGGAGGGCGCGCCGGCCGGAACGATCATAAATTCCTGGAAATCGGTGGAATGGGCGGCGTGTTTCCCGCCGTTGAGGATGTTCATCAGGGGCACGGGCAGGAGGCGGGCACCGACACCGCCCAAATAGCGGTACAGCGGGAGGTGGAGCGCCGCAGCCGCCGCCCGGGCCACGGCCAGGCTGACCCCGAGCAAGGCGTTGGCCCCCAGGCGGCTCTTGTTGGGCGTGCCGTCCAGTTCGACCAGCAAGAGGTCCAGGCCGGCCTGATCCCGGGCATCCCAGTCCAGAATCTCATCGGCGATCTCCCCGTTGATGTGCTCCACCGCCTGGAGTACCCCTTTGCCCCCATAACGTTGCTCGTCTCCGTCGCGCAGTTCCAGCGCCTCATGGGCCCCGGTCGAAGCCCCGGAAGGGACGATGGCCTGCCCCTGGGCACCGCCCGAAAGGTAAACCGTTACCTCCACGGTGGGATTGCCCCGCGAGTCCAGCACCTCGCGGGCGACGATTTCCTCGATCTGGGTCATGGTGGCCTCCTGGATAGGTTTTCCCGAATGATAGCACAGGCCGGGGAAATGTCAAATGTGTGTCCCGCTCCAGTTTCCAACAAACTATCCAAGAGTAGCGAGCCAGGCATGGCGAAAGGCCAAGAAGAGCGCTTTACAGAACGGCGGTGATGTTGCGGGCCAGCGTTGTCCGTTGTACCATGGTCGCGGGTTTCATGGCGTCGTTCCTCCTTTCGCATGGCAATTCGAACGGCAACGCCGCTATGATAGCCCATTTTCACTTTGTTGGAAACTGGGGGTCGGCAAGTTGCACTGAACGTGCGTTTGTGGTAGTATGGTGGTAGCCGGCCATCGGGTTCCCCGGTGGCCTCATTGGAGGCTAAACCAGACGATTTTGACACCGGCCCGACGAGTGTGGTATAATTAGCATAGTTGACAGAATGGCACCGTGCTGCCTGCGCTGCGGCCGGGCAGGTGCCGGGCCGGGAGTAGACGGATGGGGACCGCAATCAAGATCGAACTACCGCCCCAGCAGTATGAGGAACTGGCTGCCGTGGCCCGCGAACGGCGCATGTCGGTTGAGGAGATCGCCTATGAGGCGGTGGAAGAATGGCTGCGCCAGCAGGCCAGGGTCGAACGCGCTCGCGCCCTGATGCGCGAACTGGGCCGGGGACTGGGGGAAGGCCGGCCACCGCACGACGCTGCGCGCCGGCATGACGTTTACCTTTATTCGCGGGAGCGCCCATGAACAAGGTCTTTGTAGACACCTGGGCGTGGTATGCGCTCACCGATGGAGCGGATTCCGGTCACGCCCTGGCTCAGCAAACCAACGAGAAATTGCTCGACGACAAATACATCTTTCACCACCAACTTTGTGCTGGACGAGACCATCACGCTCATTCGCTACAACATGCATCACGCTGCCGCCGTGCGCTTCCGGCACATGCTGCAGTCGTTGATCGAGGACGGGCTGGTCGAGTTGGTGCGTGTGGACGAAGCCCAGGAAGATGCCGCCTGGAGCATCTTTGAGCAATATAGCGACCAGGACTTTTCCTACACCGACTGCACCTCTTTCGCCGTCATGCGCCAACTCGGCCTGACCCACGTCTTCACTGCCGATCACCACTTTGCGACCATGGGATTCGTCCTGTTGCCCTAACTCTACGACCTGAAATAGGCGCGCTTCGACGGCAGCGAATGGCAGATCGAGACGGTGGATAGCCCAAGAACTGTGGGCTTGTTTACCTCATTGAAGCAGCCGTAGTAGTCCCGGCCGGCGCGGACCCGTTCCTCCATTTCCTCCAGGGGAGGAACCCCCTCCCGTTGGGCTATCCAATCCACGAACCGGGACACTTCTTGCCGGACGATGCCGG
>JBMFNL010000034.1:0-36422 GCA_049970175.1 Chloroflexia bacterium
GGCGGTGATCACCGGAGGAAGGTGATGAAAGGTCGGGGGCAGGTACTCGTTCTTCCGGCCGCATCTTTGGGCGTTATTGCCGTTTTTGTCCTCCCCAGCCATGATACCTGGTAGAAGGAGGTGACCGGTGCGCAGTGTTTCGAACCGTCTTCTGGTGGCTACGGCGTTCCTTTTGCTCCTGGCCGGCCTGCTCTGGTTCGGGGGCAACCTCTACCTGAGCGAAAAGGCCCAACGGGTGGAGGTGGTGGCGGCGGTGGTGGAAATTCCCCGGGGGAGCATCATCACGGACGGGATGCTGGGGCGGGCCGAAGTGCCCCGGGGGAGCGAAGCCCGCTTCCTTCAGAGGCCGGAGGAGGCCCTGGGGCGGGTGGCCCGGGTGGACATCCTCCCCGGCACCCTCCTGACCTCGCTCATGCTGGCCTCGGAGCCGCCGCCCCCGGGGAGGGTGCTCCCGGCCGGCACGGTCCTTTCCCCCGACTACTTCGCCATCGCCGTGCCGCTGGAGCCGGTGGATGCCGCCGGCGGGGCACTGCGGGTGGGGGATCGGGTGAGCATCTATGCGAGCACGCTGCTGACCCCGACCGAGGGAATCCCCACCCCGCTGGCCCGGCATGTCCGTATCCTGGACCTCTACACCCGCGAGGGCACCTCCCTCCTTTCCGCCCCGGCTGGCCGGGCCGCCGAGGTGGCCCTCCTGGAAGCCGATTTCACCTTGGCGAACCTCCTGATGGAGGCCTCCCGCCAGGGGCGATTGCGCCTGGTGCTGGAAGGAGGTGAGAGATGAGCAGCCGGGTGACCTTCGTCACCGCCGACCCCTCCTGGCCGGCCCGCCTGGCCGAGCACTTTCACTTTATCCCGGCCGGCACCCTGCCCGACCTCTACACCGCCGGCCAGGTCCTCCCCTCCCTGCAGCCGGCCGTGATCGTGGTGGACGACCGGGTGGCCGACGGCGTGGGGCCGGCCGAGATTTCCCTCCAGGTGCAGAAGTGGCTTCCCCAGGCCCGGGTGGTCCTCCTGAGCGGGCCGGCCAGCCTCGGGCTGACCCTGCCGGGCATCACCGTCCTTCCCCGCGATTTGCCCATCCTGGAGGTGGGACGGGCCATCGGCCTTCCCCCCAAGGCGGTGGGCCGGTCCCTGGTCTTGGCGGTGACGGCGATGAAGGGCGGGGTGGGCAAGACCACGGTGGCCCTGTTGGTGGCGGCGCAACTCTCTCGGCGTCCCGGCCGGGTGGTGGTGTGGGATTGCGATTTTCCCCAGGCCCTCATCCATCAGGCCCTCCGTCTGCCGGCCGAGGTGCCCACCATCTGGGACTATCTTCAGGAGGAGGGGGCGCCCATCGAGGCCTTTATCCGGCCCAGCGCCTCCGGCATCTACGTCCTCCCGGCCCCGATACGCCCGGATCAGGTGGTCGTCCCCGACGAACGGCTGGCCCGGGAGGTCATCCAGGACCTGCGCGGCCTCTTTGAGTATATCGTTATGGACAACGATGCCGAACTCCAGAAGAACCCCATCGTGGTCACGGCCGCCCAGGAGTTGGCCGACCGGATTCTGGCGGTGACCGATCTGGAGTACTTTTCCCTGGAGAGTTTTCGCCGCCTGATGGTGGCCCTGGCCGGGCTGGGGGCGGCCGAGCGGGTGGTTGTGGTGGCCAACGACGGCCGGCGCAGCGGCGAGGGGCCGGGGGAAATCCGCCGCGTCCTACGGGAACTGGGGCTGGCCCATCTGCCCTTTTTCCTGATCCCGCACTCCTCGGCCGTGCGCCGAAGCCAGCGGGAGGGGAAGCCGCCGCTCCTGCGGGAAGCCGAGGCCCTGGTGGAATTTTTGGTCGGAGAGCAGGGATGAGCCGGCCGGCCTATACTACGCGCAGGCTGGGGATACGCCCGCAGGATGTCCTGGGGCCGGCCCTGCTGCAGGCCCGCAGCCGCCGGTGGCAGCAGGAAGTTCCTGCCGCCCTCCTGGAGGAACTCCGGCGGCACCTCCTGGAGGCGGTCCCGGCCGAGTTGCTCCATCCCCTGGCGGAGCCGGTGCGGCGCGAGCGGGCCGTCCGGAAGGCCATTCGCGACTGGCTGGAGCGCAACCAGGTCGCCCTCCTTTCGCAGGGCGGGGAAAGCCTGGTGGCTTACCTCTACGGGGAAGTGGCCGGCTTCGGCCCCCTGCAGCCGCTCCTGGCCGATCCGGAGGTGACCGAGATCAAACTGATCGATCCCCGGACGGTGCTGGTGGAACGGGCCGGCCGGCGGATGTGCCGTTCGGTGTGCTTTCCCGGCGGGGAGGAAGAGGTCCGCCGGCTGGCGGTGCGTCTGGCCGAACTGGGCGGCCGGGGGGTCAGCCGCAAAGAACCGGTGGCCCAGGTGCAACTGGCCGACGGCTCGCGCATTATCCTCATGCCCTTTGAAGAAATCCCGCAAATCTTTATCCGCCGGCGGGCACCGGCCGCCTTTTCCCTGGAGACGCTCCTTTCCTACGGAACGCTGAACGAGGAGGTGGGGGATTACCTGCGCCGGACGGCCCGGGCCCGGGCCTTTTTCCTGGTGGCCGGGCCCAGCGGCGCGGGCAAGACGGCCTTTCTGGAGATGCTCCTTTCCCTGTTCCCACCGCAGGCCCATATCGTCGTCGTGCAGCAGGGCACGGAAATTCGCCGGGAGGGCGTACATCCGCTGATTACCCTCTTGGAGGGTTCAGACGACCCGGCCGCGCCTAACTCGCTGGAGGCGGTGGCCATGCGCACGCTGAAGATGGGGGTGATCAGCCTGGTCATCGGCGAGACCAAGGGGCCGGAGGCGGCGGCCATTCTGCACAGCATCTCCGCCGGCATCCGGGGCGGCGGGACGACCATCCATACCGACGATGCCGAGGAGGCGCTGCGCCGGCTGACCCGGCTGGCGCGTTCCGCCCGCTTCAGCGACCTCTTCGTGGGGGCCACGCCGGCCGAACTGCGCCAGGCGGTGGCCCGTTCGGTGCACGTGGTGGTGCTGCTGGAGCAATCCCCGCAGAGCGGCCGGCGCTATGTCCGGCAGGTGGCCGAGGTGGAGGTGGTGGAGGAGGGGTGGCGATTGCATCCGATCTTGGTCGGGCAGGCCCGGCCCGGACCCGAAGGGGAAGAGGTGGTCTGGGAACGCCGGGGAGAGAGTTGCCCTCGTCTCCAGGCGCTACAGGCCGCCTACGCCGAGGGCGAGGACGAGGCCGCCCAGGCCCGTCTGGAGGCCGAGCGTCGGGCCGAGGTGGAGCGGCTTCTGGCCTCGGCGGCGGCGATGGTGCGTAGCGGAGACTGGGGGACGGCGGAGGCGGTCCTGGTGGAAGCGCTGGCGCTTGCCCCGGAGGATGAGGAGGGACGGAGGCTTCTGGAGAAGGTTCGGGCGGGGCAGAAAGCGAAGCAGGAGGAGCGGGAGAGGCGGGCCGGCCGGCTGCGGGAGGAGGCCCGGGAGGCGGCCGGGCGGGGGAATCTGGCCCGGCTGGAGTGGCTGGTGGAGGAGGCGGTCCAGTCCCATCTGGACGAGGTGGCCGGGGAGGTGGAGCAATTCCTCTGGAAGGCCCGGGAGGAACACCTGGCGGTGGAGGACCTTCTGGCCCTGGCCCTGGAACAGATGCCCGAGTCCCCGGAACGGGCGGGGAAGTTGCTCCAGGCCGTCCTGCGGCGCCGGCCGGACCATCCGGAGGCGGCCTTTTACCTGGAACTGGCCCGGGAGGATGGCCGGTCGAGGCCGGCCGGCGGAGAAACGGAGGGGTGAGATGGAAGCGGTGCTGCTGATGCGCTGGCCGGGGCTGCTGCTCTTCGCCCTGGGCGGGCTGGTCCTGGCCTGGCGGCTCCTGGCGCCGGAAGTGGAGCCGCGGCAGATGCTGCGTTGGGGGCGGGGACGGGTGGAGCAGGCCATGGTGCAGATGGTGGGGCCCGTTGCCGCGCCGGCGGTGGCCGGTGCGGCGCTGGCCGCCGGCGGGGTGGCGCTGGCGGCCGGCGGGGTCCTCCTGACCTGGGCGCTGGGGCCGCTGGGCCTCCTGGTGGCGCCGTTTGTAGCCCTGGGGATCGGGCGTGGGGTGGCCGGCCGCCTGGCCCGGAAGCGGATGGAACGCCTTTCCGAGCAGGTGCAGGGGCTGGCCCAGGCCCTTTCGGCCGGCCTGGCCGGGCAGGGCGTGGGCAGTGGGACGGTCTTTACCCTCCTGCGCCGCTCCTACCACACCCTGGAAGCGCCCCTCCGGGAAGAACTGGCCTTTCTGGAACTCGTCATGCGCGGCCAGGCGGAACTGGGGGAGCGCCTGGAACGGGCGGCCGGCTCGGCCGTGCACCGGCACCTGCGGGCCCTCCTGGAACTCCTGGCCGTCATCTACCGCGAGGCGCTGGACGTGCCGGCCCAGCGACGGGCGTTGCGCCTCCTGCTGGAGCGCCTGGGCCGGGATGCACAGGTGCGCCGGACCGTGCGGGTGGAAAGCCGCTTCGGCCAGACCTCCCAGACCATCGTCCTGTGGATGATTCCGGCCTTTATCGTGCTTTCGGCGATGGTGGGCTCGGTGCTGGGGGGCGAGGTTTCCGTCCTGGACTTTTACTTCGGCACCCTGCCCGGCCGGGCGATCGTCGTGGCCGTTCTGCTGGTGGAAGGGCTGGTGGCCCTGGTGAGCCGGCGGATGGTCGGGCAGATTCGCTGGGAGTGAAAGTGCGGAGGAGACGATGGAGATGACCCCCATCTGGCTCATCCTGTTGGCCGGCGGATTGCTCATCGTTTCTGCCTATCGGGTCTCGCCGCAACAGGCCTGGCAGACGCTGCGCGGCCGGTTGGAGGCCCTGGAAGAGGTGCAGCGCCGACAGGTGCGTCGGAAGGCGCTCCTGCGCGCCCTGCCCGACTTCCTGGGCAACTTCCTGGTGGGGTACGGGGTTCGGGGCAGCGTTCTGGAGGCCCTGGAGTTTGCCGTGCGGCTGGGGAGGGCCGGAGACGTGCTGATCGAGGCGGTGAAGGGGGCCCTGCGGCAGGCCCGCCTGGCCGAAAGCAAATATCCGGCCCTCCACGCGATGGCCCAAGACCTGGGGGACCCGCTCTTGGTGGACCTCTGGCACCTGCTGGAACAGGCCGAGGAGGAAGGCGGAGATATCGCCGCCATCCTGGAATCCTACCTGGAGCAGGCTTATCTGCGCAAGGCCGCCTACCTCATGGAGCAGGCCAAAGTGCTGCCGCTGCGTCTCCTGGGGCTGAGCGTGCCGCTCCTGCTGCCGACGATGATTGTGGTTATGGTGGCGCCGTTCCTGTTCTCCGCGGCCCAGATGTGGGTTGGGAGATAAAGCGGGCTACAGCCGCAGAAAGGAGGAAGGATGCAGAGACGGTGGTTGATCGAGTGTCTTGTGCTGGGGTGTCTGCCGGCCGGACGGTCGAGTGGAGCGACGAGACGCCGCTCCGGGTCCACTGTCCGCCGCTCCCGTTGCCGTAGGGGGAAGGGATGTCGGGATACTGTCTGGCGCACGGTTTGATCACCCTGCATTTGGACACGGAGGAAGGCAGGCGCGCTCTGCCGGCCGCCCTCTTTGAGCATTCCATCGGCGTGGAGGCCCTGGAGCGGGCCGGCCCCCGGGTGCGGCGGGTGGCCCGTTGGGATGCGGCCGGCTGGGAGGTATGGTGGGAAATCCTGGCCCGCCTGGCCGGAGGCCGGCCGGTCCTGGCCGCCTTGCCGCTTCTGGAAGAGGCCCCGGAAGTCCCGAGCGCCTTCCCTTCCGTGCACGTGGTTCCTCCCGTCGTCGCCGTATGCGCCGGAAGCCCCATCCCCGAGGGCATCGCCCTCTACCTGGGGGCCTTTGCCTGGGAAGCGGCCCCCTTCGGGCCGGCCGGGATGGCCGAACCGCGCTCCTTTCCACCGGGGCTGGAGTTGCTCTATCGCCTCCTCATCGCCGAGGCCTTTCGCCGGGAGCGCCGGGTGCTCCTTCCGGTGCAGGTGCCGGTCCTGCTGGCGGAAGGCCGGCCGGCCGACGTTGCTCCCCTCCTGGAGAATGTCGTGCCTCACCTGAGCCGGCCGGCCGTGCTGGGAGGCGAAGACGAGGCGGTGGTCGTGGCGGTGGCCGATGCCCTGCGTCGACGGGGGCATGAGGTCTGGGTCGTGGATCCTCTGCACGGCCTGGAGAGGCTGGTCTGGGCCATCGGAGGGCTGCCGTGAAGGCGCTGACCCATCTGGCGGCCGGCGGCGCGGCCGGGGCCGGGCTGGCCCTGGTGGTGGGGCTTCCCCTGGGTTGGGAGACGGCCCTGATCTCCGGAGCGGCCGGCGCGGCCATGCCCGAACTGGAGTACGCCTTTGCCCGGCTGGCCCGGGAGATGCGCGCCCGGGGCTACGGAGGCACCTTCCTGGCCGGCGCCTCGGCCCTGGGCCAGGAACGCGGCCCCTGGCATGGGCTGGAAATCCTGGCCGGCCTGGGCGCGCTGGTGGGCCTGGCGGGGTGGCTGCTCCATCCTGTTGCTTTTCCTTTGCTTTACGTCTCGTTCCTGGGCGGGTGGCTCTCTCACCTCCTTCTGGACCTCTGCAACGGCGGCATCCGCCCGCTGGCCGTCCTGTACCCCTACCGCTGGGCCTATTTCCCTCCCTGGGGACCGCGCCGCGCTGTCCGCGGCGGCCTCCTGGAAGGCACGGTCTTCCTGGCCGCCGGCTGGGTCTGGGTCTGGCGGCTGGCGGAGCGCTTGCTGCCGATCGTGGAAGGGTGGCTGTGGAGATGAGGGTGCATCGGGGGGACTGGCTCGGTTTCTCCCTGCTGCTTTGGAGCGGGGCAGCCCTGTTGGCCCTATACCTGCTCGGTAACCCGGCGGCAGCCGCCCTGCAGGAGACGCTGGATCCGATACGCCTCTGGGGCGGCGTCCTGGGGTTGACCTTCCTGGGGGCGGCGCTTCCGTCCCGTAACGTTCTCCCCTGGCTCCTCCTGCTCGGCACGTTTCCGCTTCTCCTCTTGCCCGCGCCGCTGAACCGCCGCTGGGGAGCCTTCGCCCTGGCCGGCACGGCCTTCCTGGGGGTGCTCGGCCTGGCCGGCCGCCGCCTGCACGGGCGAGCCTACCCCAATGCCCGTCCGGTGTGGCGGAAGCGGGGGACGGGACACCGCCCGCGGGGCCTGGCCCGGCCGAAACGCCGGCCGGCCGCCGGGCCCACCCGCAGCGCCCCTTCCCCAAAGGAGGTGCAGGACGGCGATTAGCGGGCCCGCCACCCGATGACGGCAAGGAAAATTTCTACCGAAAAGGAGGCTATCGAGATGCACGGGACTATAGACAAAGGACGAAAGGGACGGGGGGTCAGCGCCTCTGTCTCCATCGGACTGGTACTTCTCATGATTTTGACAGGCTCAATGCACTGCTTCGCCGCGCTCCCGGCCGGGGCGATGGGACGCCGTGTTGAGCCGCCGGAAACATGGGGCCGGACGCAGCATGTTGCGGCTGCGCCGTCGGAATGGGAGTGGGCCGTCGAGACGATAGACCCGGCGGCCGGCACTTTTGCCTCTCTCCACCTCTTTCCCTCGGATACCCAGGCGGCCGTGGCTTATTACGACGAAACAGACGGCGACCTCAGGTACGCCTACCACGACGGGACGATGTGGCATCGGGAGACGGTGGATGCACCCGACAACGTGGGGAGTTATGCTTCCCTGGCCCTGAACGGGGCGGGCTTTCCGCGCATCGCCTACTACGACGAAACAAACGGCAACCTCAAGTACGCCTTCTGGACGGGCATTTCCTGGAACACGGTCACGGTGGATGCGACGGGCGATGTGGGCGCGTATGCGAGCCTGGCGCTGTATAACGCCGGATTCCCCTGCATTGCCTATTACGATGCGAGCGCGGGAGCCCTGAAGTATGCCTGGAACGATGGAGCGATATGGCACAAAGAAGCGGTGGAGCCGATTCCATCCGGGAACGTGGGGCGCTATGCCTCCCTGGCCCTGGACGGGGCGGGATTTCCACACATCGCCTACTACGACGAAACAAACGGCAACCTCAAGTATGCCCGGAAGGATACCCAGGGATGGCATCCGGAGGTAGTGGATGAAGTCGGCGATGTGGGACGGTACGCCTCGCTGGCGCTGGACAGTTCCGACCTTCCCCACATCGCCTACTACGATGCTACGAACGGTGACCTCAAATACGCCTACCACGACGGGACGATGTGGCATACCGAAGTCGTGGACGCCCAAGGGAACGTCGGCCGGTACGCCTCCCTCGCCCTGGATGCCTCCGACCTCCCCCACATCGCCTACTACGACGGAACAAACGGAGACCTCCGGTACGCCCATGACGACGGGAGCGCCTGGCACTTCCAGACGGTCTATGCGTCCGGCATCGTCGGGCAGTACGCTTCACTCTCCCTGGACACTCAGGGCCGGCCCTATATCGCCTTCTACGACGATTCGGAAGGCGACTTGAAATGGGCCTACATCTGCACCCCGCCGGCGGCCTCCTTCGAGGTCTCTCCCGCGCCGTACTGCGTGGGCGAGACGCTTTCCTTCACCAACACCACGGTGAGCACCTGGACCGTCTCCTTCCTCTGGTCCTTCGGCGACGGGGTAACGAGCACGCTCCGGAGCCCGGAGCACACCTACGCCGTTCCGGGCCTCTATGAGGCCGTGCTCACGGCCGAAACCGGCTGCGGGACGGACGCTTTCTCCCGAACCCTTCCCGTTTGGGGCGAACCCGCCGCCTCCTTCGTCCATTCGCATCCGGCCTGTGTGGACCGGCCCATCTTCTTCACCAGCACCTCCCAGGTGAGCGGGACGGCCTCCTACGCCTGGGAATTCGGCGACAAGACGGGGGTGGTGACCGGGACGACCCACCCCGCCCACGTCTACACGGCCACCGGCACCTACCCGGTTACACTGATGGTGCAGAACGAGTGCGGCTTGGATGCTTCCCAGGAGTACCTGACCGTGACGGCCGTCCCCGAGGTCTCCTTCGAGCACGGCCCCAACCCCTCCTGCGGGCAGGTCACCTTCACCAACACGACCTCGGGGGGCACATCCTTCCTCTGGGATTTCGGGGACGGGACGACCTCCACCGAGACGAACCCGGTGCACACCTATGCCTCCGGCGGATTCTACACCGTGACGCTTACGGCCTGGGGCGTGGGGGGATGCGCGGACACGGCCGCGTCCACCCAGGAAATCTGGACGGGGGTGCACGGGGTGGAAACGGGCGTCTTTCCCTCTTTCCCGGTGCCGGGGGAGGTGGTGACCTTCACCGCGACGGCCCGGGGGACGCCGCCCATTGCCTTCACCTGGGACTTGGGGGATGGGGAGTACGGCTTCGGCCCGGTCGTCACCCACACCTACGCGACCACCGGCACCTTTACAGTCCTTCTCACGGCCGCGAACGCCTGTGGAGCGTCGCGGGCCACACTCCAGGTGGAGGTGATCTCCTGCACCGCGCCGGCCGGCCTGGTGCTCACCTACGCTCCCCGTCCCCTCCTCCGCGGCCGGGTGGGCATCTTCACCGCCACCCTATCCGCCGGGAGCGCGCCGGTCCACTACCTCTGGTCCTTCGGCGACGACACCCCGCCGGTGGAAGGCGCGGTGGTGCAGCACGCCTATGCCGCGGCCGGCCGCTACACGGCCACGCTTTCGGCCTGGAACGACTGCGGCTCGCGGCAAGGGGTGTTGCCCGTGGAGGTGAACGCCCCGCTTTTCCGGGTCTATCTACCGCAGGTGGCCCGGAACCAATACGCCTACGCCGGGGACGAGTTTGAGCCGGATGGCCTCCCGGAGCAGGCCGGAGCGCTCCTCCTGGCCCAGCCGCAGCGACACACCTTCGCCCCCCAGGGCGACGTGGACTGGGTCTATCTCGACCTCACGGCCGGGACCGCCTACGCCATCGAGACCCGCGACCTGGCCGGCGGGGCCGATACCATACTGGACCTGTACGTGACCGGATACTACGACAGCCCGCTCGCGCACAGCGATGACGATTGCGGCGGCTACGCGGCCTGTCTGGAGTTCGTTCCGCCGGTCTCCGGGCGTTATCACCTGCGCGTGACCAACTATCCGGGCGGGGCCCGGTGGGGGCCGGATGTACAGTACACCCTGCAGGTAACGTCTCGTTAGGGAACGGTCAGGCCCGTGGAGGCCGGAGCGCCTCCACGGGCCCCCCTCCGGACAGAGAAATGATGAAGCGCCTGATCGTGTTCCTGATGTTGCTTCTGGGGATTCTGGCGGCCGCCGGCCGGGCCTGGGCCGGCCCGCTCGGGGTTCCGATCGGCCAATTCCCCACCAAGACGCCGCTTCCTACGGAGGTTCCGCCGACGGAGACGCCCTGGCCCACCAAGACGCCGCTTCCTACGGAGGTTCCGCCGACGGAGACGCCCACCGCCTCCCCGACCCCGTGGCCCTCTCCCACGCCCCGGCCCACCCAGACGCCGCCGCCCACGGAGGTCCCGCCGACGGCGATGCCCACCGCCTCCCCGACCCCGTGGCCCTTTCCCACGTCCCATCCGACCCTGCTGCCGACGGCGACGCCCTCCCCACGCCCCACCGCTTCTCCCCTGACACCCTCCCCCCCGGCCACCTCGACCCCCCGCCTCACCGCTGCACCCTCGAAGCCTTCACCCTCGCCTGTCCCAACGACGGCCCGTCCCACGGCCGCTCCAACGGCTTCGCCTACCCCGCCGCCCACGCCTCCACCGACGACCGGACGCCCAACGGCCACGCCTTCCCCTTGGCGTTCTCCCGAGGTGAGCGCGGTGGGGGCCGGAGAGGGGATGAACGGAGGAGCGGTGTTTTTCCTGCTCCTGGCCTCGGCCGGCCTGCTCGGGCTGGCCCTGGCCCTGCTCCTGATCCGGTGGAGGCCGCGGCCGGCCTCGCCGCCCGGCCCGCCGGAGCCAGCCAAAGGGGAAAGCATGCCCGAAGGAGCCGCGGCCGAGATGAGCAGGGAGGAGGAAAGGGCCCGTTTGAAGGCCTTGTGGCAGCATTTTGCCCGAAGGCTCCGGTAGTTTCAGGAGGTCTCGATGGACTGGACAATCCTGGTATCCTTCGCGGCCCTGGCGCTGGGGCTGGTTGCCCTGGGCTGGGGCGTCTGGAACCGGCGTAGTTTCCGGGCATTGGGATTGGGCCTGGGGCCGGAGGCCGGTTCGCTACTCCGCCGGATGGAGACGGTCGGCCGCCGGCTGGAGGCTTTGGAGAAACGTGGGGATGCGTTGGAGGAGAGGCTGGGGAAGTTCGGGGTGTGGCCGGCGGTAGTGCACTATGCGCCCCTGGGCCTGGGTGGGGCGCGGCACTGCTTCGTCCTGGCCCTCCTGAATCGGGAAGGCGACGGGGTGGTGCTGAACTACCTGGCCGGCACCGGAATCCGCCTGGACCTGAAGGAAGTCCGGGCCTGGCGGACGCCGGGGCCGGCCCTGACCCTGGAGGAAGAGCAGGCCGTGGAGGCCGTCCGGCAGGGGTGGGAGGGGGAACAGGAGATGCCCGGTCGGAGACGCCTCCGGTAGGCTCCGGCGAACCCGACCCGGTCTCCTGACATCCGCTCATAAATCCCACATAGGCCCTTACGGCGGCCCCCAACCGGCCGCGACGGGCCCAGAATCGCTTCCGCGACAGCCGTCCCCCGCCACCTCAACAGCGTCTCGGGCCGCCATTCGTGCCAGAACGAGTTATGAGAGGATGTCAGCGGTCTCCTGTTGCCTTTCGCTCGGCTTCCCTCTATAATTCCCTAGGAAGCCCGTAAGATGGAGGGTGGCTGGCTATGGCATCGTGCGCCTGGTGTGGTCGGGAGGAAGCCGATTTCCTCGTTGCCCGACGGGATCGCCTGGGCAACGAGACCTTTGCCTACCTCCGCTGCGCCGGCTGCGGGCTTATCCGGCTGGAACCCCGTCCCCCTTCGTCCGAACTGCTCCGGTACTATCCGGAGGACTATGAGGCCTTCCAAAGCCGGCGGGAAAATCCCCTATTCCGCTGGGGGCGCCGGCGGCTCTGGTATCGTCGCCTCCAGGCCATCCGGCACTACCTTCCCCGGGCCGGCCGGGCTCTGGATGTCGGCTGTGGCACGGGCGAATTTCTGGAAATCATCCGGCGGCTGGGATGGGATGGGGTCGGTATCGAGCCGAACCCGTGGGCCGCCCGGCAGGCCCGGGTGCGTCTGGAGGCCGGGGTCGTCCAGGAGATTCCCCTGGAGGAAGCCGCCTACCCCCCGGAAACTTTCGACCTCATCACCCTCTGGGACGTGCTGGAGCACCTAGACAATCCCCCGGCGGCGCTGCGGAGACTTGCCGGCTGGCTGCGTCCGGACGGCCTGCTGGCCGTAGGCGTGCCCAACCTGGAATCGTGGGATGCCCGCTTCTTCGGCCCGGCCTGGATCGGCTGGGATGCGCCCCGCCACCTCCACCTGTTCCCCGATTCGACCCTGCGAGGGATGCTGGCCGAAACCGGCTTCTCCGTCTTAGCCGCACCCTGCCTCTATGGCGGCTACGGTCCCTTTATCCTCAGCCTCGATTTTGCCCTGCAGGAACGCTACCGGGAAAAGGGGCGCTTCCTACGTCGCCTGGTCGCCCTGCGTCCCGGGCGCTACCTCCTCTGGCCTTATTTTTCCCTGGCCGAGCGGCTGGGAAAGGGTTCGATCCGTACCTACCTCTGCCGGCGCTCCAGGGAGGCCCCCGGGTTGTCCCCGCCTCGAAAGTAACAGGGCCAGGCCGGCCGTGGCCAGGTCTCCGCCGGTAAGCAGGAACCAGAACAGGACGGCCACGGCTATGGCCCGCTCTTCGGGAAGGAGGGCCAGGAGGAGCGTTCCCAGGGCCACCTCCCGTACCCCCAGGCCCAGGAGGAAGGTCGAGGCCAGGAGGCCGATCGTCCCGGCGGCGGCCCAGATGCCGATGACTCCCGGTATTTCCTGCCAGGGCGGGGAGGCGTAGATGAAGCGAATCAGGGCATAAAGCGTTGCCCCACCGAAGGTCCAGGCCAGAAGATAGGCCAGGAGCGGTGGGAGAAGGGTGCGATAGGTGATGCGCATCTCTTCCCGGCTGCCAAAACGCCGCAGGAAAAAGGTGAGGATACGGTTGAAAAGGGGCGGCTGCAGGAAACCCAGCGCCAGGGCCAAGAGACCCAGGACCAGCCCCAGGCGTAACGGAACCGCTCCCGGCGATCCGATCCAGAGAAGGGATAGCAGGTAGGTCAGCAGGCCGGCCGTGGTGGTCAGCAGGACCTCCAGGGCGATGGCGGCCAGCGTGTGCGAAGGCGGAACGCCTACCTGGCTATAGAGGAAGGCCCGGCCGGCCATGTACCAAATGGCTCCGGGAAGGTGGCGGGAGAGGTTGGACAGACAGTAAAGGCGAGCATTCAGGGCGAAACGTCGGAGTGGGGTCAGTTGCCCGACGATATGGTTCCAGGCCCACAGCACGGCGAAGAGGGCCAGAAGATAGCCCAGGAAAACCGGCATCAGGTAAACCGGCTGAAACGACCAGGGAGAGGCCCGTACCTGCTCCCAGTTCTGGACCATACGATAGGCAATGTAGCCGACGGCCGGCAATACCAGGAGGGCTGTTCCTAGGGCCCGTCCGGTTCGCCCCCGCAGATAGGAGAGCAGCCGCTCCAGAAGGCGGCGTCCGGACCCGGTAGCCCGGCCCCTCGTAGTCATCCCCTCTCCCCTTCATAAACCTGTAGGAAGCGCTCGACCAGGCGGTCCCACATATACCTCTCTGCTTGCTCCCGGGCTGCCTCCGCCATCTCCCGGCGGCGAACAGGGTCGCCAAGAAGGGCCACGATGCCTTCGGCCAGGGCGCGGGCGTCCCCCGGGGCGACCAGCAGGCCGGCCTCCCCATTTCCGAGGATCTCCCGCCGGTCGCCCACATCCCCCGTGACCACCGGGAGGCCGCAGGCCAGGCTCTCGAACACCTTGAGCGGAGAGCGGGCCCGGGCCACGGCGTCGTCCCGCACCGGGTCCACCGAAAGGTCGCCCAGGGCCAGGTAGTCGGGCACCTGGGCCGGGGGGACCGCACCGACGAAGAGCACGTGTTCCCGCAACCCCCGTTCCTCCACCTGGCGTTCCAGGATCGGCCGGTCTTCCCCCCCACCGACCAGCACCAGGTAGGCCTCCGGCATCTTTCGGCGCACCAGGGCAAAGGCCTCCAGGAGCAGGTCCAGGGGGTGGCTAGTCAGGCTCAGGGTGCCCAGGTAGAGGATGACCGGCCGGCCGGCCAGGCCGTAGCGCCGGCGCAGGAGACGGCCGGCCTCGGGGTTATGCCGGGCGAAGCGGGCCCGTTCCACGCCGTTGGGGACGTAGACGATACGCTCCCGGGGCACGCCCAGGCCCTCCACCCGGTCGGCCAGGAAGCGGCTGTTCACGGTGACTCCGTGCATCCGCGGCGGCAGCCCATCCTCGAATCGGCGCAGCAGGGCCCGTTGCCAGCGGGAAGAGAAGCGATTGGCCTCGGCCTCGTAATCGTCGCAATCCAGGTAGCAGGGCCGGCCGGTCCGCCGCGCCGCCAGGATTCCGGCCAGCCCGTTCATCGGCTGGGGCTTGCAGATGTGGTAGGCCTCCACCTCCAGCCGGAGCGCCCGCCGGAGCAGGGCCAGGGTCGCCGCAAGGGCCACCCGCAGCAAGGGCGGGCCCGCAAGCGGCCGGCGGGCATCCCCCCAGCCGCGCACGTGCATCTGCCCGACCTCGTGCACCCAGACCCCCTCCTCCTGCCGGGGGGTACGCATCTCGGGCCGAAAGTCGTGGTGCAGGGTGAGGAAATGGACGGTATGCCCCCGTCGGACCAGTTCCTTGGCCAGGGGAAACCATCGCCCCAGGGGGGAGGGGTAGTCCAGACCGGATGTGGAGAGAAAGGCCACCTTCATCCCCCGCCTCGCCGCTTCAAAATTTCGGCATACATCTCTTCGATCAGGCGTCCCAGATGCTCCCAGGCGAAGCGGTCCTTGACCTCGCGGATGGCCTGCTGGAATGTTGGTCCCAGATCCTCCTCAAAGTACCGGACGATGGCTTCGGCCAGCGCCTGGACATCCCCCGGCGGCACGATCAACCCGGTGCCGTTGTGTTCGACCGTTTCCGCCAGGCCCCCGACCTGGGTGACGATCACCGGCCGCTCGAAGCCAAAGGCCGTCTGCACCACCCCGCTCTGGGTGGCCTCCAGGTAGGGAAGGACCAGGACGTCGGCCGCCGAAAAGTACAGGCCGACCTCTTCATTGGGGATGTAACGATTGAGCAGGGTGACACTTCCCTGAAGCCCCAGTTCCTCAATCAGCCGCCGGTAGACCTCCTCATCCTCCCAGAACTCGCCGGCCACCAGGAGATGCACCGGAAAGCGCTTTTGAGCCAGGGGCAGGGCCTGCAGGAGGTAGCGCAGGCCCTTGTAGCGGCGCACAAAGCCGAAGAAGAGGAGGACGGGCCTTTCGGCCGGCAGACCCAGGCGCGCCCGGGCCTCCAGTGGGTCAAGCGGTTCGGTGCTGAACATATCGTAAATGGGGAGTGTCGTACCCCGGATGTAGGCTTCCGGCAGGGCCCGTCGCAACAGGGCATAATCTTCCTCGGACATGACGATGAAGCCGTCGGCCCGACGAAAGACGAAACGCGCCAGGAACCAGTCCAAAATGCCCCCGTCGGGGGGAATAATGTGGTGACAGAGGAAGAGGACCGGCACCTGGGTACGGCGACGGACCCAGTAGGTTAGGGCAAAGAGGCTCGGCGTCCAGAAAGGGGTCCACCACTGGAGAATCAAGAGGTCCGGCCGGGCTCCGCGGATGCGGGTAAAGGTACGCCACCAACTGCGAGGAGACAAAGGGTCCAGGATATATTCACAGTCGGTCTGCAGGCGCAGGAGGCTGGGATCCGGCTCCGGGTTACCAGGGAAAAGGAGGCGAGGATATTGCCGCCGGTAGGAGTAGAGAAAGAGTTCGTGGTTTCGGCGCAGATGTCGGGCGAGCAACGTGGTATAATGGGCAATGCCCCCCCGGTAAGGATAGGTTGGACCGACTAAGCAGATACGCAAAGGCCCCTCCAGAAGGTAAATTCCCCGGCGGCACGGCTTCGTTCCGCCGCCGATATCCGGGCAACCTCATCTTACCCGAGAAGAAGCCGGTTGTCAACGCCGGGGGTCCTGGGCTGAATCCGGCCGGGCCACCACCGCCAGGAGGAAGGTGCCGGCCTTCCCAAGCGCGGTCAGGAGCGCCGTCTCCACCAGCCCCAGCGCCGGAATCATCACCGCCGAGACGGCTACCGCCCCCACGGTGGCCCCCACCAGGTCCCAGGCGTAGAGCGCTCCGGCCACGCGGCTGCCACTTCTCCCCGATTCCATGAGAATGCGGCCGGCCAGGGGAAACTCGGCCCCGACCAGCAGCCCGGCCAGGAGGTTCATGGCCAGAAGCAGGAGGTGTTCCAGGGCCGAAGAGGGGGTGGGGCGCCGGAGGAGGAGGTACAGGCCCCCCCCCAACCCCGCCCAGAGCAGGGCGACACCGCCTTCCAATCGGGTCAGCATCCGCCAGGGCCGGCGCAGGCGGCCGGCCCCGGCCGTCATCGCCTGCCCCCCCAGGCTCAACCCGGCCATGAAGGCGGTGACGAGCAGCCCGACCTGCTGGTAGAGGTAGCCGTAGAGCACCTGGAAGGTCAGGAGGATCAAAAGGTCCGCCGTCATGCCGGCCAGGCCCGTGGTGGCGATGGCCCAGGGGACGAGCCGCTCACGCCGCCGGAGGAAGAAGAGGCCGGGAAGCGTCAGGACGGCGATGCCCACGGCCACGTGCCAGGGGCGCAGCGCCCCCAACGCCCGGAAGAACGGCTCCAGCGCCGGGGCGTAGCGGGCGCTCTCGTAGCCCAGGGCATACCGCAGCCCGGCCGGGTGCCCGTCCCGGTTGACCTCCACCTCCGGCCCCCGGCTCAGGCCGGCCGCGAACTCCTCCGCCACCGCCTCGTCCAGCAGATAGCGCAGGTAATCCCGGTTGAGCACCCGGGTCTCCAGGCCGCGTTCTTCCCAGCGGCGGATGATGCCCGGGAGGGGTTCTTCCAGCGCATTCTCCGCCGAGGCCAGGAAGAGGGTCTGTTCGTCGGCCGGGATGGGGCGGACGAAGGGGAAGACGGCCTTCAGGGTGCGGGCGTAGCAGGCCAGGAGGTCGCGGGCCGCCGGCGAAAGGTAGGTGCGGGCCGGTGGTGCCGGGAGGACCAGTACCCCCCGGGGAGCAAGGAGCGGGCGCACCATCTCCAGGAATTCCCGGGTATAGAGGCGGTTCAATTCCAGCGTGGCCGGCACGGGCAGGTTGAGCACGATGAGGTCGTAGCGGGCGGGCCGGCCGGCCTGTCCGGCGATGAAACGCCGGCCGTCCTCCAGGGCCAGGTGCAATCGGGGATCGCCCAGTTCCTCCTCCGTGAGCGCCACCGGCACCGCGCGCAAGGCCTGGATCAGGAAGGGGTCCGGCTCGGCATAGTCCAGGGCCTCCAGGGGGTAGCGCTGGAGTTCGTGGAGCACACCGCCTGCCCCGCCGCCGATGACCAGTGCCCGCCGGGGCATCTCGTCCAGGAAGAGGGCCGGCAGGTGCACCAGTTGTTCGACCGTCGCCAGGTCGGGGTCGGGGGCCGTCAGGAGAGGGCTGCCGCTGACGAACAGGGTGATCTGGCCCTCCTGGGCGATGACGGCGATATTTCCGTAGGGGGAGTTCCCCTCATAGGCCAGGGCAAAGGGCGACCAGCGGCCGGCGATGATGGCCCGATGCAGGTCGGGCGCGAGCGGCGAAAGGAAAAGGCCCAGCGCGGCGAGGCCCGAGACCCCGGCGGCCAGGCCGGCCGGGAGGCGGCGGGGAAGGGAAGAGAGCAGGAGGGTGGCGGCCGAGAGCAGGTTCAGGCCGGCCACCAGGAGGAGAACCTGGGTGGAGGAAAGGGAAGGAATCAGGAGAAAGGTGAACAGCAGGCCGCCCAAGATGCTGCCGAGCGCTTCCAGGACGTAGACGCGGCCGGCCGGCCGAATATCGCCCCGGCCGGTTCCGGCGGCCGCCGCATACACCCGACAGGCCGTGGCGAACATGGCTCCGTCCACCAGCCCCACCGGAGCCAGGGCGAGCAGGGAGGTCCACAGGGCCGCCGGGGGTGCCACGACTTCGCCGGGCACGGCCCCGAGCAGCCCGCGCACATGCACGGCCAGGAGCAGGGTGGGGAAAAGGAGCAGGGCCAGCGCCGCCTGCAGAAGGGCATAGCCGGCCGGATGCGCCGGAAGGCGACCCTCGATTCGTCCGGCCAGCCCGCTGCCCAGGGCCTCCAGGAGCAGCCAGGCCCCCAGCACCAAGCCGATGGCAAGTTCGTTGCCGGAGAAGGAAACCAGGAGTTCCCGGACCATCAGGGCCTGGAGGATGGTGAAACTGACCCCCATCAGGAGGAAAGCCACCGTCAGCCAGCGGCGCGCCATCGGTTCCCTGTGTTACCTCTGGGACAGGAGCAACCATTCCCAGCAGTTCCAGGTCAGCGACTCGGTCGGGTTCGGCTTCAAGTTGTGCAGACGTGGGGTGGCGGCATCATATTCCAGCCGGGTGAACAGGGGGATGGCCGGCAGTTCGGCGGTGAACTGTTCCTGAGCCAGGCGGTACAGCCGCGCCCGTTTCCCGCGGTCGAGTTCGGTGGCGGCGCTCAGCAGGGCCTGGGTGGCGGTCTCGTTACACCAGCCGGCATAGTTCTGGCCGCGCCAACCGTTGGCTTCGCTGGGGATTTCCCCGCAGGTGTAGACGACCTGCCCGTCGGGTTCCAAGCCGACCACCCAGGCAAACTCGGCCAGGTCGAACTGCCGGCGCAGCAGGGGGCTGTTTGGGCCGTACCAATCTTCCTCCTTCACCCGCACCACTTCGATCTCCATCCCCAGCGGCTCCAGCGCTCCCTGGAACTGCTGGACGATCGTCTCCCGGAGCGGCTGGCCGGCCAGGATGTAGATTCGCAGGTGGAGGCGCTGGCCGTCCTTGTAGCGGTAACCGTCGTCGGCCAGAATCCAACCGGCTTCCTCCAGGAGGGCGGAGGCTTTGACCGGGTCGTAGGGATACAAAGTCAGCGCCTCATCGCCCGGATAGGCCCAGTGGCCCGGCAGAATCCAGCTGTTCAATACCGGGACGGGGAAGGGATAGACGGCCTTGGCCATCTCCTGGCGGTTGGTGGCATAGGCCAGGGCCTGTCGGACGCGCAGGTCGCCCAGTACCGGGTGGGGCTGGCTCAGATTGGCCGGATCGTTCAGGTTCATCACGATGTTTTCCCAGAGGAGGGCGGGCTGGGTATAGAGGCGCAGGAGGCCGTTTTCTTCCAGGGCCTGGAGGAGGCGCGGCTCCAACTCCTGGAGGCCGCGACGTTCCACCAGGTCCACCTGGCCGGCCAGGAGTTGGGAGAGGAGGCTGTAGGCGTCGGGCGCAAACTTGAAGATCAATTTGTTGACCCGGGGGGAATCCTGGCCGTGGAGGGCATAGTAGGGATTGCGCACCAGGGTGATCGAGGTGCCCGGCACCCACTCCTGGACCACATAGGGGCCGTAACTTGGGGAGAGCCGGCGGGCCACCTCCTCCGCCCGGGTCATTTCCTCCACCGTATAGCGGCTCCAGGCGTGCTCGGGGAAAAAGGGCCAGTAGTAGGTGGAATAGTCCAGTTCCATCACGTTGGGCTTGAAGGTCACGCGGAGGGTGCGGGCATCGAGGGCCTCGTAGCGTTCCACCTTCTCGCAGCGGGCGTAGGCGGCGTTGCCGGCCTCCGGGCTGCAGGCCACGCTGTAGCCAAAGACCGAGTCCTGGGCCTGGAGCGGCCGGCCGTCGGACCAGAAGAGGTTCGGGCGCAGCCGGAAGGTGACCTGGAGTTGCCGGGCCTGGGTGTATACCCCGGTGTTGGTGACCGTGATGGCCCCCGTGGCCGGGTCTATGGGTACCTGGACCGTGATGAAACGTGCCCCTCCGTTCTCCAACGTGGGCACTTGCTCAAAGAGCACCGGCTGGAGGTCAAAGTCCAGCGTGGTCATCGGCGGTTCCATCACCGCCTCCAGAATCAGGCGCTGCTCGTCCGTCAGGCTGCCCAGCGGCCAGAGGGTATCGGGCTCACGTTCCTGCAAAAGGCCGATGATGATGGCTTCGGCTACCGTAGGCGTGGGGGAGACGACGGGCGTGGGGAGGGGAAGCGGGGTGGCCGTTTTCGGTGGGACGGTGGCCGTTGCGGTGGCGGGCGGGACGGTCGCCGGGGGAGACGGGGCTCCGCAGGCGACCAGGAGGGTTCCCAGGACCAGCAGGACGGCAACGCGGTAAGCGGTCATGGTGGTCTCCTTACAGGCGTCTCTACAGCAATCCCAGCCAGCCGGCCACGGCATCGCCCACTCCGGCCATATTCAGGGCGATGGGGAGGAGGAGCACACCCATGCAGTTCATCCTCCGGGAGCCCCAGAGGAGGGGAATCAGCCCGATGCCGGTGGCGACGGCACAGACGAGGAGGCCGGCCGGCCCGGTCATCCCCAGCACGATCAGGAGCAGGATGCCCAGCGTGGCCAGGCTGATCCAGCGGTAATGGATGCGGGCCAGGAGGGCGACCATCAGCCGGGTCAACCCCAGGGAGAGGAAAAAGGCCAGCGCCCCGGCCAGCACGACGGCCCCCACGGCCAGCAGGTAAAGTTGCGGGGAAGTGCCGCTGTAGATCGTGCTGAGCATCGAGGCCAGCCCCCCCTTGACCCGCTGAAAGCCGGGAATGAAGAAAAAGAGGAAACCGCCCACATAGTAAACGACCTTGGAGGCCCCCTGGGAGATGATGAAGAGGCGCTCGTCACGCTGGGCGGTGGCATGGCCGGCCAGGAAGCCCCCGATGCCGCCGGTGACCACCGGGAAGAAGGCGGCAAAGAGCCCGCCCAGCGCTCCGGCCAGCGTGCCCCGGACCATGGTGCCGAATCCGGCATCCACGCTTGGGGCAAAGTGCTGGGGCGGAATCTCGGTGCGCCCGAGGAGGTTCTGGAGCACCCAGGGGACGGCAAAGAGGCCGATAAAGGCCGGCAGCAGGTTCTGGTAGGCCACCTCCACCGGGGCCACGCTGCGGTACATCAGCACCAGACCCAGGAGGCCGGAAAGGAGGAAGGTGGCCAGGCCGGCCGTCAGCGATCGCCACCCCTCCCACCAGCGACGGAGGCCGGCCGGGGCGCGCTCCGCCCCCTTGGGCCACTCGGAGATGAGCATGAAGGCGATGATCGTCCAGAGAATCCAGGCCAGGTGAGGCTGGACGATGGCCCGGATCGTGGGTAGCCAGGTGGAGGCCACCGGGGTCAGGAGGGCCAGGACGGCGATTCCCCCCAGGCCGCCCAGGCCGGCCAGCACGACCGCCTCGTATCCCCGGCGCTGCAACAGGTACTTTTGCCCCGGCAGGACGATGAAGACGGTGGAATCGTCGGGGACGGAGAGAAAGATGCTGGGGATGGTGTTGAAGATGGCGTAGCCGGCCACCAGGCCGAGGAAGAAAAAGATCAGCCCCTCCATCGGGATGGAAGTGCCCCAGCGGGCCACGGCCAGGATGAGGAAGCCGGCCACGTTGTAGACGTGCAGGGCGGGGACCAGGCTCAGCACCGCCGAAACGAGCACTCCGGCAACCGTCCAGAGGAAAAGGACCAGGGACGGAAGACCCAGGACGGGCGACATCCTCTGCTCCTTGCCGGGCACGATCGGTCGTGCCCATCCAACCGGCGGCCTGATTCTAGCACATCTCCGGCCAGCGGTCAAAGCGCGGACACCGAGGGAGGAGCGGTTCGCCCTGCGCGAGTGTTACGGCTTTGTTCGGTTGGTCAGGTGCTCACCAGCCCGGTTTTCAGACTTGACAAGACTTGGGGCATCTCAATGCACCGCGCCGGGATCAGCGCCGAGAGCCTACCGCCGTAAGGGGGGCTTCGATCCCCGGCCCGCCTGTCTCTAACTTACCTCTCTTCCAGGCCCCCGAACTTGCGCACCCGCTTCCCATAGGCCTCGATCGCCCGACGCAGTTCTTCCCGGTCAAAGTCGGGCCAGAGGGTCGGTGTGGAGTAGAATTCGCTGTAGGCCGCCTGCCAGATGAGAAAGTTGCTCAGACGCATCTCCCCGGCCGTGCGGATGATCAGGTCGGGGTCGGGACAGCCGGCCGTGTAGAGTGCGGAGGCGAAGCGTTCCTCCGTGATCTCCTCCGCAGGAACCTGCGCGGCGATGAGTCGGCGGGCAGCATCCACGATCTCGGCCCGGCCGCCATAGTTAAAGGCCACGTTCAGGATGAGCCGCCGGTTGTCGCGGGTGCGTTCCACGGCCTGCAAAATCTTGCGCTGCAACTCCTCCGGCAGGCCTTCCAGCCGGCCGATGTGTCGGACCTGCACGCCGTTCTGATGCAGCCTCTCCGTCTCCCGTTCGATGGCCTCGCTCAGCAGGCCCAGCAGGCCCTGCACCTCCTCGGCCGGCCGGGACCAGTTCTCCGTGGAGAAGGCATACAGGGTCAGAATTTCGATCCCTTCCTCCACGCAGGCCTCGACGATGCGGCGGATGTTCTCGGTGCCGGCCCGATGGCCGGCCAGCCGGGGCAGGCCGCGTCGCCGCGCCCAGCGGCCGTTCCCGTCCATGATGATGGCGATGTGCCGCGGCCGGCGGGCAACATTCTGGGGCTGGACATCCCGCAATATCTTCCGCGGACTCAACGTTCCTCCCCGGGCCACACGCCCTGAACGTACCCCTCCGCTCGGCGGTACACGATGCCCTCAGCGCTTCCCCTACACCTCCATGATCTCTTTCTCCTTCGCCTCCCCCACCTTCTCGGCCGCTTCGTAGTACTTTTCCGTCAGTTTCTGGAGGTCATCCTTGGCTCGGAAAAGATCATCCTCGCTGATGAGTTTTTCCTTCTTGGCCTCCTCCAGGTCTTCGATGGTGTCCCGACGGATGTTGCGCAGGGCGACCTTGCAGGCCTCGACCCGCTGGCGGACCCGCTTCACCAGTTCGCGCCGGCGTTCCTCGGTCAGGTAGGGGATGGCCAGGCGAATCACCCGGCCGTCGGTGGTCGGCGTCAGGCCCAGGTCGGAGGTCAGGATGGCCCGCTCGATCTCCTTGAGGGCACTGATGTCCCAGGGCTGGATGACCAGCAGGCGCGGTTCCGGCGCCGTGATGCCGGCGATCTGGATGAGCGGGGTGGGGACGCCGTAGTAGTCGACCATCAGGTGTTCGACCAGCGCCGGGGAGGCCCGCCCGGTGCGCAGCGTGACCAGTTCCTCCCGCAGGGCCTCGACGCTCTTTTTCATCCGCGCTTCGGCATCGCTCAGGAATTCCTCGATCATCGCCGCCTCCTATGTGCCGGCCCGTTCGGCCGGTCAATCCTCATAGCGCGGTCGTTTTCCCGGATAGGGGTCGTCTTCGCCGGCATAGATCAGGGTTCCTACCCGCTCGCCCAGGATGATGCGTTCGATCTGCCCCGGGGCCTGCACGTCGAAGACGATGATCGGCATGTGGTTGTCCATGCACAGCGTCAGGGCGGTGGAATCCATCACCTGGAGGCGGCGGTTGATCGCCTCCAGGTAGGTCAGGCGGTCGAAGCGGCGGGCCTGGGGGTTGCGACGAGGGTCGTCATCGTAGACGCCGTCCACACCGTTCTTGGCCATGAGGATGGCCTCGGCCTCGACCTCCAGGGCGCGCAGGGCGGCGGCCGTGTCGGTGGTGAAGTAGGGGTTGCCCGTCCCGGCGGCCAGGATGACCACCCGGCCCTTTTCCATATGCCGGATGGCCCGCCGGCGGATGTAAGGCTCGGCCACCGCTTCCATACGGATGGCCGTCTGCACACGGGTGAAGATGCCCCGTTTCTCCAGGGCATCCTGAAGGGCCAGGGCGTTGATGACGGTGGCCAGCATGCCCATATAGTCGGCCTGGGCCCGCTCCATGCCCTGGGCGGCGGCGTCCATCCCCCGCCAGATGTTCCCGCCGCCGATGACGACGGCCACCTGCACCCCATGGCGCACCGCCGTGCCGATCTGGTCGGCGATGAAATGCACCACCTGGGGGTCGATGCCGTAGCCGGCCTGGCCCATCAGGGCCTCCCCGCTCATCTTCAGCAGGATGCGCCGGTATTTGGGCTCGGCCATGGCTGCTCCTCCCTCACCCCTACCGTGAGGGGTGAGGATCACGCCCCCAGTTCAAAGCGCACAAAGCGCCGCACGACGATGTTCTCGCCCACCTGGGCCGCCAGTTCGCTCACCAGGTCCTTGACCTTGCGCTCCGGCTCGCGGATGGAGGGCTGTTCCAGCAGGCAGACCTCCTCGAAGAACTTGCTCAGTTTTCCCTCCACGATCCGCTCGACCACCTGCGGCGGCTTGTTGCCCTCGATCTGGCTGCGATAGACGGCCCGCTCTTCCTCCAATACGGCCTCCGGGACTTCCTCTTTGGAGAGGAAGCGCGGGTTGGTGGCCGCCACCTGCATGGCCAGTTCGTGGGCCAGGCGGATAAAGTTCTCGGTGCGGGCGACAAAATCGGTTTCGCAGTTCAACTCCACCATGGCGGCGATGCGGTTGCCGTGGTGGACGTAACACTCGATGCGTCCCTCGCGGGCCTCCCGGCCGGAGCGTTTGGCCGCCTCGGCCAGGCCCTGTTCCCGCAGGAGACGGACGGCCGCCTCGATGTCGCCCTGGGTCTCGGCCAGGGCTTTGCGACAATCCAGGACACCGGCTCCGGTGCGAGCACGAAGTTCTTTGACCGTGGCAATCGGGATTTCCAACGCTGCCTCCTGATACCTTTACGGCGCACGAGCCGACGGCCCGGCCCCTGCGCCCGACCTGGGAAAGGGCGGAAGCCGCCGCCTATGCTTCTTCCTCCTCCTCGGCCTCCTCCCAGACCTCCTCTTCCTCCGCCGTCTTCCGGCGAATCAGAATGGCCGGCACGGGCGGAGCGGCCACGACGGCCTCCAGCCCCAGGGCCTCGCGGCGGTTCTGTCCCTCGATGACGGCATCGGCGATCTTCCCGGCGATCAGGCGGATGCCGCGGATGGCATCGTCGTTGCCGGGGATGGGATACTGGATCAGGTCGGGGTCGCAGTTGGTGTCCACGATGGCGACCACCGGGATATCCAGTTTGTTGGCCTCATCCACGGCGATATGCTCTCGGTGGGGGTCCACGACGAAGAGGGCGCCGGGCAGTTCGGTCAATCCGCGCAATCCTCCCAGGACGCGCAGGAGTTTTTCCAGTTTCTCCTCCAGCCTCTTGGCCTCTTTCTTGGGCAAGCGCTCCAGGTCGCCGCTTTCCTTGCGCGCCAGCAGGTCTTCCATATAGTCCAGCCGGCTGCGGATGGTGACAAAGTTGGTGAGCGTTCCCCCCAACCAGCGGTAGGTGACGTAGGGTTGCCCGCAACGGGTGGCCTCCTCGGCGACGGCCGTCTGGGCCTGCTTTTTGGTCCCGACGAAGATGATCTTGCGCCCGCTGGCCGCCACCTGCACGACGAACGCATAGGCTCGCTGCAGGTTGACCAGGGTCTTCTGGAGGTCAATGATGTGGATGCCCTCCCGTTTGGCAAAGATGTAGCGCCGCATCTTTGGGTTCCAGCGCCGGGTCTGGTGCCCAAAGTGCAGCCCGGCCTCCAGGAGGGCCTTCATCGTGACGATCGGTTCGCGCTGTTCGGCAGCCATATCCTCCTCCGTTTTGATCTTCCGCCTCCTTCCTCCCGGGGAGGACCCCCGCTGGGGCACGGCTCCGCCGGTCCAGAGGCGTGCATCGTTCTACCGCGTCCGGCGCGGCAGCGCGTAGTATACCACAGGTTGGGGGTTTGCACAAATGGGAACAAGGCCGCCCCGCACGGACCTTCGGCCCATCCTTTCTCAGGGAACCTTTGCGTACAGGCGCACCTCCAGGCCGGGGAAGTGGGGGAGGTCTACCGGCCGGCCCCAGGATTCTAGCCAGGCAGGAAGATACCGTTCCGGATCCCAGAAGGTCGGCAGGCAGCATTCGACCAGCCAGATGCGCCGGTGGCCCTCGGCCAGCGGCCGCAACACGGCCTCGACGCGTTGCCAGGTAGCCACCTGGCCGGCAAAGTTGCCCACCCGTGGGTCATAGGCCTGGGGATAGGCCGTCCGACTGATGGGCACCTGGAAGTACAGGTCCAGCGTCGGCGCGGCCGCGCCCGGATGGATGACCAGGGCATCCCCCGGCTGGATATGGCTTTCCATATAGGCGGCCAGTTCCCTCCAGGCCTCCTGGGGGGGGTGGTCGGCGATTTCGTGGCGGCCGTACAGATTGAGGAAGGAGGGGGCGACCAAGATGAGAAAGAGGAGCAGCGCGGCGATTCGGCCGGCCCGGGGCAGGGCCGCTATCCCCCATCCGGCCAGCAGGGCCATAGGTACGGTGAGCATAAGGAACTGCTTTTCTTGAAAGATGGGAAAGTGGGTCGTCATACCGACCAGGATGCCGGCCAGGAGCAGGAACCAGCCGATGCCCCAGAGGATGTTTTCCCATGGTTCCCGATGTTTCGCCAGGTACAAGCCGATCCCCGCCAGCGCGGCCGCCATCCAGAGGTAAGCGGCCAACAGCCACCACGTTTCCTGGCCCAGGCGCGGCTCGCCGAAAAGGAGGTGGGGAAACACATCGCGCAACTGATCCGGCCGCGCCGGAGCCAACCAGGCGGCTTGGTGAAAGAGGGCCTGGTACGCCGTGATCGGAAGCCAGGGAAGGTAGCCAAGGAGGAGGAGGCCCTGGCCCAGGAGCCAGTGCCCCAGGGCTCCCCAGCGGCGCCGGCCGACCAGTGTGGCCACCACCAGGATATTCTCCACCGGCAGGAGGAAAAGGGCCAGATTCTGGGTATAGAGGGCCAGGAGCGTGGCCGCCATGCAGCCGGCCCAGGCGCCGCGGAAGGGGTGAACGGCCCAGCGCCAGGCCAGGTAGAGGGAGAGCGCGCTCAGGAAGACGAGCACGATGTACATGCGCACTTCGCGGGAGTAGACCGTGTGCAGGGGGGAAAGGGCAAGGAAAAGGGCGGCCCAGTCCCCCACGGCCGGCCGGAAGAGGCGCCGGCCGATATGATAGGTGAGGCCTACCGCCGCTACACCCCAGAGGAGCGAAAAAAGGCGTACCCACACCTCGCTGAACCCGGGCAGAAGCCAGACCTTGAGCAGGAGGTAAAAAAGCGGGGGGTGGAGGTCGTTGGCCGTTCCCAGCATCAGATCGGGCAAAGGGGAGCGGGCCAGGAAGATGGAAAAACCCTCGTCGCTCCAGATGCCGGGCCAGGTCAGCCGAAAGAGCCGGACGGCCAGGGCCGCGACCAGGATGCCGGCCAGGGGCAGATGCCGGCGGGCTAACGTCCGGAAATCTCGCTGCGCCATCCCTCGCGCAACCCCTGCCAGAACGGCTTCACCGCCCGCCCGTTGCCCCGCAACAACTCCCGCCCCACCACCCAGGCCGCATAGGTCAGGATCGAAAAGCGGGGCCGGCGGTAATACCGCCTGTAGAAGGTGGGCAGATAGCGGCCCAGGTAATACCACTTGGCCGGCGCGTCTTCCCCGGTGCTGGCCGAGACGTGGTGTCGCACCACCGCCGTCGGAATCAGGAGCACCTGCCAGCCAGACCGTCGGGCGCGCTCGCTCAAGTCCCAATCTTCCCAGTACATGAAGTAACTCTCGTCCAGCAAACCGATTTCCTGGAGCATCTCCCGCCGCAGGAGCACCGCACACCCGGTCGCATAGTCTGTCGGACGCGGATGAGGGGGAATGGGCCTCCGGCGGCGGTAGGCCGGCATGGAGATGCCCGGCAGAAAGCGTCGCCGGTAGGCTCCGGCGAACCAGACCCGCCCTCCGTCGGCATAGAGGATCAGCGGGCTGAGGATGCCGGCCCGGGGGTGGGCCTCGGCCGCCGCCACCAGGGTGCCCAGAGCGGTGGGCTCCACCTCGACATCGTTGTTGAGGAGGAGGATGTAAGGGAAGCCGGCGGCCAGGGCATGGCGAAGGCCCACGTTGCACCCGCCGGCAAAACCCAGGTTGCGTTCGGTCACCAGGACCTGGACCTGGGGAAAGGCGGCGCGGATGCAGGGGACGCTCTCATCACCGGAGGCATTGTCCACCACGATGGCCTCCCAGGTCGGGTAATCGCTTGCCGCCAAGGAGCGCAGGCAGCCCAGGGTGTCCTGAGGGCGCCTCCAGTTCAGGATGACGACGGCAACACGAGGTGCGGCCATACCTACCTCCGCAGTCGGCCTGCCACCATTATAGCACAGGCCGGCCACACCTGCGGGAGGGCCAGGCCCTGGTGCGTCACAAGTACGGTGAAAAGTTCCGGGTTTGAAGGCTCAGGAATGGGTCAGGGGCGGCCAAGGCTCATTTTTTAGGCAGGTAGATGCCGGCCGGGGACGAGGCGACGAAAGGCAGAAACACGTTCCAACGCCCCACCGCCCGCTCGGAGAAAAAGACATCCTCCTGCCAGGCTTCCCCCTCTTCCCAGACCGCGCGGGCAGAGCCGTCCTGCCCCACCACTAGATCCACCCGGATGCTGCGAAGTGAAGAGGGGTAGACCCCTTCCTCCTCCCCCCAGACCGAGCCGTCCCAGCGACGGTAATGAATGGTCAAACCGACCGCTGCCCCCTGCGCGTTAAACAGGCCCTCGCTCCAGGCCAGGTGAAGTCGGCCGGCCGCGTCCCGAGCCAGAGCCAGGTCCTGAACCGCCTGCCCCTCGTTAGGCACGGAGACCTCCCGGCGGGGTCCCCAGACACCCTGTTCCAGCACCCGCTCGTAAACGGCGGAGCGCTCCGAATCGTAGGAGCAGAGGGGGCTGATGTCGCTCCAGAAGAGGTGCAGCCGGCCCTGGGCATCGAAAGCCAGTGCGGTGTCGTAGGCGATGCTTCCCTGGGCAGAGAGGTTCGGTCCAACGGTCCAGTTTACGCCGTCGGCCGTGGTCGCATAATAGACATCATCCAGCCAGGGGTCGCAACCATAGTCGCCCGGATTTTCCCCCAGAATGGCGGCGTGGAGGAGGCCGTCGGGTCCCCAAACCAAAGCCCCCAAACTTCGCATGCCCGGCACGTACACCCAGGGGGAAAGGGGTTCCCATCCCCCTGCACTCAGGCATGTCCGACTCACCCCGGAGCCTAAGGTGACGAAAAGGCAAAGGCGGCCGGCATCGTCCTGGATAAAACTCAGGCTGTAGGGGGAGGGGATGTAGGTGGAGGTACGGTCCAGAACCTGGATAGCCGACCACCCTCCTCCTTCCCAATCTCGATAGAGCAGGGTTGTGCCGCCGGAAGTTTCCCGTCGGGTCCAGGCCAGGTGCACCCGGCCCTGGACATCGGCGAAGAGGGCCGGGCCCTCATCCCGCTGAGGCGAATCCGAAAGGTTCGAGGTGGTGCTCCATACCCCGGTTGCGCCGATCCGCCGCCGCACCCAGATGTCGCCCTGAGCGTCGGCGGTGTAATCGGTCCAGGCGACAAAGAGGTCGCCGGAAGTCGTTGCCTCCTGGAGGACAGGCCAGGAGGTTCGGCCGGCCGTCTGAGAAAGGTTCAGGGGGGCGGACCAGCGGTCCGCAACAGCCAGCCGGAAGAGGAGGAGCAACATTCCCAGACCTACCCAGGCCGAGTACAGGGGCCGGCCAAGGGAGGCACTTTTCCGCAGCCACTTCATCCTGCCCGCGCCCCTTGGGATAGAACTTTCCGTTGCCTTCCAGAAATAGAACAGGGGGCGCCGGCCAAGCCGGCACCCCCCGTTCAGAGCAATAGGGAGTTAGTCTCCTGGGAGGCCGTTGTACGACATCGACCAGTCGCCCGAGGTCGTAGCGCGCTGCCCATCGCAGGTCTGGTTGACGATGGCGATGATCGAGCCAGAGCCCACCACCTCAACCGTCACTGCGCCGTGGTAACCGGTAGGCAGATCGGAATCGGCCGGCTGATAGACCTCCAGGTTTTTGCCAGGATCGATCGGGCCGGCCGTGTAGGTCTTGCCCGTAAAGCCCACGGAGGGGTCCGGCGCGTAGGTAATCTGAACCTGGATAGCGGCCGAGCCGATGTTCTGGACGGTGAAGGAGGTGTTCCAGCCGTAGTAACCTTTCATGGTCAACGGAAGGCCGAACTTGGCCCCGCCTGCGGTGAAGGCGTTATAGGTCTGGGCCTGGCCCACTGCCGCCGAAGTCGCCGCGTTGATCACGGCCACCAGGGGCTGATCAGCGGTAAGGATAGCGGAGAAGTAGGTCCCCGCCGTGTGACCCTCAACCGGCTGGTAGAGCAGGCAGGAAGCGTTGGGGCCCAGAACGCAGGTCTTTGCAACGCCGTCCGAGTAGTTTACGGTGACCGTAGTGGTGACGGTGCCTACGTTCTGGACGTTGATGCTGCTATCCCAGCCGTAGTAGTTATAGTAGAGGGCCGGGGCATAGAGGGTGGTAGCACCGCCGGTGAAGCCGTTATAATCCTGGGTGAGGCCCACGGTGTCCACCGTCTGGTTGTCCACGGCGGCGACGGGACCGCTGGCCTCCACGGTGGCCGAGCCGTTATAGCCGTCCCCATTGGGATCGCAGGAGACCGGCAGAGATAGCGCCCCGACATCCACGTGCCAGGAAGCATAGGCGGGTGTAGTGTGCGGCCCCTCGGTATGGCAGACGAGGTTAGAGTTCTCCACGTAAAACTTCACCGTGATATCCATATTGTCGTTGGTCAAGTTTTGCATGGAGAGGTGGCTGTTCCAGCCGTAGTAGCCCTTGGTGATGGCCGGCATGTACATGATCGTCTGCCCCACATCCTCCAGCCCACTGTAGGAGCCGTTGAAGTAGGGCTCGGTGCCGGAGATGCTGTTGGTCAGGTTGGCGATGGCCGCGATCGGCTGGTCGGCCGAGATCACGGCGGAGTACCGGCCATCGGGCAGGGCAGAGGTCTGGAAGAGCAGGATTTCCACCGAGGCACCAGATGCCAGGGGGAAGGGGTTGGAGATCGGTCCGGTCGAGGTGCCTAGGCTTGGAGGCGTGTGGGCTGTGCCGGCTTCGTCATAGAAGGTGACCGAGACAGTAGCCTCGGACGTCCCCAGGTTGACCACGGTAAAGGACGAATCCCAAGCCCCTCCACCCTGGGCGGCAACCAGGGACGTGGTCATGACGGCGACCAGGAACACGAGCGTAAGGACTTTCAGTGCTTTCATCGAAAACCTCCTGTTTCAGCGTTACTTTCCTTTGAGCGACCCAAAAGGTTCCCGTTGGCCCTCCTTTCTAAGTCCTACCAGCCGAAAATTATTGTGGTCTTACTATAACCGTCCCCGGGCCGTCCGTCAATTACCTGTTCGGGGTATTTTTCCCCATTTCGAGCGCTCGTCCGGCTAACCCTTTTGGGTGATGGCCCGAATCGTGGGCAAACCCGGCCATGGGGTGTTTCCCTATGGACGGAAGCCCTGACCGCGGACGACGGCGTCGCTGATGCGTACCGCCCGCACGGCTTCCCGGACATCGTGCACGCGCACGATGTCGGCGCCGCCGACCACCCCCAGGGCCAGCGTAGCCAGCGTCCCCTCCAGCCGCTCCTGGGGAGGGAGGCGAAGCGTCAGCCCGATGAACGACTTGCGCGAGGTGCCCAGGAGGATCGGCCGGCCCAGGCTGCGCAGTTCCCCCAGCCGGCGCATCACTTCCAGGTTCTGCTCCGGGGTCTTGCCGAAGCCGATGCCGGGGTCCACGATGAGATGTTCCCAGGGAAGGCCCTGCTCCAGGGCAAAGGCGATGCTTTCCCCCAGTTCGGCGCAGATTTCCCCCAGAAGGTCGCGGTACTCCACCTGCCGGTAGTGCCCGCCCAGGTCTCCCGTGGTGGCCGGGGCACGGCGGTTATGCATGAGGACGATGGGCACGCCGAAATCGCGCACCACGGCGGCCAGGGCCTCGTTCCAACCCTCGCCGGCCGGGTTGCGCAACCCCCAGACATCGTTGACCAGATGGGCGCCGGCCCGCAGGGCCTCTCGGGCCACCTCGGCTTTGTAGGTATCCACCGAGATCGGGAGGTCCACCTCCCGGGCCAGGCGCTCGATCACGGGCACCACCCGCGCCATCTCCTCTTCCGCCGATACCCGGGTCGCCCCCGGCCGGGTCGATTCCCCTCCGACATCCAGGAGGTCGGCCCCCTCCTCGGCCATGCGGCGAGCCCGCTCCAGGGCGGCCTCCACCGGGGAATCAGCCCGCCCCAACAGTCCATCGCCGGAGAAGGAATCGGGGGTCACGTTGAGGATGCCCATCACATAGGTGCGTTCGCCCCAGCGAAAGGTTCGGCCGGCCAGGACCGTTTCCCCCAGCGTTTCCCCGGCGTAACGGCGGAGCGTCTCCTCCAGCGCCTCGGCCAGCGGCCTCAGGCCGAGCGAACGCGGCTGGGCGCGCAGTTTGGCGATGAGGAGACGAAAGTGGCGCAGCGTCCCCATGAGGAGGACGTCGCTGGTGGCCCCTTCCCGGGCCAGATAGGAGCGCCAGTTGACCGCCGCCTCGCCCCCTTTGGCCAGCATCTCCTGCTTGACGATGTTGGCCTGGGCCGCCGGGAGGCCCGAGACCTTGAGCACCCGAAACACGCCCTTGGGCACCATGATGTCGGTACCCTTTTTCGAGACGCCGATGCGCTCCATTTCCCGGCGGAGCTCCTCGGGGGTGGTCAGGCAGAGTATGCGCGGAGAGCCGTGGGACATCGCATTCCGTTTCCGGAAACACTGCGGCCGGACAGGCCGCTGCCGTCCTCCATCCGGCCGGCCCCCGAGGACCGAAACCCCGGGAGCGACGAATTCCCGATCCCGGGGAGCCCGGGGAAAACCGGCCCGAGCCACAAGCACAAAATGCCGGTCAGGTGACCGGCCATCCATGGAGCTGAGGGGACTCGAACCCCTGACCCCAACACTGCCAGTGTTGTGCTCTCCCAACTGAGCTACAGCCCCAACGTTTCATCCTGGTGGAGGCAGGGGGATTCGAACCCCCGACCTCTACAGTGCGATTGTAGCGCTCTCCCAGCTGAGCTATGCCCCCGGGAATATGCCAAGTGTAGTATAACCCAGGATCGTCGCTTTGTCAAGTCGCGTGCCAGGGGTGTGTCCCAGGTTTGTCGGGAAGTGGCCTTTTCCCTTACCCCACTCCCCCTATAGCCCCTACTCCCTCGAACGTCCCCAATCCTCCCGCCTCAACTCCATATCGTAGTAGAGCGTCTCCGTCCGACCCCAGGTCCAGCGAAAAAAGCGGCGAAGATGGGCATAGTCGGGAGAGTCGAAGAGGTGAGGGTCCACATAGCCGTCCACCGGCTGCCAGAAAGTGGCCACCGGACGGAAGCCCACCTTTCGGTAGCAGCGCACGGCCCGGACGTTGGCCGCCGCCACATCCAGGACCACCCTGGCCAGCCCCAGGGTGAAGAAGGCATAGGGCAGGAAGAGGCGGAGGCTTTCGCTGCCATAGCCCTGGCCGACATGGGTGGGGGCGAAGGCGATGCCTAACCGGGCGGAGCGCCCCCAGGAGATTTCGCGCAGGGAAAGCATCCCGATGAATCGCCCGGCGCGGTCCTCCACGCCGTAGGCCAGGCGGTGTCTCCCATCGGTCATGGTGGCGAACCAGCGGTCGTTCTCCGGAGCGCTGCAGGGGGGCATATCCCAGATCAGGTGCAGGGGGTCGTTGAACGGCTGCCAGGCCTGGCGGCGATCCAGGTCTTCCCGTTCCAGGGCCCGGATGCGCACCCGTTCTCCCTCCAGGGGAAGGGCAGGGCCGGCCGGGGATGTTTTCCGGGAGAAGAGGGGCAAGGGCATGGGGCGTCTCGCGTCAATCGGGCAGGGCGAGTCCGATTTCCTCCAGAAGGGCCTGCAACGGCTTTCGGGCCTGGCAGAGTTCCAGGCGGCGGAGCAGGTAGGCCAGGTCCAGGGCTTCTTTCTGCACCCGGACGATGGCCAGGAGGTCCTCGCGGTGATGCTTCCCCGGGGAACGATCGGCCTGGGCAAGCAGGGCTTTGTGGACCAGCACGTCCTCGGGGGCAAGGACCGAAACGCGGGAACCCAGAAGCATCTGGCGGCGCAGGCGGCCCTCCATCGGGGCATCCATGAGGAAGGGGTAACGCCGGCCGGCCATCGTCACGCTGAGGTCGTCGAAGAGTTTGATGCCCCGCCAGAGGAGGATGCGGCCGTCGTACTGGGCGGCGTGTCCTTTGTGGCTCAGCAGGTTACGCGCCTGGTGGAGGCGGCCCGGAGGCAGGAGGATGTCCACGTTTTCGATCGGCCGGCGCACGCCGTAGAGGTGGGCCGCCGCCCCGGCGCAGACGCCCCAGGGCAGGCCGGCTTCATCCAGAAGGCGCTGCACCTCCCCCAGATTTCCGGCCAGAAGCGACATCGTTTCCTCCAGAGCGATTTCCCCAGGAGACGGTTCCGACCTCCGGCGGCCAGAAGCCCGGTCTCCATCGTCGGGCTTGCGGCCGCCTCGCTCGATTCAGGCCTTTCCCTCGGCCATGCGGCGCAGTTCGGCCTCGTCGATCATCGGGATGTTGAGTTCCTGGGCCCGGCGGTATTTGGTCCCGCCGGGCGATTCGCCCACCACCAGGAAATCGGTCTTGCGGGAGACGCTTTCGCTCACCTGGCCGCCGTAAGCGCGGATGTAGGCGACGGCTTCCTCGCGGGTCATGGTGGGCAGCGTTCCGGTGATGACAAAGGTGCGGCCGGCCAGGGTTTGTGGGGCGGCCGGCGCGGCCCGCTCCTCGGCCAGACGTACCCCGGCCCGCTTCAGTTTTTCCAGCAAGGCCCGGTTGCGCTCATCGGAAAACCACTCCACGACGGCCTGGGCGGTGAAGGGGCCGATGCCGGGGATGGCCTCGAGTTCTTCCCGCGTGGCCCGGGCCAGGGCCTCCAGGCTGGGGTAGTGCTGCACCAGGAGTTCCGCCACCGTGCTGCCGACGCGGCGGATGCCCAGCGCCGAAAGCACCCGGGCCAGGGGGCGCTCCTTCGAGGCGGCGATGGCCCGCAGGAGGTTTTCGGTGGCCTTTTCGGCAAAGCCCTCCAGCCGCAGGAGGTCCTCCGGACGCAGGAAGTAGAGATCGGCCACGTCGTGGACCAGACCCTCCCCCACCAGCAGGGCGGCCTGTTGCCGGCCCAGCCCGGCGATGTCCATCTGGTTGCGGCCGGCCCAGTACTCGATGCGGCGCACCAGTTGGGCCGGACAGGCCGGGTTCAGGCAGTAGACGGCCACCTCCTCCTCCGCCCGCACCAGCGGGCCCCCGCAGGCCGGACAAGCCCGGGGCATCTCGTAGGGGCGCTCGCTGCCGTCGCGCATGTCGGGAATCGGCCCGACCACATAGGGGATGACGTCGCCGGAACGCTTGATGAGGATGCGGTCGCCGATGCGGATGTCCTTTTCCCGGATGTAATCAAAGTTGTGCAGGGTGGCCTTGCGGATGGTCGCCCCGGCCAGTTCCACCGGTTCCAGAACGGCGTAGGGGGTGACCACGCCGGTGCGCCCCACGTTGACCCCGATGTCCAGGAGGCGGGTGGTGGCCTCGCGGGCCGGGAACTTGAAGGCGATGGCGCCGCGGGGGGCCCGGCCGACCACGCCCAGTTGCTCCTGGATGCGGAGGTCGTCCACCTTGATCACCAGGCCGTCGGCCTCGAAGGACAGGGTATCGCGGCGGGGAATCCAGGAGAGGCAGTACTGCACCATCTCCTCAAAGTCGTCGAACCGGGCCCGTTCCTTCACCACCGGAAAGCCCAGCGCCTGGAGGTATTCCAGCGTCTCCCACTGCGAGGTGGGGACCGGCCCGTCGGCGGCGACGATGGCGTAGCACCACAGCCGCAAGGGGCGGGAGGCCGCCACCCGGGGGTCCAACTGGCGCAGGGTGCCGGCGGCGGCGTTGCGCGGGTTGGCAAAGGTCTTTTCCCCGCTTTCGGCCAGTTTTCGGTTCATCTTCTCAAAGTCGGCGATGGGGATATAGGCCTCGCCGCGGACGACCAGGAAGGACGGCACCGCAGGTTCGCCGGAGACGGGGATGCGGAGGGGCAGGGTGCGGATGGTGCGCAGGTTGGCGGTGATGTCCTCGCCCACCTCCCCGTTGCCCCGGGTGGCCCCCAGGACCATCCGGCCGTCGCGGTAGTGCAGGACCACCGTCAGGCCGTCGATCTTGGGCTCCACGGTATAGGAGAGGCGTGTCCCCGGCGGGAGGAGCCGCAGGATGCGTTCCTGCCAGGCGTAGAGGTCATCGGTGTTGAAGGCGTTATCCAGGCTGAGGATGGGGGCCGGATGGGTCACCCGCTCAAAGCCCTCCAGCGGCTCCCCACCGACGCGCCGGGTGGGAGAATCGGGGGTAACGAACTCGGGGTAGGCCTCCTCCAGTTCCAGGAGTTCGCGGTAGAGGCGGTCGTACTCGGCGTCGCTGATGAGCGGCGAGTCGAGGACGTAATAGCGGTAGTTATGGAATTCGATCTCCCTGCGCAGTTCCTCGATGCGTTGCCGGACGGCTTCCTTTTCCTGCACCTCGGGCCTCCTCGGAGATCCAGAGCATCGCCTTTCGGGCCAAATTATACTCCTGCCCCAGGGGGCTGTCAAGAAAAGTTTCTCACCAGGGTGTGTCCCAAGTTTGTCGGGAAGCGGCCTTTTCCCTCACCCCACTCCCCCT